>JBFWXZ010000001.1:0-49156 GCA_050186955.1 Flavobacteriaceae bacterium
GAGCGCGGCGAGGGGACGAAGACTGTCCATTGGAATGATCCTTGTTGTCTCTGGTTCGTGGTCGCGCGCCAGGTTGCGGCCGCAGCGCATATCTGTGTCAGCGTATCCAGCGGAACAATAAGGGGTTCCTGAACCTTCTGTTCGCTGTCTCGCAACAATCAGCGGGGCGCGTTGTCGGAACGAAGCCCTCCGGGCCCGCGTTTGTCCCCGAACACGCGGAACAGCCGGAGGTGCACGCGATGGCGCGCTCGAACGCCGAGAAGATCTGGGAACTGATGGACGACATGCCGATCTGCATGCTGGTGACGCGCGACAACGGCGCGCTCAGGGCCCGCCCGATGGGCGCCTATGTCGAGCGCGAGGAGGAGGCCGTCTACTGCCTCACCGACGAGAGCCGCCACAAGGACGAGGAGATCCGCGCCCATCCGCAGGTCTGCCTCGTCTTCGCCGACACCGACGACGCCTATGTCTCGGTCAGCGGCCGCGCCTCGATCAGCAATGATCGCGAGAAGATCGCCGATCTGTGGTCGCTTGAGTCCGGCGCCTGGTGGGAGGGACCCGACGACCCGGCCATCCGGCTGATCACCATCCGCCCGGAATTCGGCGAATACTGGGAGACCTCGGGTAAGCTCGCGAGCTACGCCGAGATGCTCCTCGCCACCGTCACCGACCGCGAGCCGGATATCGGCGACAATGCCAAGGCAAGGCTCTGAAAGAAAAGGGCAAGGCTCTGAATAGAAAAAGGGGCGGCCGAGGCCGCCCCTTCGCATGTCTTTCGCGGGGTGGCCGGACTTAGAAGTCCATGCCGCCCATGCCGCCGCCCGGCATCGCCGGCGCCGGCGAGTCCTTCTTGGGCAGCTCGCCGATCATCGCCTCGGTGGTGATCAGCAGGCCGGCGACCGAGGCCGCGTCCTGCAGCGCCGTGCGCACGACCTTGGTCGGGTCGATGATGCCGGCGGTGACGAGATCCTTGTATTCCTCGTTCTGGGCGTCGAAGCCGTAGCTGTCGGACTTGTTCTCCGACACCTTGTTGACGACGATCGAGCCCTCGACGCCGGAATTCTCGGCGATCTGGCGGATCGGCGACTCGAGCGCCTTCAGCACGATGTTGATGCCGGCCTGGATGTCGGCATTGGCGTTCGACAGCTTGGAGACCGCGACCTTGGCCCGCAGCAGGGCGGCGCCGCCGCCCGGAACGATGCCTTCCTCGACGGCCGCGCGGGTCGCGTTGAGGGCGTCATCGACGCGGTCCTTGCGCTCCTTCACCTCGACCTCGGTGGCGCCGCCGACGCGGATCACCGCCACGCCGCCCGCCAGCTTCGCCAGACGCTCCTGGAGCTTCTCGCGATCGTAGTCGGAGGTGGTCTCCTCGATCTGCGCCTTGATCTGGTTGACGCGCGCCTCGATGTCCTTCTTCTTGCCGGCGCCGTCGACGATGGTGGTCTCTTCCTTGGTGATCGAGACCTTCTTGGCGCGGCCGAGCATGGCCAGCGTGACGCTCTCGAGCTTGATGCCGAGGTCTTCGGAGATGACCTGGCCGCCCGTCAGCGTGGCGATGTCCTCGAGCATCGCCTTGCGGCGATCGCCGAAGCCCGGCGCCTTGACGGCCGCGACCTTGAGGCCGCCGCGCAGCTTGTTGACGACGAGGGTCGCCAGGGCCTCGCCCTCGACGTCCTCGGCGATGATCAGCAGCGGACGGCTGGACTGCACGACCGCCTCGAGCACCGGCAGCATCGCCTGCAGGTTCGAGAGCTTCTTCTCGTGCAGGAGGATGTACGGGTCGTCGAGCTCGGCGACCATCTTCTCGGCGTTGGTGATGAAGTAGGGCGACAGGTAGCCGCGGTCGAACTGCATGCCCTCGACGACCTCGAGCTCGGTCTCGAGCGACTTGGCTTCCTCGACCGTGATGACGCCCTCGTTGCCGACCTTCTGCATGGCCTCGGAGATCATCTGGCCGATCTCGCGCTCGCCATTGGCGGAAATGGTGCCGACCTGGGCGACTTCCTCGCTCGACTTGATCTTCTTGGAGCGCTTGGCGAGATCCTTCACGACCTCGACGACGGCGAGATCGACGCCGCGCTTGAGATCCATCGGGTTCATGCCGGCGGCAACCGCCTTGGCGCCTTCCTTCACGATCGACTGGGCGAGGACGGTGGCCGTCGTGGTGCCGTCGCCGGCGATGTCATTGGTCTTCGAGGCGACCTCGCGGACCATCTGGGCGCCCATGTTCTCGAACTTGTCCTCGAGCTCGATCTCCTTGGCGACGGTGACGCCGTCCTTGGTGATGCGCGGCGCGCCGAACGACTTCTCGATGACGACGTTGCGGCCCTTCGGACCCAGCGTCACCTTCACGGCGTTGGCGAGAATGTCGACGCCCTTGAGCATCTTCTCGCGAGCGTCACGCGAAAATTTCACTTCCTTCGCAGACATTTACGTTTCCTTTCGTGTGGAATTCATGTGGTCGCGGGCAGCAAGAAGCCGCCTCGAAGCGGTCGGGCTTCAGGCGGCCTTCTTGGCCTTCGACTTGGAGGAGACGACACCCATGATGTCGGACTCCTTCATGATCAGGTACTCGACGCCGTCGATCTTGACCTCGGTGCCGGACCACTTGCCGAACAGGATGATGTCGCCGGCGGCGACGTCCATCGGAATGCGGTCGCCATCGTCATCGCGCGCGCCGGGGCCGACGGCGACGACTTCGCCCTGGCTCGGCTTCTCTTTCGCGGTGTCGGGGATGATGATGCCACCGGCGGTCTTCTCTTCCTCGTCGATGCGCTTCACGACGACTCGGTCGTGCAGGGGACGGAATTGCATGGTGCAGCTCCCTTTTGAGACTTGCGTTTTATGTCTTGAACCGGCTGCTGGCACTCGCATCAGCCGAGTGCTAACAGATGCGCCGAGGAAATAATGACGGCGCTTTCCACCGTCAAGGGGCGCGGGCGGCCGCGGCGGCGTATTTTTTGCGCCGGCGCCGCCTGAGCCCCGATATGGTTAACCGGCGGCCCGCTTGCCCGGCTGCACGGCGCGCACCACCATCCGCCCCGGCCGGTTGGCCAGCCAGCAGGCAAGCGCGATGAGCAGGGCGCCGAACACGGTGGCGACCGGCGGCACCTCGGCGAAGAAGATCCAGCCGAGCAGGCCGGCGAAGACCAGGTTGGTGTATTCGATCGGCGCCAGCTTGCCGGCCTCGGCGCGCGAGAAGGCCCACGCCATCATGCAGTGGCCGGCGATCGCCAGCATGCCGATGCCGCAGAAGCCGGCCATCGTTTCCATCTCCACCGGCTCCCAGAACCACAGGCCGATCGGCGTCACGATGCACAGCATCAGCGTGTTCTGCACGAACACCAGCACCGGCACCGAATGCGAGCGCGAATGGTGCCTGAGCAGCACCAGGCCGAGCGCGTACATGAAGGCCGAGCCGAGGGCCGCGAGGACGCCGGGCACGTTCAGCTTGTCGCTGGAGAACCCCGCCGAGGCGATGATCCCGACGCCGGCGAAGCCGACGCCGACGGCGATCACGGCGTTCGCCGTCACCGGCTCGCCGAGGATCGGCCGCGCCAGCAGCACCACGAAGATCGGCGCGACGAAGGAGATGGTGACCGCCTCCATCAGCGGCATCACGGTGATCGCGTAGAAGAAGCCGCCGCCGGCGAACAGCATCACGAAGCCGCGCAGCAGATTGTCGGAGAAGGCCTTGCGGGTCAGCTTGTGCGGCCCGCTGGCGAGGAACATGCCGGCGCCCGCCGCCGCCCCGAACAGCATGCGCAGGAAGATGATCTGCACCACGAACATGCCGGTGCCGTAGCCTTTGATCATCGCGTCCATGCCCGACAGGACGGCGATCGAGCCGACGACGGCCATCACCGGCGCAAGGCGCAGGCTTGTTGCTTGATCCACGTCGCCTCCCCGTTCCGCATCTCCGCTCTGCCCCGGCCGCATGGCAGCTCGAACGGGATGCCTCTTGGCCCCGCCTACGGCCTCCGATAGGTGGACGAAACGCCGGTCGCGCGAAGCGGCGGCACAATCGTCCGGGAAACGCCGAATGTCCACGCATGCGATTGCAAGGCAGCTACCCGCCTCGCGGGTCATCGTCGTCGCCATCGGCATGATCGCCGCATGGGCGCTGGCCATCGGCTTCATCTATCCGGCGGTGACCCTGAACATGCAGAATCGCGGCGCCTCGGCGAGCCTGATCGGCTGGCTCGGCGCCATGAACGGCTTCGGCATCGTCGCCAACGCGATCTTCCTGCCGGCCATCGTCGCCCGTTTCGGGCGCTGGCCCGCCGCCTTCGCCAGCCTCTTCGGCATGGCCGCCTCGATCCTCGGCTTCGCCCTCGTCGAGTGGGTGCCGGCGTGGTTCGCGCTGCGCTTCCTGCTCGGCTTCTTCAACAACATCATCTTCGTCGTCGGCGAGACCTGGATAAACGAGGCGGTGGACGATTCCCGGCGCGGCCGGGTCATCGCCATCTACACCTCGGTGATCGCGCTGACCTTCTCCGCCGGCCCGCTGCTGGTGCCGGTGCTCGGCGTGTCGGGCTTCCAGGCCTACGGCACCGTCGCCCTCGTCATCGCGCTGCTTGGCCTGCCGATGTGGATGCTGCGCAGCCTGCGCGACGCCCGCGAGCCGCTGCCGGGAAGCACCGCCGCGCTCTATCGCCGGGTCATCGTGATGATGGCGCTGCCGATGGTCGCGGTCGCCGCCTTCGCCGCCTTCGACGGCGCGACGCTGGCGCTTTGGGTCGTCTACGCCCAGGAGCGGGGCCTGAGCGAGCGGGCGGCGACGCTGACGCTCACCGCGCTGATCGCCGGCAACGCGCTGCTGCAGCTGCCGATCGGCTGGCTCGCCGACCGCATGCGCAGGCGCGTCCTCATCGTCCTCCTGTCCGCCGTCATCGTCGTCGGCAGCGCGCTCATCGGCTTCGTCGACCTTTCGAGCGTTTTCGGCGTCGTCTACCTGGTGGTCTGGGGTGCGGCCGCCTTCGGCGTCTACACCATCGCGCTGGTCGTCATCGGCCAGCGGCTGAAGGGCCGCGAGCTCGTCGCCGCCAACGCCGCCTTCGGCGTCATGTGGGGGCTGTTCGCCCTCGTCGGGTCGGCGGCCACCGGCGCGGCGATGGACGCCGTCGGGCCGGTGGGGCTCCCCATCGTCATCGCGATGGCCTATCTCCTGTTGATGGCGACCGGCCTTCTCGCCGGCTCCACGCGGGAGGATCAGGATCGATGAACCGCATCGTCAAGGAACCCGGGCCCGACCATCCGATAGTGATCGAACCGCATCGCGGCACCGTCGCGATCAGCGCCGGCGGCCGCGAGATCGCTCGCACCGAGGCCGCGCTGGTGCTGCGCGAGGCCGGCTATCCGCCGGTCTTCTACGTGCCGCGCGCCGACGCCCGCATGGAACTCCTGCGCAAGGTCGAGCGCGAGACCTGGTGCCCCTACAAGGGGGCTGCGGCCTATTTCGACATCGTCGGCGGCGACACCATCCCCGCCGCGGTGTGGAGCTACGAGACGCCGCATGCCGGCGTCGCCGCCATAGGCGGCCATCTCGCCTTCTATCCCGACAAGGTGCGGATCGAGGCATAGCCCCGGAAGGTGGCCCGCCTCGCGGCTTTCCTGCCCGCATCGATTTGAAATCGGCCGGCGTGTCGGATAATAGTTGTATCATACAACTAATAGGAGGGCGCCGATGGCCGACACGGTCGACAGGGTTCGCGACGCCTCGCGCCGCATGGTGCGCGAGCTCGGCTTCCTGCGATCCGGCCTCGCCGGAACGCGGCTCTCGGCCTCCGCCGTCCACGCCATCGTCGAGACCGGGCTGTCGGGGACGATCACCGCGAGCGCGCTTTCGGATCGCCTGCTGCTGGAGAAATCGACCGTCAGCCGCCTCGTCGCCTCGCTGGCCGATGCCGGGCTGATCGACCGCGCCCCGGCCGAGGACCGTCGCAGCAGGCTGCTGCGGCTGACCGCCGTCGGGCAGCGCCGCTACGCCGCCATCACCCGCACCGCCGAGCGCCGCGTCGCCGATGCGCTCGACCGGCTCGGCGGCGAGGAGCGCGAAAGCGTGGCGGGCGGGCTCGAGGCCTATGCCGGCGCGCTCGCCGCGAGCCGCGCCGCCGGCTCGTCCGCGCCGCGCCTTGAACTTCGCGACGACTACGCGCCGGGCCTCGTGGCGCGGATCGTCGCCATGCATGCCGATTACTACAGCCGCGAGACGTCGCTCGGTGCCGCCTTCGAGGCGCACGTCGCGAACGGCCTCGGCGAATTCGTGCCCCGCCTCGCATCGCCGGGGAACCGGCTCTGGCATGTCCGCGCCGGCGGCCGCATCGCCGGCGGCATCGCCATCGACGGCGAGGATCTCGGCGGCGGTGTCGCCCATCTGCGCTGGTTCATCGTCGACGACATGGCGCGCGGCACCGGCGCCGGCAGGCTGCTGCTCGACGCGGCGCTGGGCTTCTGCGACGCGAGCGGTTTCGCGGCCGTCAGGCTGTGGACCTTTCGCGGCCTCGACGCGGCGCGGCATCTATACGAGACGCGCGGCTTCGCGCTGGTCGGCGAATATGACGGCGACCAGTGGGGACCGGTGCTGCGCGAGCAGATATTCGAAAGGCCGCGCGGCGGCTGACCGGCTTTTGCCGGGTTCAGGCGTGCTGCCAGCCGAGCCGCTTGCGGTAGATGGTCGAGGGGCTGACCTCGAGGGCGGCCGCCGCCTTGGCGATATTGCCGCCGAAGCGCAGGATCGCCTGCTCGATGATGCGCTTCTCCTGCTGCCACAGCGGCTCCATCCCGCCGGCCGGCTCGAGGGTTGCCGGTCCCGCCTCGCCTGTCGCCATCGGCGCGCCGGGGATCGAGGCCGGCAGCATGTCGGCGGTGATCGTGTCGCCGTCGT
The DNA here is from genome assembly GCA_050186955.1 of Flavobacteriaceae bacterium. Lineage (GTDB taxonomy): Bacteria > Pseudomonadota > Alphaproteobacteria > Rhizobiales > Tepidamorphaceae > JACKJP01. The sequence continues at coordinate 6,887 of JBFWXZ010000001.1, forward strand.
TCAGCACGACGATGCGCTGGATGACGTTTTCGAGCTGCCGCACGTTTCCCGGCCAGGCGAATTCCGTCAGCGCCTCCGCGGCGTCGGCGGCGAAGCGCACGAAGCTGCGGTTCTCCGCCGCCGCGTAGCGGTCGAGGAAGGCTTCCGCCAGCGGCATGATGTCCTCCTGCCGCATCCTCAGCGGCGGCAGGTGGATCGGCAGCACGTGCAGCCGGTAGTAGAGGTCCTCGCGGAAATTGCCGAGCTGGATCTCGCGCAGCGGGTCGCGGTTGGTCGCCGCGACCAGCCGCACGTCGACGCTGCGCTCGCGGGTATCGCCGAGCCGGCGGAAGCTGCCGGTCTGCACGAAGCGCAGCAGCTTGGTCTGCAGCGCCAGGTCCATCTCGCAGATCTCGTCGAGGAACAGCGTGCCGCCGTCGGCGAGTTCGGCGGCGCCCGGCCGGTCGTCGCCGGCGCCGGTGAAGGCGCCGCGCACATGGCCGAACAGCTCGCTCTCGATCAGGTCGCGCGGGATCGCCGCGCAGTTGATGGCGATCAGCGGCCCGCCCGAATTGTTGGAGCGTGCGTGGATGGCGCTGGCGCAGACTTCCTTGCCGGTGCCGCTCTCGCCGGTGATGAAGACCGGCCCGCGCGCCGGCGCGATGCGGCCGATCTGCCGGTAGACGCCGGCCATCGCCGCCGAGCGGCCGATGAAGCCCTCGAAATCCGCCTCGTCGCGCTCCGCCTCGCGGGTCGCCGGCCTTGGCGTCGCGACGCGCTTCTCGTTGGCGGCGATGATGCGGTCGGCGAGATGGTCGAAGGCGATGGGCTTGATCAGGAAATCGGCGGCGCCGCGGCGCATCGCCGCCACCGCCTGGCGCACCGAGCCGCCGTCCGACAGCGCGATGACGCAGGGAATGGTCTGCGCCGCCTCGCCGATCACGGTCAGCGTCTTGTCGTCGAGCGACAGGTCGACGAGTGCGATGTCGACCGCGCCGATGGAGCCGGCCTTGAGAAGGTCGGCGGCGGTATCGAGCGCCTTCACGGACGCCTGCCCGTCGAGAAGCTGCGGCAGCTTCTCGGCGAGACGCCGCGCAAAGACCGGATCGCCGCCTGCGATGGCAATTCGAATGATGCCGCCGCGCTCCGAAAAACTCATTCCACCGCTGCTCCCGATGCTGCCGTTTCTTGTCCCCTGCGGTTTCCGAACTTTCGCCCAACAGGGTAAAGAAAGCTTTGCCATGGTCCGCCCGGCCGCGTCCCGGAGCGGGAAAAGGCTAAAATCGGGCGGGAAACGAGGGAGGAATTGCGTGGCGAGGAAGCTGATGCTGATTACCGGTGGCAGCCGCGGGATCGGCCGGGCGACGGCGATCGCGGCGGGTCGTGCCGGCTATGACGTGGCGATCAACTACCGCGCCGACCAGGCTGCGGCCGACAGCGCCGCGGAGGCCGTGCGCGGGGCGGGCGGCGACTCCGCGGTCTTCGCCGCCGACATGGGCGAGGCCGACGATGTCGCCCGGCTCTTCCGCGAGGTCGAGGAGCGCTTCGGCCGGCTCGACTGCTTCGTCAACAATGCCGGCATCGTCGCCCGCGCCGCGCGGGTCGACCAGCTCGACGCGCCGCGTATCAGCCGCATCTTCGCGATCAATGTCGTCGGCGCCTTTCTCGCCGCCGGCGAGGCGGTGCGCCGCATGTCGACCGCGAAGGGCGGCCGCGGCGGCACCATCGTCAACGTCTCCTCGGCCGCCGCGAGGCTCGCCGCGGCCAACGACTATGTCGACTACGCCGCCAGCAAGGCGGCCATCGACACGCTGACCATCGGCCTGTCGAAGGAGGTCGGCGGCGAGGGCATCCGGGTGAACGCCATCCGCCCCGGCCTGATCGAGACCGACATCCACGCCGACATCGGCGACCCCGACCGGCCGCGCAAGCTCGCCGCCGGCGTGCCGATGCAGCGGCCGGGAACCGCCGACGAATGCGCCGACCTCATCCTCTATCTCGCCTCCGACGCCGCCTCCTACGTCAATGGCGCCATCATCGACGTCACCGGCGGCCGTTGACCGGCCTTGGCCACGGTTGTTAACCGCCGCCAACGCGTGCAAGATTCGCGAATCGGGGGAACCGGGGTCCTGATGAACCGCTTTTTCAACTGGCTGATCGCCCTGTCGATGGTGGCCATCGCGTCGTCATTGGCGGCGGTGCTCTACATGAAGGCGGGCCTGCCCATCGGCGAGGCCGGCTGGATCGGCGTCGCCGCGCTGCTGGTCATGGTGCTCGGCCAGTTCGTCAGCGCGCGGGCGCGCGAGCGCAGCGGCTTCATCGAGCGGCTCGAGGATCTCAGCACCGTCACCTCGCGGCTGGCCCGCGAGGTCGGCGAGGTGCACGAGCGCCTCGGCACCAGCGAGACGCGGCTGCTCAACAACATCGAGGACGCCGTCGCCGACAAGGTCAGCCCGCTGACGGCGGAGATCCGCCTCGTCGAGACGCTCGTCCGCCAGGTCGCCGACACGCTTGCCTCGGGACCGGTCGCCACTGTCGCCGAGACCAAGCCGGCGCCGGCGGCGGCGAAGGGCGGCGCGAAGCCGGAGAAGAAGAAGGCGAAGCAGACCCGCACCGGCGCCTTCGCCGGCATGGACGATGCCGAGTTCACCGATCTGGTGCGCGACTCGGTGAACGAGAGCCGCATGGAGATCCATCTCCAGCCCATCGTCACCCTGCCGCAGCGCAAGGTGCGCTACTACGAGGCGCTGACGCGGCTGAAGAGCGCCGACGGCAAGCTCATCATGCCCGAGGAGTTCCTCGAGACGGCGGAGGGCGCCGGCCTGATGCCGCTCATCGACAACATGATGCTCTACCGCTCGGTGCAGGTCGTGCGCCGCCTGCAGACCCGCAACCGCGAGTTCGGCCTGTTCTGCAACATCGCCTCGCAGTCGCTGGCCGACGCCAAGTTCTTCGAGCAGTTCGCCGAATTCATGGAGCAGAACAAGGCGCTGGCGCCGCTCGTCGTCTTCGAATTCTCGCAGAAGACCCTCGATCTCGCCGGCCCCATCGAGCATGCGAGCCTCGACGCGCTGGCCGAGCTCGGCTTCCGCTTCTCGATGGACCGCGTCACCCATCTCGACTTCGACGCCAAGGCGCTCGCCGACCAGAAGGTGCGCTTCGTGAAGATCCCCGCCGCCCTGCTGCTCAGCGAGGCGGCGCGCAGCGAGGCCGACATCGATCCCGCCGACCTGCACGACCTGCTGGCGCGCGACGGCATCGACCTCATCGTCGACAGGATCGAGCGCGAGTCCGACGTCGTCGACCTGCTCGACTACGACGTGACGCTCGGCCAGGGCGAGCTCTTCTCGCCGCCGCGTCCGGTGCGCGCCGACATCCTCTCCGACATCGCGGCGCAGCCCGTCGCCCACGCCGTCTGAGGCCGCCCGTGAGTTCCGTGCCGAAAGACCCGGCGAGCCGGGCGAGCGCCGAATGGCTGGAGCATTTCGCCGACTTCTCGTCGCGCTACGACATCGCCCTCTGCGACATCTGGGGCGTCGTCCACAACGGCGTGACCGCCTGGCCCGCGGCCTGCGACGCGCTCACCCGCTTCCGCGAGCGCGGCGGCAGGGTGGCGCTGATCACCAACGCGCCGCGCCCCTCCGACAAGGTGCAGTCGATGCTGACGCGGCTCGCCGTGCCCGACAGCGTGCGCGACGTCATCGTCTCCTCCGGCGACATCACGCGCGGCGAGATCGCGGCCCATGACGGCGCCCGCATCTTCCATCTCGGGCCGGGGCGCGACCTGTCGCTGTTCGAGGGCTTCAACGTCACCCGCGTCGGCGCCGACGACGCCGAGCTGATCGTCAATACCGGCCTGTTCGACGACGACGACGAGACGCCCGACGACTATCGCGACCTGCTCGCCGGCTTCGCCGGGCGCGGGCTGCGCATGGTCTGCGCCAATCCGGACATCGTGGTCGAGCGCGGTGACCGGCTCGTCTATTGCGCCGGCGCGCTGGCGGACCTCTACGAGAGCCTCGGCGGCGACGTGCTCTGGGCCGGCAAGCCGCATGCGCCGATCTACGCTCGCGCGCTGGAGGAGTTGGGTTGCCGCGACATCCCGCGCGGGCGCTGCCTCGCTATCGGCGACAGCATCCGCACCGACATGCGTGGCGCCGAGGACTACGGCGTCGACGCGCTGTTCATCGCCGGCGGCATCCATGCCGGGGAGATGGGCGGCCGCGACAGTTCCGTCGCCGGCCGGCTGCAGGCGGCGTTCGACGAGGCCGGCGTCGCCCCGAAGGCGGTGATGGGCGCGCTCGCCTGGTAGGCGGCTTCGCGATCTTCCGTATCTTGCTGGAATGCGCCGACGTCGGCGCGAAGGCGTTGCGGGCCTAGTCGAACAGTGCGTCGATGTCCGACTGCGAGACGCCGCCGGCCGACGGGCCGTGCAGGATCAGGTCTTCCTTGCGCTCGGCGCGCGACTTCTCCGCCTCGTCGGCATGGCCCTCGGCGTCGGCGACGTCGAAATGCGCCGCGAAGCGCGAAAGCCGCGTCTCGATGAACTGCAGCGTCTCCACCACCTTGGCGATGCGCTGGCCGGCGAGGTCCTGGAAGGCGCAGGCCTCGAAGACGGTGATGAGCTTTTCCTCGACGAAGGCGCGGTATTCGTCCGGGGTTTCGGGCGCCTCGCCCATGATCGCCTCGGCCGTCTCCATGATCTGGTGGGTCGCCTGCTCGGTCGAGGCGACGACGCTCTGGAGTTCTTCGCCGGCGCTCGGGATGCGGTTGCGGGTGACCTCGCCGGCCTGCAGGCGGGCGATTTCCTCCTTCATCACGTCGATATGGTCGACGATGTCGCGGAATTCGCGATGCAGCGTCTCGCTCTCGCGCGCCACCTCGTCATTGACGGCGGCGGCCATCAGCCGCGTCAGCGCGATGACGTCGCTGGCGCCGATGCCCTCGCGGGCCGAATTCTGCAGATATTCGATGACCGGCGCGATCGCCGCGTTGGACTGGCCCATGCGCCCTACCCCCTGATGCCCGTGATCGTCGCCGAGGCCGTTGGCCGTTGCGTCATTCGCCGAAGACGGCGTCGATCTTGGCTTTCAGGGTCGCCGCGTTGAACGGCTTCACGATGTAGTTGTTCACGCCGGCCTTCTTCGCGGCGATGACGTTCTCGGTCTTCGATTCCGCGGTGATCATGATGAAGGGCGTGCGGCCGAGCCTCTCGTCGCTGCGGACCTGCTTCAGCAGTTCGTATCCGGTCATCGGTTCCATGTTCCAGTCGGAAATGACGAGGCCGTATTTGCGGGATCTCATCTTCTCCAGCGCCTCGGTGCCGTCGGCGGCCTCGTCGACCTCGTTGAAGCCGAGCTGCTTGAGAAGATTGCGGATGATGCGGATCATCGTCTTGTAATCGTCGACGACGAGCACCGGCATCGAAAGATCAACGGCCATGTCAAACGCCCCGTTCTGATGGACCGCCCCCCGGGGCGCCCCTCCCGATTCCCCTTCGCGAGGGCGCGCGGACACGCCACACAAGCCTCGCAGTTCACCTGAGAAGTTAGGCGGGGGCGGGTGAAAACTCGGTTAACGCGCGTCTGCATTGGAGCCACGCGCCGAGGGCTGTTGCGCCCGGCCTGCCGCCGGACTAGTTTTTCGCGCTGCAAAATCGCGGGGGACGGAGATGCTCGCAAAGCCCGGATTCGGATACGTCTTCGACGAGCTCGAGGTCGGCATGTCCGAGACCATCATGCGCACCGTCATGTCGCAGGACGTGATCGGCTTCGCGCAGCTTTCCGGCGACAACAATCCCGTCCATCTGAGCGACCATTTCGCCGCCAAGACGCCGTTCCGCGAGCGCATCGCCCACGGCCTCTACACCGCCAGCCTGATCTCGGCGCTGCTCGGCACCAAGCTGCCCGGCCCCGGCGCGATCTACATCACCCAGACGCTCAACTTCCGCGCGCCGGTGAAGATCGGCGACGTCATCGTCGCCAAGGTCACCGTCGAGTCGCTGGACACCGAGAAGCAGCGCGCGACGCTGCACTGCGAATGCTTCGTCGACGCCCGCACGGTGCTCGACGGCGAGGCGATCGTCCGCGTGCCGGCCCGCGGCGAGTGAATCCAAGGCATTCCGTGCGTTCGCCTTTCCAGGCCTCGGCCGGCGGTGCGGTGCCCGCGGAGCTGCGCGGCGCCGTCGTCGCCATCGGCAATTTCGACGGCGTTCACTGCGGCCACCAGGCGGTGCTCGGCCATGCCACCTCGATTGCCCGCGAGACCGGGCGCAAGGCGCTGGCGCTGACCTTCGAGCCGCATCCGCGCACCTTCTTCGTTCCCGACAAGCCGATCTTCCGCCTTACCCCGCGCCTGCAGAAGCGCCGCCTGTTCGCGGCCATCGGCCTCGACGGCGCGGTGGAGATGGACTTCGACGCCGGTCTCGCCGCGATGCCGGCGGACGACTTCATCGCCGATGTGCTGCGCGACAGGCTCGCCGCGGCGCATGTGGTGGCCGGCTTCGACTTCCACTTCGGCAAGGGCCGTACCGGCTCGCCGGCGACGCTGGTCGAGGCCGGGCCCGCCATGGGCTTCGGCGTCACCATCGAGGAGGCGCATGGCGACGACGGCGGCACGGTGTTCTCCTCCAGCGCGGTGCGCGTCATGCTCGGTGACGGCGCGGTCGGCGAGGCGGCCGAGATGCTCGGCTACCACTGGTTCGTCGCCGGCGAGGTGCTGCACGGCGAGAAACGCGGCCGCACGCTCGGCTATCCCACCGCCAACATGGCGCTCGCCCCCGAATGCACGCTGCGGCACGGCGTCTACGCCGTCTTCGCGCGCCATGAGGGCAGGGTGCTCCCGGGCGTCGCCAGCTTCGGCCGGCGTCCGCAGTTCGACAACGGCGCGCCGCTGCTCGAGACCTTCCTGTTCGATTTCGACGGCGACCTCTACGGGACCTCGCCGGAGATCGCCTTTATCTCCTTCATCCGCGACGAGATGCGCTTCGACGGCGTCGACGCGCTGGTCGCGCGGATGGACGAGGACAGCGCCGCCGCCCGCGCCGCATTCGCCGCGCTGCGCTTAACCGCCATCGACCGCTTTCTCGCTGGCGGACCCGCCGTCGCATGAGCCCGCTTCCCTCCGAGCCGCGCCTCGCGGCCGGCATCCTCTGCATGTTGGCGGCCATGGTCATCCTGCCCTTCATGGACGCCACCGCCAAGATTCTCGGCGCCGAGCTGCCGCCGATCCAGATCGCCTGGGGCCGCCAGCTCGTGCAGATGCTGCTGATGCTGCCGGTGGTGCTCTGGCTCTACGGGCGCTCCGGCCTGATCTCGCGCCCGGTCGGCCCGCAGACGCTGCGCGGCCTCGTCATGGCCGTCGCCAACCTCGCCTTCTTCACCGCCGTGGTCTACATGCCGATCGCCGACGCGCTGGCGATCTTCTTCGTCTCGCCGCTGATCACCACGGCGGCCTCGGCGATCTTCCTCAAGGAGCCGGTCGGCCCGCGTCGCTGGGTCGCGGTGGTTATCGGCCTCGTCGGCGCGCTGATCATCATCCGGCCCGGCTCCGGCGTCTTCGGCCCGGCGGCGATCCTGCCCATCGTCACCGCCTGCCTGTTCTCCGCCTATCTGCTGCTGACGCGCTCGATGTCGGTCTCCGCCCCGGCGGTGCAGATGAACTACTGGACGGCGGTTTCCGGCTTCATGATCTTCAGCCTCATCATCGGGGTCGCCAGGGCCGGCGGCATCGCCGATCTCTATATCGCCCCCGACGCCCGGCAATGGGCGATGATCGCGGCCATCGGGGCGATCTCCACCGTCGGCCACTTCCTGCTGATCCAGGCCTTCATCCGGGTTCCCGCCGCGACGCTGGCGCCGCTCAACTACGCCGAGATCGTCGGCGCCGTCGGCATCGGCTGGTGGTGGTTCAACGACTTCCCCGACCTGTGGAGCTGGGTCGGCATCGCCGTCATCGTCGCCAGCGGCCTGTTCGTGTGGATGCGCGAGCGCGTCCAGCACGCTCCCTCCCAGGTCTCGCGGCGCTCCTGAGGGGCTTCCCTCGGGCGGTGAAGCACACTAGAAGTCGCGCCATGTGTTGCCGTCGCTCCGTTTCGCCGATACCGCGAATTATCCGCCCGGCTTCCCGCGCCTGAGAAACGGCGTTTCGGGGATGCCGGGCGATTGCGTGAACCCTTGAATCTCCCGATGCCGCGGCGCCCCTGTTCGATTGCCGCCCGGCACGACGACAAATCTGGAAGACGATGAGCGAGACCAAAACCGAGACCGCGGGACGCGACTATTCCGACACGCTGTTCCTGCCCAGGACCGATTTCCCGATGCGCGCCGGGCTGCCCCAGAAGGAGCCCGAGCTGATCGCCCGCTGGGACCGCATGGGCCTCTACGACCGGCTGCGCGAGGCGGGCAGGGGGCGCGACAAATACATCCTCCACGACGGCCCGCCCTACGCCAACGGCCATCTCCATATCGGCCACGCGCTGAACAAGATCCTCAAGGACGCGGTCACCCGCTCCAAGCAGATGGCGGGCTACGAATCCAACTACGTGCCCGGCTGGGACTGCCACGGCCTGCCCATCGAGTGGAAAATCGAGGAGCAGTACCGCGCCGAGGGCCGCGACAAGGACCAGGTGCCGGTCAACGAGTTCCGCCGCCAGTGCCGGGAATTCGCCGAGCACTGGGTGAAGGTGCAGACCGAGGAGTTCCGGCGCATGGGCGTCGAGGGCGATTTCGCCCATCCCTATCTGACCATGAGCTTCGAGGCCGAGGCGACCATCGCCGCCGAGCTGATGAAATTCGCTAAATCCGGCCAGCTCTATCGCGGCTCCAAGCCGGTCATGTGGTCGGTGGTCGAGCGCACGGCGCTGGCCGAGGCCGAGGTCGAGTACCACGACTACCAGTCGGATACCGTCTGGGTGAAGTTTCCGGTCGGGCGAATGATCGGTGCTCTTGCGAAGCGTTCGGGTCTCGGTCCTGACGATTTGGCTGGAGCTTCCGTCGTCATCTGGACGACGACGCCTTGGACGATCCCCGGCAACCGCGCGATCTCCTTCTCGCCGAAGATTGCCTACGGCCTCTACGAGGTGACGGGGGCGGAGAATGATTTCGGGCCCCAGGCCGGCGAGAAACTCGTCTTCGCCGACGCGCTGGCCGAGGAATCCTTCGCCAAGGCGAAGCTGACCTACAAGCGGCTGCGTGACGTCACAGCAACTGAGTTGGAGGCATTCGTCTGCGCCCACCCGCTCAAGGGCCTCGGCGGCGGCTACGAATTCGACGTGCCGCTGATCCCCGGCGACCACGTCACCGACGACGCCGGCACCGGCTTCGTCCACACCGCGCCGGGCCACGGCCGCGAGGACTTCGAGGCGTGGATGGACCACGGGCGCGAGCTGGAAGCCCGCGGCATCGACACCACGATCCCCTTCACCGTCGGTCCCGACGGCCGCTTCACCAGGGACGCGCCGGGCTTCGAGGGCCGGCAGGTCATCACCGACGATGGCGACAAGGGCGACGCCAACCAGGCGGTCATCGACGCGCTGATCGAGCGCGGCATGCTGTTCGCGCGCGGCCGGCTGAAGCACCAGTATCCGCATTCCTGGCGCTCCAAGAAGCCGGTCATCTTCCGCAACACGCCGCAGTGGTTCGTCTATATGGACCGCGACATCGACGGCCCGGGCGACACGCTGCGCACGCGCGCCCTCGACGCCATCGACGCCACCCGCTTCGTGCCGAAGGCGGGGCAGAACCGCCTGCGCGGCATGATCGAGGCGCGGCCCGACTGGGTGCTGTCGCGCCAGCGCGCCTGGGGCGTGCCGATCGCCGTCTTCGTCCGCGGCGAGACCGGCGAGGTGCTGCTCGACGACGCGGTCAACGAGCGCATCGTCGAGGCCTTCCGCGCCGAGGGCGCCGACGCCTGGTTCGCCGAAGGGGCCAAGGAGCGCTTCCTCGGCAACGCCTACGACCCCGCCGAGTGGGAGCAGGTCATGGACATCCTCGATGTCTGGTTCGATTCCGGCTCCACCCACGCCTTCGTGCTGGAGAAGCGCGACGATGTGAGATGCCTGCGCAAGGTCGACGGCGGCCGCGACACCGTCATGTATCTGGAAGGCTCCGACCAGCATCGCGGCTGGTTCCATTCCTCGCTGCTGGAAAGCTGCGGCACGCGCGGCCGCGCGCCCTTCGACGACGTGCTCACCCACGGCTTCGTCATGGACGAGGAGGGGCGCAAGATGTCGAAGTCGCTCGGCAACATCGTCGCCCCGCAGCAGGTCATCGGGCAGTCGGGCGCCGACATCCTGCGCCTCTGGGTCGCCTTCGCCGACTATTCGGAAGACCTGCGCATCGGCCCGGAAATCCTCAAGACCACGGTCGAGGCCTACCGCAAGCTGCGCAACACCGTGCGCTGGATGCTCGGCACGCTCGCCCATTTCGAGGGCGACGTGGTCGCCGTCGAGGACATGCCCGAGCTCGAGCGCTACATGCTCGACCGGCTGGCGCGGCTGTCCGTGCTGGTCGAGAAGGCCTATGCCGATTTCGACTTCAAGCGCATCTGCCAGGCGCTGTTCAACTTCGCCACCGTCGATCTCTCGGCCTTCTATTTCGACATCCGCAAGGACGCGCTCTACTGCGATCCGATCTCGAGCGTCAGGCGCAAGGCCTCGCTTCTCGTCATCGACCGCATCTTCTCCGCGCTGGTGAAATGGCTCGCCCCGCTGCTGCCCTTCACCACCGAGGAGGCGTGGCTGGAGCGCAATCCGGGCGACGACGTCTCGGTGCATCTGGAGACCTTCGACGAGATCCCGGCGAACTGGCGCGACGACGCGCTGGCCGCGCGCTGGGAGAAGGTGCGCCGGGTGCGCCGGGTGGTCACCGGCGCGCTGGAGGTCGAGCGCCGCGACAAGCGGGTCCGCTCCTCCCTCGACGCCGCCCCCATCCTCTATCTCTCCGACGAGGCGCTGCTCGCCGCCATCGGCGATCTCGACATGGCCGAGATCTCGATCACCTCGGGTTTCTCCGTGCGCCCGCTCGCCGAGGCGCCGGAAGGCGCCTTCCGCCTGCCCGAGATCGACGCGGCGGTGCTCGTTGCCCTCGCCGAGGGCAGGAAATGCGCCCGCTCGTGGAAGATCACGCCGGATGTCGGGGAGGACCCCGACTATCCCGATCTCAGCCTGCGCGACGCCGCCGCCATGCGCGAGCGCGCCGCCGCCGGACTGGAAGCCTGACGCCCTTGACGACGCGCCGCCATCCGCTTGCCGGCTGGACGGCGGCGCTGCTCGTCCTCGCGCTCGACCAGGCGAGCAAATACTGGTTCGTCGACGTCTACGGCATCGCCGGCCGGCCGCCGCTGCGCGTCACCGGCTTCTTCGACATCCTGCTGGTGTGGAACTACGGCATCAGCTACGGCCTGTTCCAGCAGGACGGCGAGCTCGGCCGCTACGTGCTGATCGGCCTTACCGTGCTCGCCTGCCTGCTCATCGCGGTGTGGATGCGGCGCTCCGCCGGACGTATCGCCGCGCTGTCGCTCGGCCTCATCCTCGGCGGCGCCGTCGGCAACGCGATCGACCGCATATTCCGCGGCGCGGTGGTCGACCTCTTCCACTTCCACTGGGGCGATTTCTCCTGGTACGTGTTTAACCTTGCGGACGCCGCCATCGTTGCCGGTGTGGCGGGTCTGTTGTATGACTCCTTCCTCGGCGGTCACAATCGCGCCCAGAATCCCGGATAGATCGGGACGACAGACGGCGCATGGCCGGTGTCGCCGCCTTATCGGCGGCACGGACCGGAAAATGACGGGATCCAACTCGCTGATGTTCGAGAGATTTTCAGGCCTGAAGGCCCTTGTTTTGATTTGCGCGGGCGCCCTGCTCGCCGGCTGCTCGTCCTCCGAGATGGCCGGCTTCGACGGCGGCAGCGCGAGCAAGGCGGCCTTCGATCCGCTCGTCAGCCTCGGCCTCGCCGAACCCGACAAGCCGGAAATCGAGTACAAGCCGCGCGCGCCGCTGGTCATGCCGCCGAGCACGGCGCTGCAGCAGCCGCATGCCGCGAGCGTCGACCGCGGCCCGCAATGGCCCAACGATCCCGACGCCCAGGCCCGCGCCTTCGAGGAGCGCCGCAAGGAAGCCGCCAAGAAGGACGACCGCTACAAGGACGTGAACCGCGAGCGCGCCAACCGCGTCCTGTCGCCGCAGCAGCTCGAGCAGTGGGCGGCCAATGCCGGCCAGCGCGGCCGCTACCAGCACCGCGACGGCGAGACCATGTACATCCCCAACGAGGCGCCCTCGCGGACCGTCTCGCCGGGCGAGATGGCAGCCGGTGCCGGGGCGCCGCCCGCCGACCTGCCGCAGACCGTCTACGCCGAGCCGGAGCGTGAGTATCTCTCCGATCCGCCGGTCGGCTTCCGCCAGCCCGCGCCGGACTCCGTGGTGCCGATAAAGCAGGGCCCGGCGATCTTCACCCGCGACACCAGGCCGACCCGCGTCGACCAGGATTTCAAGCCAGAATAACGATTTGAGGCGCGCCCGCGGGCGCGCCTTTCGCGTTCCGCCCGTGGCCGGCAGCCCCGCCGCGCCCTATAACGCGGAATTGACCGGCCGCCGCGCGGCCGCCCGATACTTTTCTCGTCGAGGTCACGCATGAGACGCCGCCCGGCCGCACAATGCGCGCGACTAGCCCTGCTGGCGGTCGCGCTTCTCTTCGCGACGCTCGCCCCGCGTCTCGCCGCGGCCGCCGATGTCGGCCATTTCTTCCTCGACAACGGTCTGGAGGTGGTCGTCGTGCCCGACCACCGCAGCCCCGTCGTCACCCACATGATCTGGTACAAGGTCGGCTCCGCCGACGAGGAGCCCGGCAAGGCCGGCGTCGCCCATTTCCTCGAGCACCTGCTGTTCAAGGGCACCCCGAAACATCCCGGCAGCAGCTTCTCCGACACCGTCGCCGCCATCGGCGGCTCGGAGAACGCCTTCACCTCCTACGACTACACCGCCTACTATCAGCGCGTCGCCCGCGAGCACCTGCCCCTCGTCATGGAGATGGAGGCGGACCGCATGACCAACCTCATCCTCACCGACGACGTGGTGGCGCGCGAGCGCGACGTGGTGCTGGAGGAGCGCCGCAGCCGGGTCGAGAACGACCCCGGCTCCAAGCTCGGCGAGGTCCTCGACGCGACCTTCTATCTGGAGCATCCCTACGGCCGTCCGGTCATCGGCTGGATGCAGGAGATCGAGGCGCTCGACCGCGAGGACGCGCTCGACGTCTATACCCGCTACTACACCCCCAACAACGCCGTGCTCGTCGTCGCCGGCGACGTCGAGCCCGACGAGGTGCGCGCGCTCGCCGCCAGGACCTACGGAGAGGTCGCCCGCCGCGCCGATCCGCCGCCGCGCATCCGCCGCGCCGAGCCCGATGTCGACGCCGAGCGCCGCGTGCTGCTGCGCGATCCCTCGACCGAACAGGAGAGCCTGCGCCGCGAATATCACGTGCCGAGCTACACCACCGCCGAGCCCGGCGTGGCCGAGGCCCTGGACGTGCTCGGCGAGGCCTTCGGCGGCGGCGCCACGAGCCGCCTCTACCGCCGCCTCGTCGTCGAGCGCAAGCTCGCCGCCGGCGCCGGCGGCTACTACCAGGCGAGCGCGCTGGACGACACCGCCTTCCATCTCTACGCGGTGCCCGCCGACGGCGTCGATCTCGCGACGCTGGAGAAGGCGATGGACGAGGAGGTCGCCGACCTTGTCGCCAACGGCCTCGACGCCGACGACATCGAGCGCGCCAAGCGCAACATCATCGCCGAGGCAGTCTACGCCCGCGACAGCCAGAGCGCCATGGCCCGCATCTACGGCACCGCGCTGACCACGGGATCGACCGTCGAGGCCGTCGAGGGCTGGGCCGACGCCATCCGCGCGGTCACGCCGGAGGACGTCGACAAGGCGGCGCGCGACTGGCTGCGGATCGGCCGCTCGGCCACCGGCTGGCTGGTCAGGCAAGCGCCGAAGGAGCCGTCATGACCGCCCTGCCGCGTCTTTTCCTCGCGCTGCTTCTCGCCTGCGCCGCGTTTTCCGCCTCCGCCGCCGACATCAGGCGCGTCGAGAGCCCCGGCGGCATCGTCGGCTGGCTCGTCTCCGACGACACCGTGCCGCTGCTGGCGGTGAAGTTCGCCTTCACCGGCGGCGCCGCCCAGGATCCCGACGGCAAGGCCGGCGTCGCCAACATGGTCTCCGGCCTGCTCGACGAGGGCGCCGGCGACATGGATGCCCAGCAGTTCCAGCGCCGCGCCGAGGAACTGGCGATCCGCTATAATTTCGACGCCGGCCGCGACGCCTTCTACGGCGAGCTGCGCACGCTGTCGGAGAATATCGACGCGGCGGTCGACCTCGTCCGCATCGCCATCTCGTCGCCGCGCTTCGACGAGGACGCCGTGGAGCGCATCCGCGGCCAGATCGTCTCCGGCCTGCGCGGCGACATCAACGATCCCGACACCATCGCCTCGCGCGCCTGGATGCAGGCGATCTTCGGCGATCATCCCTACGGCCGGCCGATCGACGGCACGATGGAGAGCGTCGCGCGCATCGGCCGCGACGACCTCGTCGCCTTCGCGAGCGCCAACTTCGCCCGCGACAACCTCCATGTCGCCGCCGTCGGCGATATCTCCGAGGAAGCCTTCGGGCTCCTGCTCGACCGGATGTTCTCCGGCCTGCCGGAGACGGCCTCGCTGCGCACCGTCCCACAGGCCTCGCTCGCCGCGCGGCCCTTCGAGACGGTGATCGATACCGACGTGCCGCAGACCGTCATCCAGTTCGGCGGCCCCGGGCTGATGCGGCACGATCCCGACTTCGTGCCGGCCTACGTCCTCAACCACCTCCTCGGCGGCGGCACCTTCACCTCCAGGCTCTATGACGAGATCCGCGAGAAGCGCGGCCTCGCCTATGGCGTCGACACCTATCTCTACCCGCTCGACCACGCCGCCCTGTTCGGCGGCGGGGTGGCGACGCGCGGCGAGCGCGCCGCGGAATCGCTGAGGATCATCCGCGAGGAGATCGCCCGCATCGCCGCCGACGGTCCGACGCAGGCCGAGCTCGACGAGGCCAAGGCCTATCTCAAGGGCTCCTATCCGCTGCGCTTCGACACCTCCGGCAAGATCGCCGGCCAGCTCCTGCAGATCCAGATCGAGGAACTCGGCATCGACTATATCGAGCGCCGCAACTCGCTGATCGACGCCGTCACCATCGACGACGTCAGGCGGGCGGCCGGCCGCCTTTTCGCCGACGGCGCGCCCTATGTGACCATCGTCGGGCGCAAGGCGGCGCTGGAAAACTCCGGCGGCTGAGGGCGCATCGCTGGCGGCGTTTCATGCGCCGCGTCTATCCTGAAAGCGGATGCCGGCGCTGATTCGGGCCCTGAGCCCGTCGGCCCGGCGGAAAGAGGCCCATACGATCGCCCATGCGACAATCGCTCGAAAACTGTCTCTACGGGAATATCGGCGGCGCCGGCGTCGAGGCGGCGGCCCTGGAGGCGCTGCTGGACAGCGCCGCCCCGGTGCTCGCGGGGCTGCGGCGCAAGGCGGAGAGCGGTGCGCTGCCGCTGCTCTCCCTGCCGTCGCGCACGGACGATCTCGAAGGCGTCGCCGAATGCGCCGGCTGGCTGCGCGGGGCGCGCCACGCGGTGCTGCTCGGCACCGGCGGCTCCAGCCTCGGCGGCCAGACGCTCGCCCAGGCCGGCGGCTGGAACGTGCCGGGCTCGGCGGTCAGGCCCGACATCCTTTTCCTCGACAATCTCGACGCCGAGAGCCTCGCCGCCGCGCTGGCGGCGCTGCCGCTCGCCGACACGCGCTTTCTCGTCACCTCGAAGTCCGGCGGCACCGGCGAGACGCTGATCCAGGCGATCTGCGTGCTCGACGCGCTGGAGAAGGCCGGGCTCGGCGCCGAGATCGGCGACCGCGTCATGGGGCTCTCCGAGCCGGCGAGGCCAGGTGCGGATAGCAAGCTGCGGGCGCTGCTAGAACCCTATGGCGTCCGTTTCTTCGATCACGATCCCGGCGTCGGCGGGCGCTATTCGTCGCTGACCAATGTCGGGCTCGTCCCGGCGGCGCTCGCCGGCCTCGACCCCGAGGCCGTGCGCCGGGGGGCCGCGCGCGCCGTGCGGCCCGTGCTCGACGGCTCGTCGCCGCGCGACTGCCCGGCGGCGCTCGGCGCGGCGCTCTCCGTCGCGGCGGGCGAGGCCGGGCTTTCGGCGCAGGTCATGTGGGCCTATGCCGACCGGCTGGAGCGCTTCACCCGCTGGTACGTCCAGCTCTGGTCGGAATCGCTCGGCAAGGACGGCAGGGGGACGACGCCGGTCGCAGCCGTCGGCCCGGTCGACCAGCATTCGCAGCTCCAGCTCTTTCTCGCCGGACCCGTCGACAAGCTGGTCACCATCGTCATGACCGACTGCCGCGGCAACGGACCGGCGATGCCCGCGAAGCTCGCGGAAGCTGCCGGCGAGCCGGGCTTTTCCGGCCGCCATGTCGGCGATTTCGTCTGGGCCCAGCAGCGCGCCACCGCCGACACGCTCGCCGCCAACGGTCGCCCGGTGCGCACGATCCTGCTCGACCGCATCGACGCGGAATCGGTCGGCGAGCTGCTCATGCATTTCATGCTCGAGACGATCATCGCCGCCGGGCTGATGGAGGTCGACGCCTTCGACCAGCCGGCGGTGGAGGAGGGCAAGGTGCTCGCCAAGAAATACCTGGCGGAGGGATGATGGCCGTCCGCCGCCTGCCGGATCATCTGGTCGACCGCATCGCCGCCGGCGAGGTGGTCGAGCGCCCGGCGAGCGTCGTCAAGGAGCTCGCCGAGAACGCGCTCGACGCCGGCGCGACCGCCATCGACATCGTCGTCGAGGGCGGCGGCCGGAGGCTGATCCGCGTCGTCGACAATGGCGGCGGCATGGATCGCGACGACCTCGCGCTCGCGGTCGAGCGCCACGCGACCTCGAAGATCCCCGGCGACGACATTTCCGATATCCGCACGCTCGGCTTTCGCGGCGAGGCGCTGCCCTCCATCGGCTCGGTCTCGCGGCTGACCATCGTCTCGCGCAGCGCGGAAGGCGACAGCGGCTGGCGCATCGAGGTCGACGGCGGCCGGGTGACGCCACCGGTTCCCGCCGCCGCCAATCGCGGCACCCGCGTCGACGTCGCCGACCTCTTCCACGCGACGCCGGCGCGCCTCAAATTCCTCAAGAGCGAGCCGGCGGAGAACCAGGCCGTCGCCGACACGGTGCGCCGCCTCGCCGTCGCCCATCCGCAGGTCGCCTTCTCGCTGACCGCCGGCGAGCGCAACGTGCTCGCGGTTCCCGCCGAGGCGGGGGCGTGGGAGGAAGCGCGCCTGCGCCGGGTCGCCGCCGTCCTCGGCGCCGATGTCGAGGCCAACATGATCCCCGTCGACGCCGCCCGCGAGAACGTTCGCCTGAGCGGCTTCGCCGGCCTGCCGACCTGGCACCGCGCCGACGCCCGCCGGCAGTTCCTCTTCGTCAACGGACGCCCGGTGCGCGACAAGGTGCTGACCGGCGCGCTGCGCGCCGGCTACATGGACGTGATGGCGAGGGACCGCCAGCCGGTGGTGGCGCTGTGGCTTGACATCGACCCGCATGCCGTCGACGTCAACGTCCACCCCGCCAAGACCGAGGTGCGCTTCCGCGACGCCGGCCTGGTGCGCGGGCTGATCGTCTCCGCCCTGCGCCGCGCCTTCGCCGAGACCGCCGTCGCCACCTCCGCCGATACCGCCGCCGAGGCGGTCGCCGCCTTCCGGACGGGGGGCGGGGGGACGGGATTCGGGCAAGGGTTCAGGCAAGGGTTCAGGCAATCCGCCTACAATGCCCGCGCGGCGACCGCCTTCGCCGAGGCGCAGCGGCCCTTCGAGGATTTCGCCGCGCCCTCGGCGGACGCCCGCGCCGGCTTCGCGGAGGCCATGCCCGAGGATACGGCGGCGCACCCGCTGGGCGCCGCCCGCGCCCAGCTCCACGAGAACTACATCGTCGCCCAGACCGCCGACGGCCTGGTCATCGTCGACCAGCACGCCGCCCATGAGCGCATCGTCTACGAGCGCATGAAGGCGGGCCTCGCCGATGGCGGCATCGCCAGGCAGATGCTGCTGATCCCGGAGGTCGTCGACCTCGGCGAGGACGAGGCCGACCGCCTCGCCGAGCGGGCCGCCGAGCTTGCCGAGCTAGGCCTCGTGCTCGAGCCCTTCGGCCCCGGCGCGGTGGCGGTGCGCGAGACGCCGGCGCTGCTCGGCGAGTTCGACGTCGCGGCGCGGGTGCGCGATCACGCCGGCGACCACGCCGAGCACGACGAGACGACGCGGCTTTCCGAGCGCCTCAACGCCGTCGCCTCGACCATGGCCTGCCACGGCAGCGTGCGCTCCGGCCGGCGCCTCGCCCCGCGCGAGATGGACGCCCTCTTGCGGGAAATGGAGAAGACGCCAAATTCCAGCCAGTGCAACCATGGCCGCCCGACCTTCATCGAGCTCAGGCTCGGCGACATCGAGCGGCTTTTCGGGAGGCGGTAGGGATCGCGATGCAACAGGCGAGAGCGCAGTCGTCCTTTACGTGGTTCCGGCAGTTCGTCGACGCGCTGCTCGGGCCGTTCCGCATGCCGAAGCGCCGGCAGGTCGCGGCGCTGTGCTACCGCCGCCGCAAGAAGGGCGTCGAGGTGCTGCTGGTCAGCTCGCGCGGCCGCGGCCGCTGGATTCTGCCCAAGGGCAACCCCGAGCTCGGCTCGACGCCCGAGAAGATGGCCGCCCGAGAGGCGCTGGAGGAGGCCGGCGCCGTCGGCAAGGTGCGGCGCGAGCCCTTCATGCGCTGCGCCGCCGGCAAGGGGCTCGGCAGCGGCATCGAGGTCGCCACCGACACCGACGTCTATCTCCTCGAGGTCGCCGAGCTGAAGGACAGCTTCGCCGAGGCGGGGCAGCGCAAGCGTCGCTGGCTGCCCGTCGACGAAGCGATCGAGACGGTCGACGACGCCGGCTTCCGCGACGCCCTCGTCGCCTTCCGCGCGCGGCTCGCCGCCGCCGCGCCGGCCGCGAAATCTGGGGAATAGGCCTGCCTGATGCTTGACCCGGCGCCGCGCGGAGGCCACCCCGGTTCGACCGGCGCATCGCCGCGCCCGCAGATCCGCGACGGGATGGCTTCGTGAGCGATACGACCCGCAACTACCGCAAGCCGACCCTCGACAAGGACCTCGACAAGCTCGGCTACATGGAGGAGGCGGTCGGCGCGCTCGGCCGCCGCTATGTCGCGCCGGGCCTCGCCCTGCTTTTCATCGCCCTCTGCGCGCTGCTGGCCGGCGTCTGGCTGACCGGCCATGCCGGCGGGCCGACGATCGCCGTCGCTGCCGTCATCGGCGCCTATATGGCGCTCAATATCGGCGCCAACGACGTCGCCAACAATATGGGCCCGGCGGTCGGCTCGCGGGCGCTGAGCCTCGGCGCGGCGCTGGTCATCGCCGCGATCTTCGAGAGCGCCGGCGCGCTGGTCGCCGGCGGCGACGTCGTCGAGACGGTCGCCAAGGGGATCGTCGCGCCGGAGACCATCGCCGATTCCGCGACCTTCATGGCGGTGATGCTGTCGGCGCTGATGGCCTCGGCGCTGTGGATCAACCTCGCCACCTGGATCGGCGCCCCGGTCTCCACCACCCATGCGATCGTCGGCGGCGTCGTCGGCGCCGGCATAACCGCCGCCGGGGTCTCGGCGGTTGACTGGTCGACCATGGGCGGCATCGCCGCGAGCTGGGTCATATCGCCGGTCATGGGCGGCGTCATCGCCGCCGCCGCGCTCGCCTTCGTCAAGACCTTCATCATCTATCGCGACGACAAGATCGCCGCCGCCCGCCGCTGGGTACCGGTGCTGATCGCGGTGATGGCCGGCGTCTTCGCCGCCTATCTGGCCAAGAAGGGGCTGGGCAGGATCACCCATATCGGCCTCGGCGAGGCGTGCCTGGCGGGGCTCGCCGTCGGCATCGTCTTCTGGCTGGTCTCGGTGCCGATGATCCGCCGCGACGCGCGGGGGCTGGAGAACCGGAACCAGTCGCTGCGCGCGCTCTTCAACATGCCGCTCGTCGCCTCCGCCGCGCTGCTCTCCTTCGCCCATGGGGCCAACGACGTCGCCAACGCCGTCGGGCCGCTGGCGGCCATCGTCCACACCGCCGAGTTCGGCGACGTGGCGACCGCCGTCGACATCCCGATCTGGGTCATGGTCGTCGGCGCGCTCGGCATCTCGCTCGGCCTCATCCTGTTCGGCCCGCGCCTCATCCAGATGGTCGGCGGGCAGATCACCAAGCTCAACCCGATGCGCGCCTACTGCGTCGCCCTGTCGGCGGGCGTCACCGTGCTCGTCGCCTCGGCCCTCGGCCTGCCGGTCAGTTCGACCCACATCGCGGTCGGCGCGGTGTTCGGCGTCGGCTTCTTCCGCGAATGGTACACGGAGCGCTCGAAGCGCCGCGTCGCCCATGTCAACAAGCACCGCATCAACCCGGCGAAGAAGGTGCGCCCGGTCCGCGACCGCGAGGAGCAGCGCCGCCGCCGGCTGGTGCGCCGCGCCCATTTCACAACCATCGTCGCCGCCTGGATCGTCACCGTACCGTCGGCGGCGGCGATCTCCTCGCTGATCTTCCTCGCCGTCCGGCTGGTCTGGTCCTAGGGGCGCGGGGGTTCGGGCGCGGCCCGTCTCGAAGGATGGGCCCAAGAACGCCGCCTACACCGCGCCTGGATTCCGGCCTCCGCCGGAATGAGGGGTAGTGTTGAAGCATCAGCTCCAATCGTCATTTCGGCGAAGGCTGAGAATCCAGCTACGGCGGTGGCCGGGTTCCCGACGGTGGCGATGCGCGCCTGCGTTCGCCGCGCGCGGCGGAAGCGTTCCGGGCTCAGGTCGGCGGCAATGGCGACGGTGTGAAGCCGCCGCTCCTCAACGATGCTGCAAGGCCCTAGCCCGGCAGCGCCAGCCAGCGGCGGGCGAGCTCGGCGCCGAAGGCGTCGGCGGCGGGCGCGGCGCGGGCGATTTCCGCCTCCATGCGCGCCGGCCAGTCGGGAATGTGCTCGCCGATATAGGCGCGGTAGGCGCGCGCCCAGTGGCGGACATGGGCGGCGTCGGCCTCGAAGTGGAACTGCACCGCATAGGTGGCCGCCCCCATGCGCCATGCCTGCACCGGCGTCATCTCGCTCGACGCCAGATGCGTCGCGCCCTTAGGCAGCGTCACCGTGTCGTTGTGCCAGTGGAAGCTCGGCGCCGGCGCGGTCAGGCTGCGGAACACCGGGTCTGACGCCGCGTCCGCCGTCGGGGCGACCGGCAGGTAGCCGAACTCCAGCGGCCTGCCCAGCACGTTGCCGCCGCCGAAGGCGCGGGCGAGGAGCTGCGAGCCGAGGCAGATGCCGAGCACCGGCTTTCGCGCCGCGTGGAAGTCGCGCACCAGCGCCGTCAGCGCCGGGAACCACGGACCGGCCGCGTCGTCGAGCGCGTTCTGCCCGCCGCCGAGCACGATCAGCCGGTCGTGGGCGGCGCAGTCGCCGGGCAGGCTCGCGCCGAGATGCATGCGCCTGATGTCGGCGGCGGCGCCGGCCTCGCCGATCAGCGGCGCCAGCGCGCCGAGATCGCTGTCGGCGAAATTCTCCACCACGAGGATGCTCATCGCCCGCCCGGCTCCCGGTAGCGCAGGAACAGCACCTGGCTGTCGCCATATTCGCGGGCGTCCTCGCGCTGATAGGCGGCGGGCAGCGCGATCTCGACGCCGGCCTTCTCCTCCACGGCGAGCAGCGCCCCGTCAGCGAGCCAGTCGCCATGGGTCAGGCTCTTCAGCGCGCCCTCGGCGAGCTTCTTGCCGTAGGGCGGGTCGAGGAAGACGAGGGTGAACTCGCCCTTGCCGTTCGCCGGGCCCAGATGCGTGGCGTCGCGCCTGGAGATGCGCGCGAGGCCCATCACGCCGGCGGCCTCGAGGTTCCGCCTGACCAGCGCCCGCGAGGCCGCCGAGACGTCGATGAAGAGCGCCGAGCGCGCGCCGCGCGACAGCGCCTCCAATCCCAGCGCGCCGGTGCCGGCGAAGAGATCGAGCACGCGCGCGCCGGCGGCCGCGTCGTCGAAACGGTGCTGGAGGATGTTGAACACCGCCTCGCGCAGCCGGTCCGAGGACGGGCGGATCGCGCGGTCGGCGGGGGCGGCGAGCGTGAGCCCGCTAAACTTTCCGCCGACGATCCGCATGGTTCTTCCTGTTCTTGCCCGCCGGCCGGCTCGTTCGCGAGGGCGCGCGCCCCGGCGCCTCGTTGTTGCCCGCGGGCTTTCCGCCCGCGGCCCTGTCGCGCGGCGGCGCGAGGTCGACGCCGGCGGCGTCGGCGAGCTTGTGGCCGAGCTGGTCGCGCAGCACCCGCGCCTTGACCTCCTCGACGCCGCCGGGGGCGATGTCGCCGAGCTGGAAGGGGCCGAAGGAAACGCGGATCAGCCGCGTCACCGCGAGGCCGAGATGGTCGAGGACCCGCTTGATCTCGCGGTTCTTGCCCTCGCGCAGCCCCATGGTCAGCCAGGCATTGGCGCCCTGCTGGCGGTCGAGCGCCGCCTCAATGGGGCCGTAGCGCACCCCGTCGACGGTGATGCCGTCCCTGAGTTTCGCCATGTCGGCCTCCGCCGGCAGCCCGTGCACGCGCACCCGGTAGCGCCTGAGCCAGCCGGTCGCCGGCAGCTCAAGCACCCGGGCGAGGCCGCCATCATTGGTCAGCAGCAGCAGCCCCTCGGTGTTGATGTCGAGCCGGCCGACCGAGATCACCCGCGGCATCGTCTCGGGCAGCGCGTCGAAGACCGTCGGGCGGCCCTGCGGATCGCGGTTGGTGGTGACGAAGCCGCGCTTCTTGTGGTGGAGCCACAGCCGCGTCCGCTCGCGCTCGGGCAGCGGATTGCCGTCGACGGCGATCCGGTCCTTCTCCGTCACGATGACGGCGGGGCTGTCGAGCACCTTTCCGTTGACGGCGACCCGGCCGGCGGCGATCCACGCCTCCGCCTCGCGGCGCGAGCACAGCCCCGCCCGCGCCATCACCTTGGCGATGCGCTCGCCCTTGCCGTTTTCTTCGACGGTTTGCGTCATGACCGGGCGGTGATAGCAGGAAGCGGATCGAAGAGGGAGACGCAACGTGGCGCAATTCATGGACGAGGCCATCGCCGAGGCGCGGCTGGCGGCGGCGCGCGGCGAGGTGCCGGTCGGCGCGGTGCTGGTCTCCGGCGGCGGGATCGTCGCCCGGGCGGGAAACCGCACCCGCGAGCTCGCCGACCCGACGGCGCATGCGGAGATCCTCGTCATCCGCGAGGCGGCGCGCGCCGCCGGCTCCGACCGCCTGCCGGACTGCGACCTCTACGTCACGCTGGAGCCCTGCGCCATGTGCGCGGCGGCGATCTCGTTCGCCCGCATCCGCCGCCTCTATTACGGCGCCTCCGACCCCAAGGGCGGCGGCGTCGAGCACGGCGCGCGCTTCTTCATGCAGCCGACCTGCCATCACACGCCGGAGGTCTATGGCGGCATCGGCGAGCGCGAGGCCGCCGGCATCCTGAAGGCCTTCTTCGCCGAAAGGCGGTAGGCATTCGAAGGTTGGCGCCCACCCTTCGAGACGGCCCCTTGGGCCTCCTCAGGGTGAGGGCGAGGACCGTAGAGAAATCCCTCCGGGGGAGGGATTTCCGGTCCGAACGCCTTAAGGCCTCAAGCCAAGGGCCGGAAGGGAGAGCGCCGCAAACGCCCATCTCATCCTGAGGTGCGAGGCGAAGCCGAGCCTTAAAAGGATGGGCCGCAATCTGTCGCACCATCGCCACTGGATTCCGGCCTTCGCCGGAATGACGATTGGGGCTGATGCCGTGCTTCTAGCCGTCATTCCGGCGAAGGCTAAGAATCCAGAAATGGGCAGCTACTGCAAACGTAACTGGTCGATCATTTCCCTTACATATCGCTCCCGTCATCACCGGGCTCGACCCGGTGATCCATTCCGCTGTCGGGGCGGCAGACGGAACGGGAGTGGTCAGGGAGGCGTCATTGGAATGGATTGCCGGATCAGGTCCGGCAATGACGGCTAGGAGCACGGCATCAGCCCCAATCGTCATTCCGGCGAAGGCCGGAATCCAGAAATGGGCCGCTGTTGCAAGCTCAGGGGCCAAGAGGCTTCCCGTTCCGCGCCCACTTGTCATCACCGGCCGATGGCAGACGCCGCGCCGCTCAGGCCAGTTCCGCCACCGCCGTCGACCACGCCGGGTCGCGGTGCTTCTCCCAATAGGCGTCGATCAGCCGGCGGGTGAGGGGGCCGGGGCGGCCGTCGCCGACGGCCACGCCGTCGAGCCGCGTCACCGGCATGATGCCGCCCGCCGTCGAGGTCGCGAATATCTCGTCGGCGGCGCGGATCTCCGCCACCGCGACCGGCCGCGCGCGATGGGGAATGCCGAGCTCCTTCATCAGGTCCAGCGTCGCCAGCCGGGTGATCCCCTCCAGCACGCCGCTGTCGGGCGTCGCCGCCTCGCTGGCGGAGACGACGAAGATGTTGAAGCCCGGCCCCTCGGCGATATCGCCCTCCGGCGTCGTCAGCAGCACGGTGCGCGCGCCCGTCTCATAGGCCTCGAACATGCCGTTGACGAGGTCGAGCCAGTGATAGTTCTTCACCGTCGGGTCGACCGATTGCGGCGGAATGCGCTGGATCGCGCTGACATGGACGCTCAGCCCCTGCTCGCGCTCCTCGGGCCTGAGAATCCAGCCGAAATCGATGGCGAAGGCGATGAAGCGGTTCCTCGCGTCGCGCGGGTCGCGGCTGAAGGTCGCGGACACGCCGCGCGTGCAGATCATCTCGACATAGGCGTCGTCGAGCCCGGCCCTGGTCACGCAGGTCGCCAGCACCTTCGCCAGTTCGGCGCGCTCCATGCCGATGTCGAGCCTGAGCTTGGCGCAGGAGGCGAGGAAGCGGTCGAGATGGCTGTCGAGGCGGAAGAAGCGCCCCTTCCACACATGCACCACGTCATAGGTGGCGTCCGAGCGCAGGAAGCCCCAGTCGAGAACCGGGATGACGGCCTCCTCCATCGGCACGTAGCGCCCGTTCATCCAGGCGATCCCGCGCGGCATCGGCTCGCTCACCGGTTCCTCCGCTTCTCGTAGCGCTCGATTGCCTTGGCGATCTCCCGCTTGGCTTCCTCGCGCGTCGGCTCGGCCGCCTTGAGGATCGCCCGCGCCTTGAAGAAGTCGAGGATGCGGAAGGTGCGGATGTTCGGCCTGAGCAGGATGTCGGGCGGCCGGTTGGCGACCCGTCCCTGGACGATGGTCTGCATCATCAGCTGCGTCGAGCCGAGGATGGTCTCGAGCGGATTGGGCACCTTGCCGGGCTCGCCGCGCGGCCCCTTGATGACGTCGACGGCGACGACGATCTCGGCACGGTGGGCGAGCGCCTCGGTCGGCAGCGGGTCGACGATGCCGCCGTCGACGAGGATGCGGCCGTCGAACACCACCGGCCTGAAGATCGCCGGGATGGCCATGGAGGCGGCGATGGCGGGCCGCAGCGGCCCTGTCTCGAAATTCACCGGATCGGAGCCGTAGAAATCCGCCGCGACGGCGGTGAACGGCACCTTGAGCGCCGCGAATTCCTCGGGAATGGTGTCCGGCAGGAAGGCGCTCAGCAGCCGTTCTGCGTCGATCTGCAGGGGGTTCGACAGGCTGGGGCGCAGGACGCCGCCGAGGCGCTTGTTCTGTGCCCGCATCAGCCGCGAGACGACCTCGGTGCGCGAGCGGAAGATATCGAGGATCTCGCGGCGGATCTCGTTCGCCGTCATCCCCGCGCAATAGGGCGCGCCGATCACCGCGCCGATCGAGGTGCCGGCGACGTGGGAGGGGACGATGCCGAGATCGTCCAGCGCCTCCATCACCGAAAGATGCGCGAAGCCGCGCGCGCCGCCGCCGCTGAGCGCCAGCCCGATGCGCGGCGCGCTCACCCCTTCGGCCCCGTGCTTCCGGCCCCCGCCTTCCCGGCGAAGCGCCACGCCGTCTCCGCCAGCGGCCGCACCTGGCTGGCCATCGCCGCCGCGTTCTGGTTGGTCGCGGTGCCGTCGCGCACCCGCCCGACGATTCCCTGGAGGATCGCCGCGAGGCGGAAGAAATTATAGGCGAGATAGAAGTCGAGATCGGCGATGCCGGGCGTGCCCGTGCGCTCGCAGTAGCGTGCGACATAGTCCTCCGCCGAGGGAATGCCGAGGCCCGGGAGGTCGGTTTCCTTGAGGCTTCCGGTGCCGCCGCCGTCGCGCGCCACCGGCATGAACCAGGTCATCAGATGGTAGGTGAAGTCGCCGAGCGGGTCGCCGAGCGTCGCCAGCTCCCAGTCGAGCACCGCCTTCACGCGCGGCGCCCCGGCCTCGACGATGAGGTTGTCGAGCCGGTAGTCGCCATGCACCAGGCTTATGCGCGACGTTTGCGGCGCCGCGCCGGGCAGCCATTCCATCAGCCGGTCCATCGCCGCGATGTCCTCGGTGCGCGACGCCTCGTACTGGCCCGACCAGCGCCTGATCTGGCGCGCCACATAGCCCTCGCCCTTGCCGAAATCGGCGAGCCCCAGCGCCGCCGGATCGAAGGAATGCAGCCGCGCGATCGTCTCGTTCATGGCGTCGTATATGGCGGCGCGCTCGGCCCGCTCGACGCCGGGGATGGCCGGTTCCCAGAAGATGCGGCCCTCGACCCGGTCCATGACGTAGAACATGGTGCCGATGACGTCCTCGTCGTCGCACAGCAGCCACGGCCGGGCGACCGGGAATGCGGCCTCGTGCAGCGCCGAGATGACGCGGAACTCGCGGTCGACCGCATGGGCGCTCGGCAGCAGCCTGCCCGGCGGCTTGCGGCGCAGCACATAGGCGCGTTCCGGCGTCGTCAGCAGATAGGTCGGGTTCGACTGGCCGCCCTTGAACTGGCTGACCTGTAGTGGGCCGCGAAAGCCCTCGATGCGGCCCTCGAGATAGCGCTCCAGCCTGCCGGCATCGAAGGCGAGGGCCTGCGGAACCTCTTTGGTCCCGCTGAAGGCGTCCTGCCTGTCGATGCGTCCGCTCATGCGTCGCGTTCCCGCTCCACCGCGCGCCAGCCGATGTCGCGGCGGCAGAAGCCGCCCGGCCAGTCGATCCGGTCGACGGCGGCATAGGCGCGGGCCTGCGCCTCGGCGACGCTCGCGCCGAGCGCCGTCACGTTGAGCACGCGGCCGCCGGTCGCCAGCAGCTTCCCGCCGTCGCGCGTCGTGCCGGCGTGGAAGACCATCAGGTCGGGATCGTCCTTCAGCGCGTCGAGTCCCTTGATCTCGCTGCCCTTCTCGTAGGCGCCGGGATAGCCCTTCGCGGCCATCACCACGGTCAGCGCCGCCTCGCCGTGCCAGCGCACGCTCATCGACGACAATATGCCGTCGGCGGCGCCCTTGAGCAGCAGCAGCAGATCGTCCTTGAGCCGCATCATCAGCACCTGGCATTCCGGGTCGCCGAAGCGGACATTGTATTCGATCAGTTTCGGGCCTTCAGCGGTGATCATCAGCCCGGCGAACAGCACGCCCTGGAAGGGGCAGCCCTCGCGCGCCATGGCGGCGAGCGTCGGCTCGACGATCTCGCCCATCACCCGGGCGGTCATCGCCTCGTCCATGACCGGCGCCGGCGAATAGGCGCCCATGCCGCCGGTATTGGGGCCGGTGTCGCCGTCGAAGGCGCGCTTGTGGTCCTGAGCCGAGGCGAGCGGCAGCGCCGTGCTGCCGTCGCACAGCGCGAAGAAGCTCGCCTCCTCGCCCTGCAGGAACTCCTCGATGACGATCTCGGCGCCGGCCGCCCCGAAGGCGCCGCCGAGAATGTCGTCGACGGCCTCCTCGGCCTGGCCGAGGTCCTCGGCGATGATGACGCCCTTGCCGGCAGCCAGCCCGTCGGCCTTGATGACGACCGGCATCGCGTGGGTCTTCAGATAGGCCTTCGCCGGCCCCGCCTCGCTGAAGCGCTCGAAGGCGGCGGTCGGGATGTCGTTGGTCCGGCAGATTTCCTTGGTGAAGCTCTTGGAGCCCTCAAGCCGTGCCGCGGCCGCGCTCGGGCCGAAGACGGCGAGGCCCGCCGCCCGCAGATGGTCGGCGAGCCCGGCGACCAGCGGCGCCTCGGGGCCGACGACGACGAGGTCGATGGCCTTGTCGCGGGCGAAGGCGGCGATGGCCTCGTGATCCTCCAGCGAGAGGTCGACCAGCGTCGCCACCTCGGCGATCCCCGCATTGCCGGGCCCGCAATAGAGCGTGTCGAGCGCCGGGCTGGCGGCGATCGCCCAGGCAAGCGCGTGCTCGCGGCCGCCCGATCCCAGAAGCAGTACCTTCATCTCCGGCTGGCTCGCTCCGCTCGACGTATTTGGGACACCGACGCAAAGGGTTGTAGCATCCAGCCGGATTCGCTCAAGGCTGAACGGAGCACGCCGCGTTGACCGCCCCGCAAAATCTTCCCGAGTTTACCGTCGGCGAGCTGGCGGGCGCGCTCAAGCGCACGGTCGAGGACAATTTCTCGCTGGTGCGGCTGCGCGGCGAGGTGTCCGGCTATCGCGGGCCTCATTCCTCCGGCCACGCCTATTTCTCGATCAAGGACAGCGACGCCGTCATCGATGCGGTGATCTGGCGCGGCGTCTTCTCGCGGCTGCGCTTCCGGCCCGAGGAGGGCATGGAGGTGATCGCCACCGGCAAGATCACCACCTATCCGCGCAGCTCCAAATACCAGATCGTCGTCGAGGCGATCGAGCCGGCCGGCGAGGGCGCGCTGATGGCGCTGCTGGAGGCGCGCCGCAAGCAGCTCGCCGCCGAGGGTCTGTTCGACGCATCGCGCAAGAAGCCGTTGCCCGCGCTTCCCGCCACCATCGGCGTCGTCACCTCGCCGACCGGCGCGGTGATCCGCGACATCCTGCACCGCATCGCCGACCGGTTCCCGGTCCGCGTCGTCGTCTGGCCGGTGCGCGTGCAGGGCGACGGCGCCGCCGAGGAGATCGCCGCCGCCATCGCCGGCTTCAACGCCGCCGGCGATTCCGGCCCGGTGCCGCGTCCCGACCTGCTGATCGTCGCCCGCGGCGGCGGCAGCCTGGAGGATCTGTGGTG
Source organism: Flavobacteriaceae bacterium (assembly GCA_050186955.1). GTDB lineage: Bacteria > Pseudomonadota > Alphaproteobacteria > Rhizobiales > Tepidamorphaceae > JACKJP01. Next base: position 35,955 of record JBFWXZ010000001.1, read on the forward strand.
TTTCAACGAGGAGGTCGTGGTGCGCGCCGCCGCCGCCAGCGACATCCCGCTGATCTCGGCGGTCGGCCACGAGACCGATACCACGCTGATCGACTTCGCCGCCGATATCCGCGCGCCGACGCCGACGGCGGCGGCCGAGATCGCCGTGCCGGTGCGCGCCGAGCTTCTCGCCACGCTCGGCGACCTGCGCCAGCGCCTGCTTTCCGGCCTCGCCCGGCGGCTCAGGGAATGCCGTGCCGAGCTGCAGGCGGCGGTGCGCGGCCTGCCGCGGCCCGCCGAGATCATCGCCCTTGCCCGCCAGCGCTACGACAACGCCGCCGGCCGCCTGTCGCGCGCCCTCGGCGTCAATGTCGAGAAGCACCGCGCTGGGCTCGCGCGCATCGCCGGCCGGCTGTCGCCGGGCCTGCTGCGCCAGCCGATCAGCCGTGCATCAGACCATATCGGGGCGCTGGCGCACCGCGCCGACCGCTGCGTCCAGGCGGTTCTGGAGCGCGCGACCGGACGCCTCGGGCGTCACGCCGATCTGCTGAAGGCGCTGGGCTACACCGCGACGCTCGCGCGCGGCTTCGTGCTGGTGCGCGACGAGGCCGGCAATCCGCTCAAGCGGGCGGCCGAGGTCGCCTCCGGCATGGCGCTGTCGCTGCAATTCGCCGACGACGCCGTGCAGGCGGTCGCCGCCGGCGGCGCGGCGAGGAAGCCGCGCGCCAGACGCGGCGAGGCAGGCGGCCGGGACGAGGGCAGCGCCCCCGATCTCTTCTCGCAGGACTGATTGCTCTGGAAAATCCCGCCCCGCGCGGCTACATCTGGGAGCGCTGAGGAAGAGCCCGCATGAACCGTTTCGAAAAGCCGCTTTCCGGCGGAGAGGCAGAGCTGCGCTACCTCGACGGCGATTACCAGATCGTCCGCCGGGGCGCCTTCGTGCGCTGCACGGTGACCGGCGAGCCGATCCCCCTCGAGCAGCTCCGCTACTGGAACGTCGACCGCCAGGAAGCCTATGCGAGCGCGGCCATCGCCGTCGCCCGCCACAGCGAGTTCCTCAAGCGCCGCTAGCCAGCAGCGCGTCGAGCAGGCCCTTCAGTTTTTCCGCGCTTTCGCCGTCGAGCTCCAGCGCCACCGGATAGGCGACGGTGTTGGCGTAGAGCGTCGCCAGCGGCCCGTCGCGGCGGCCCGCCAGCCTGAGCCGGTCCTTCTCCGTCGTCACCAGCACAGCCTCCTCGCGCGCCGCGTGGGCGATGAGCCCCTGCGCCTCCTCGACGGTGAAGCGGTGATGATCGGGGAAGGGGATGCGGGCCACCGTCTCCAGCTTCTTCTCGGCCAGCATCTCGAAGAACTTCTCCGGCCGGCCGATCCCCGAGAAGGCGATCAGCTTCCTGTCCCGCAGGCCGCGCGGCACCCGTCCGCCCAGCGTGCCGCGCAGCACCGGCAGGCCGTGGCTCGCTGCCTCCAGCCCGGCATTGCGGCGGTCCTCGCCGATCACCAGCGCCGCCTGCGCGGCGTTGAACTGCGGCGCCGCGGCGAGCCGCAGCGGCCCCGCCGGCAGCACCATGCCGTTGCCCAGCCCCACCACGCCGTCGATGACGAGGATCGACAGGTCCTTGGCCAGCGCCGGGTTCTGGAAGCCGTCGTCCATGACGATGATGTCGCCGTAGCGCGCCGCCAGCACCGCGCCGGCGCGCCGGTCGGCGCTGACGATGACCGGCGCGTGGCGCGCCAGCAGCAGCGGCTCGTCGCCGACATCCTTGCTGACGTGGCGCTCCGGCTCGACCCGCACCGGCCCCTTGAGGCGTCCGCCATAGCCGCGCGTCAGGAACACCGGCTTGCGACCGCGCTCCTTGAGCGTCTCGGCGATGCGGATCGCCGTCGGCGTCTTGCCGGCGCCGCCAGCCGTCGGATTGCCGATGCAGATGACGGGAAGCTGCGCCTTCGCCGGCCTCGAATGATCGAAGCGCAGCCGGGCGACCAGCCCGTAGACCAGCGAGGCCGGTTGCAGCAGCCGGGCCGCGAGCGAGGGGGTGGGGGACCACCAGAAGGCGGGCGCACGCATCATGCCTCACGCCCTATCGTCTTTTCGATCAGCGGGGCAAGCGCCGCGAAGGAGCGGTCGAGGGCGCCGCCGAGCGGTTCGATGGCGCTGGCGGCTGCCTCCGCGCGCAATCTGCGCGCCGCCGGATTGGCGACCAGCCGCTCGACGCTCTGCGCCAGCTTGAGCGGCCCGTCGACCAGTTCGGCGCCGCCGAGCTCGTCGAGCGCCGCATAGGCATCGGCGAAATTGAAGGTGTAGGGGCCGTGCAGGATGGCGGTGTGGAGCTTGGCCGGCTCGATGGGATTCTGTCCGCCGCGCTTGGCCAGCGAGCCGCCGATGAAGGCGGTCTCGCTGAGCCGGTAGGCGAGGCCGAGCTCGCCGATCGTGTCGAAGACGAAGACGTCGTCGCCCTCCCGCGGCAGCCGGCTGGTGGAGCGTACCGAGGTCTTGAGGTCGAGCTTCGCCGCCATGCCGACGATCTCGCGGGCCCGCTCGGGATGGCGCGGCGCCAGCAGCACGATCAGCCCCTTGTGGCTGCGCATCGCCCGCACATGCGCCTCCAGCACCACCGCCTCCTCGCCGGGATGGGTGCTGGCGGCGACCCAGACCGGCCGCGTGCCGAGCGCGCTGCGGAAGGCGGCGAGGTCCATCGCCGAGGCGGCGGGCGCCGGCACGTCGAACTTCACATTGCCGGTGCGCTGGGCGTGGCGCGCGCCGAGCTCGCGCAGCCGCCGGGTGTCGGCGTCGGATTGCGCGAGGCAGACGGTATAGGCGTTGAGCAGCCAGCCGACGGTCTGCGGCGCCAGCTTCCAGCGCTTGAACGAGCGGTCCGACATCCGCCCGTTGACCAGCGCCGCCGGGATGCCGCGCGCCTTGAGCTGCATCAGCATGTTGGGCCAGATCTCGCTTTCCGCGAACACCGTGAGATCCGGCTTCCAGAAGTCGAGGAAGCGCTTCACCGGCGCTGGCGTGTCGAGCACCGCGAACTGGTGGATCGTGCCTTCCGGCATCCGCGTCGACGCCATCTGGGCCGACGTCACGGTGACCGTGGTCAGCAGCAGCTTCACCTGCGGATAGCGCCGGGCGATGCGGTGCATCAGCGGCAGGATGGCGTTGGTCTCGCCGACGCTGGCGGCGTGGAACCACACCAGCGGTCCCTGCGGCCGCGCCAGCCCCGGATTGCCGATCCGCTCGCCGATCCGCTCGGCGACCTCCTTGCCCTGCCGCAGGCGCCGCCTGAGGATCTTCCCCGCCAGCGGCGCCAGCAGGGTCGTCGCGCCGCGATAGGCGCTCAGCCCGAGTGGCGTGCGCTCACGTGCCATCGCGGCGATCCACGATCGCATAGGCGCGCGCCGTCGCCGCGTTGAGATTGTCCTGGGTCTTCTTCCGGTAGGCTTCCAGCGTCTCGTTGTCGGCGTCGCGCGGCACCTCGACGAATTCGCCGGCGACGATGGCGCCGCGCCCGAAGGGCAGGTTGAGTTGCGACTTGTCCCAGGTGTCGAAGCCGATCCGGTTGCGGGTCGCGATCGCCGCCGGGACGATCGGCCGCCCGGTCATCGAGGCCAGCTTGACGATGCCGAGGCCGGCGCGCCGCGCCACCTTCGGCACGTCGGCGGTCAGCGCCACCGTGTGGCCCTGCTCCAGCGCCTCCATCATCAGCCGGAAGGCGCTGACCCCGCCCTTGGCGGCGAAGCGCCCGTAATGGTCGCCGGAGCCGCGGATGGTGCCGATGCCCAGCGCCTCCGCCGCCACCGCGTTGATCTCGCCGTCGCGATGGCGCGAGATCAGCGCCTTGGCCGACCAGCCGCGCCGGTTGATGAACGGGATCATGAAATGCTCGCCGTGCCACATGGCGATGATCACCGGCAGCCTCGCCTCCACCGTGTCGAAGATGTCGGCCGGCTCGACGGTGTAGCGCGTGGTCGCGTTGACGAGCTTCAGATAGGTGGCGATGGACTTGCCGAGGGCGCGCTGCACGCCCGGCCTGGAACCGATTTTCTTGATCGAGAGCATGCCGCCGTCTCAGCCCCGGCCGGCGGCGGCGATGACGTTGCTTTCCTGCTTCGTGTCGTCGATGAGCTGCGCCCGGTGCAGCCGCGCATAGGCTCCCTTGCGCCGCACCAGCTCGGCATGCGTCCCGCGCTCCACGACGCGGCCCTTGTCGAGCACGAGGATCATGTCGGCGTTGCGCACCGTCGACAGCCGGTGCGCGATCATCAGCACCGTCTTGCCGACGATCAGGTGGTCGAGCGCCTCCTGGATCAGCGCCTCGGATTCGCTGTCGAGCGCGCTGGTCGGCTCGTCGAGCAGCAGGATCGGCGCGTCGCGCAGCATCGCCCGGGCGATGGCGATGCGCTGCCGCTGGCCGCCGGAAAGCCGCATGCCGGCCTCGCCGACGCGGGTCTCGTAGCCGTTCGGCAGCGCCATGATGAAATCATGCGCCACCGCCGCACGGGCCGCCGCCTCGACCGCCTCGTCGCTGGCGGTCTCGCTGCCATAGGCGATGTTGTTGCGCACCGTGTCGTCGAACAGGAACGGCTCCTGGGTGACCAGCGCGCAGGCCTGGCGGACGCTGGAGATCGTGTAGTCGCGGATGTTCTGGCCGTCGAAGCGGATGGCGCCGCTGGTCGGGTCGTAGAAGCGCAGCAGCAGGTTCATCACCGTGCTCTTGCCGGCGCCGCTGGCGCCGACCAGCGCCACCTTGCGGCCCGCCGGAATGTCGAAGCTCATCTCGCGCAGCACCGGCACGCCCGTCTCATAGGCGAAGCTGACCTCGTCGAAGGCGATCGCGCCCTTCGGCCGCGGCAGCGGCTTCGCGCCGGGCTTCTCGGTGACCTTCGGCGACTCGTCGAGGATCGTGAAGACGCGCCCGGCGGCGGCGACGCCGACCTGCAGCGAGGTCTGCAGCGAGGCCAGCGCGCGCATCGGCTGGTAGATCAGCAGGGCGGCGGCGACGAAGCCGGTGAAGTCGCCGAGCGTCATCGTGCCGGCCTGCCCGCGATAGCCGCCATACATGATCGCCGCCGCGAAGCCGAAGCCGGTCAGCGCCTCGGTCATCGGACCCGACGCTGTCGCCGTGCGCACCGAGCGCATGACATATTCGTTGGCGCGGTCGATGACGTCGCCGATCCGCTGCGTCTCCGCCTTCTCGCGGTCGTAGGCCTTGACCACCCGGATGCCGGAAAGCGCCTGGGTGATGAGCTGGCCCATGTCGCCGGATTCCGCCATCGCCTTGCGCGAGGTGTCGAAGATACGGCCGCGATGGCGGCCGAGCATCAGCACCGCGAAGGGGATGGCGCAGATGGCGAGCAGCGCCAGCTTCCAGTCCAGATAGAACATCGCGCCGATGAGGAAGAGCGCCTTGAGCACGTTCTTGGCCATCGAGACGAGGCTGAGGCCGGCGGCGTCCTTGATCGCCCCGACGTCGCCCATGAAGGCCATGACGTAGCGCCCGGAATGGTTGAGCTGGAGCCAGCCGAGATCGGCCTGCATCAGCGTTCCGATCAGCTTCTTGCGCAGATCGGCGACGATCTGGATGCCGATATAGGCCTCCGTCACCATCGAGGCGTATTCGGCCGCGGCTTTGACCGCCATGATGATGATGATGGCGAGCGGCACCACGGTCAGCATCGCGGTGTTCTTGTGCAGGATGATCTGGTCGGCGGAGATCTTCAGCACGATGGGGATGGCGCTCGTCGCCGCCGCCACCAGCGCCATCGAGACCATGCTGGCGGCCAGCAGCGCCTTGTTGGGCCACAGATAGTCCCGGATCATCAGCCGGAGCAGCGCGCGCGTCTCGACGACCTTCTCGCCGAGGCCGTCATTGCCGCGGTCGATTTCCTTCCGGGTCTTGAAGATCTTCTCGTACAAACCGCGGGCGCTCCTTCGCGCAACCTCGTGCAGCGCTTCCTTTAGCGGCATGCCGGGCCCGTGTCACCACCGCCCGCAGCTAAAGAAACAATTGTGTTTTCGCCGTGGTCGGGCCTGGTGCCGGACCTTGTGTCGGACCTGCCGTCACGGCAGTCAGCCGGCGTCGGTTTCCGGGTCCAGCAGGCGATGCATGTGGACGATGAAGTAGCGCATATGCGCATTGTCCACGCTGGCCTGCGCCGCCCCCTTCCAGGCGTCGTAGGCGGTCTTGTAGTTGGGATAGATGCCGACCACGTCCAACTCCGCCAGGTCGCGGAAGCGGATTTTCCCGACATCCTCGAGCTCGCCGCCGAACACCAGGTGCAGAAGCTGCTGCTCGTTCTCCTTGCCGCTCATCTCGATCTCCGGCGCGATTGGGTCTCGGCGCTGTCGCCGCCGAGAAAATCCACGATTCCCGCGCTGCCGGCAAGGATGGGCGGCTGGCGCACCGAGCGCGCGTTGAGCAGCAGCGGCGATCCGTCGCGCCGCTCGACCACCCCGCCGGCCTCCTCGACCAGCAGCATCGCCGCCGCCAGGTCCCAGTCGCGGCAGTGGCCGGAGGTGACGGTGGCGTCGAACTCGCCGGCGGCGACGCGCGCGAAGCGATAGGCCAGCGAGGCGACGTAGCGGCGGTCGAAGACGACCCCGCCGCCGGCCGCGGGCAGGCCCTCCAGGGCGCTTTTCGACGAGGCGATGCGGACCGCGCCGCCGCGATGCTCGGCGATCGCCAGCGGATCGCCGTTGAGCAGCGTCCCGCCGCCGCGCCGCGCCTCGTAGAATTCCTCGCGCACCGGATTGTAGACGACGCCGCTACGCGCGCTGTTGCCGGTGACGATGCCGATCGCGATGCACCATTCGTCGCGGCCCGCGAGGAAGGAGCGGGTGCCGTCGATCGGGTCGACCACGAAGACGTGCTCGCGGCTCAGCCGCTCCTCGTTGTCGGCGCTCTCCTCCGACAGCCAGCCGAAATCCGGCCGCGCGCCGGTCAGCGTCTCCTTCAGAAAGGCGTCGACGGCCAGGTCGGCCTCGCTGACCGGGGAATCGTCCTCCTTTGTCCAGCTCCGCGGATCGCGCGAGAAATAGCGCATGGCGATGGCGCCGGCCTCGCGGGCGGCGGCGCCGAGCAGCGCCAGATCGGCGTCCTCACGCGCCGGCAATCGTCATCTCCCCGGCCGCCAGCGTCGGGCAGACGACCCGTTCGCGCGGATCGGCGTCGTTCGCCGGCTCCAGCGCCATCAGCATGTCGGCGAGGTTGCCGGCGATGGTGATCTCGTTGACCGGATAGGCGATCTCGCCGTCCTCGAACCAGAAGCCGCCGGCGCCGCGGCTGTAGTCGCCATTGATGATGTTGGCGCCGCGGCCCATGAGTTGCGTCACCAGCAGGCCGCGCCCGGCCCTGCGCATCAGCGCGGCGGGCGATTCGGTTCCCTGCCGTACGATCACGTTGCTCGGCGAGGGCGAGGGATGGCCGCCGGTGCCGCGCGCCGCCCGGCCGTTCGTCGTGAGATCGAGCTCGCGCGCGCTCGCCAACTCACGTGCGCTCGCCAGGTCGAGCAGCCAGCTCGCGAGCACGCCGTTGTCGACGAGCTTGATGGCGCCGGCGCTCATCCCCACGCCGTCGAAGGGCCGCGAGCCGGGTCCGCGCGGGACGAAGGGGTCGTCGGCGATGTCGATGGCGGCGGCCGCGACCGTTTCCCCCATGCGCTCGGCGAGGAAGGACGACTTGCGGGCGATCGCCGCGCCGTTGATGGCGCCGAGCAGATGCCCGATCAGCGACGAGGCGACGCGCTGGTCGAAGATCACCGGCGCCTGCATCGAGGCGAGCTTGCGGGCGCCGGCGCGCATCGTCGTGCGCTCGCCGGCGCGCCTGCCGACCGTCTCGGGGTCGTCGAGGTCGGCGAAATGGCGCGCCGCCGTCCAGTCGTAGTCGCGTTCCAGCGCGCTGCCGTCGCCGGCGATGGCGGTGACCGAGAGCCCGTGCCGGGTACCGGAATGGGAGCCGACGAAGCCCGCCGAGGTTGCGAGCGCCACGCCGGAGGCCGACCACGAGGCCGCCGCGCCGCCTGCCCGGGTGACGCCGTCGACCGCCAGCGCCGCCTTCTCCGCCGCCCGCGCCCGTGCCGCCAGCATGTCGGAATCGACCGCCGTCTCCGTGTCGGCGAGGTCGAGGTCGCCGCCGAAGGGCCGGTCCGGCGTTTCCGATATTCCCGCGAACGGGTTTTCCGGGGCCAGCTTCGCCATGGCGACGGCGCGCTCGACCAGCCGGTCGTAGTCGCGCGTGTCGAGGCTGGTCGTCGAGACGATGGCGCTGCGCCTGCCGACGAAGACCCGCAGGCCGATGTCGACCGCCTCGTTCTGGGTCGCCTGCTCGACTTCGCCGTTCAGGATCGAGGCGGAGAGCGAGACTCCCTGCACGGCGAGCGCGTCGGCGCTGTCGGCGCCGGCGCGGCGCGCGGCCTCGACGATCGACTGCGCCCGGCGGCGCAGCACGGCCTCATCGATCAGGTCGGCATTCATCAAGGGCGGGTATCTCCGGGGAAGGCGCGGCCCGGGCGGATTCGCGAGGCGCGCGCAAGCAATCGTTTACGCTGTAGCGACGAAACCGGCGATTAACCAGCTTCCTTAAGCCGATCGGGCAAACCGCTCTGGCATGATCGCCCCACGTTACGAAGCCCGCGACAAAAAACAAGCGGGCGCGAGACAGACGAGGGAATTATGGGGCGTCAGACCATGCTTCGCGGGAGCGATCCCGCATGCGCCTTCGTGCGCGAACAGGAAACCGCCGTGCAGCCGGCAGGCCGCGAATCCATCGCCCTGCCGGCCCGGCTCGATCTCTCCGACAGGGCGATGAGCGCGACCATCGACCGCGGCCGCGTCGTCTTCCGGCGCGGCGGCGAGGGCCGTCCGCCGCTCTACATCACGGTGCCGCTGTCGAGCTATCGCGGCGTCGTGCTGACCCGCACCGGCGAGGAGGGTGCCGAGCGCCTGGCGCTGGTGCTGCGCCACGCCAATGGCGAGCTCGACCTGCCGCTGCTCGACACCGACAATGACGACGACATCGTCGCCGACTGGCAGGCCTGGGCAAGCGTGCTCGGCTGCCGCCCGCTGATCGAGGATGCCGATGGCACCCTGACCGATCCGTGGGATCGCTTCGGCGGGCTCGTCGTGTCGCGGCCGCGAGCGCGCCGCGCCAACGCCTTCTTCCGCCAGCGCCGCCCGAGGAAGCTGATGACCCGCCAGGTCGGCGGCGAGCCGGTCGGCTGCGTGCGCGGCGAGCGCGAGATCATCGCCCGCGACTGAGGCCGCCTGTCAGAAGAGCGCCTCCAGGCACAGGCCGGCGAACAGGATCAGCCCGTAGTCGCGATTGGAGCGGAACAGCTTCAGCGACACCGCGCCGTCGTCGGGGTCGAAGCGCCTGACCTGCCAGACCATGTGGGCGGTCGCGGCCGCAAGCCCCGCGAAGGCGATGGCGCCGCCGCCGGCGAGCCATATCGCCACCGCGAAGAGGGCGGTGGCGGCGGCGAAGAACAGCCCGACATAGAAGGGCGCGCGGTCGCCGAACAGCCGCGCCGTGGAGCGCACGCCGATCAGCGCGTCGTCCTCCTTGTCCTGCGCGGCGTAGAGCGTGTCGTAGCCGATGGTCCAGCAGATGCCGCCGGCGTAGAGCACCAGCGGCGCCGCGTCGAGCCGCCCGAAGGCCGCCGCCCAGCCCATCAGCGCGCCCCACGAGAAGGCGATGCCGAGGAAGAATTGCGGCCACCACGTCACCCGCTTCATCAGCGGGTAGACGGCGACGGTGGCGAGCGAGGCGATGCCGAGCAGGATGGCGAAGCCGTTGAACTGGACGAGCACCAGCAGCCCCGCCAGCGCCTGCAGGAGAAGGAAGGCCAGCGTCTGCCGGAGCGTCACCGCGCCCGAGGGCAGCGGCCTGACGGCGGTGCGCGCCACCTTCGCGTCGATGTCGCGGTCGACGATGTCGTTGTAGGTGCAGCCCGCGCCGCGCATCGCGATAGCGCCGATCAGGAACAGCGCCAGGTGCCAGACATTGGGGAAGCCCGAGCCGGCGGAGACGGCCGCCAGCGCCGACGACCACCAGCATTGCAGCAGCAGCAGCCACCAGCCGATCGGCCGGTCCCAGCGCGCCAGCCGGCCGTAGGGCTTGAGCCAGTCGGGGGCAAGCGTGTCGAAGATGTTGCCGGGCGGGGCGTCCGGCTGCGTCGCGGTGCGGCTGTCGGTCATGGCGGCGCGACGATAGACGAGGCCCCGGCGAATTGCGAGATTGCGCGGACGATGAGCGAGAAGACACACCCGCGCCTCCACGTCACCGCCGATCTCGGCGGCGGCGTCGTGCTGGAAGGCCCGCAGGCGCATTACGTCGCCAACGTCATGCGCCGGCGCGCCGGCGACGACCTGCTGCTGTTCAACGGCCGCGACGGCGAGTGGCGCTACCGGGTCGCCGGCGTCTCCCGCAAGGCGGTGGAGGCCGAGGCCGCCGAACGCACGCGCGAGCAGGCCGAGCCCGGCGACGTCGAGCTGCTCTTCGCGCCGCTCAAGAAGGCGCGCACCGACTATCTCGCCCAGAAGGCGACCGAGCTCGGCGCCTCGCGCCTGTCGCCGGTGATGACGCGGCGCACCGTCGCCGAGCGGGTGAAGGCCGAGCGGCTCGCCGCCAATGCCGTCGAGGCGGCGGAGCAGTGCGGCCTGCTCTGGGTGCCGGAGATCGCCGAGCCGCGCCCTCTCGACAGGGTGCTGGCGGAGTGGCCGGAAGGCCGCGCGCTGGTCTTCTGCGACGAGAGCCACGCCCCGGAAAGCCCGGTCGAGCGGCTCGGCCTCGTCGGCCGGCGGTCGGTTTCCGTGCTGATCGGGCCGGAGGGCGGCTTCGCGCCGGACGAGGCCGAGGCGATCCGCCGGCTGCCCGGCGCCCACGCCATCTCGCTCGGGCCGCGCATCATGCGCGCCGACACCGCGGCGGTCGCGGCGCTGACGCTCGTGCAGGCGATTTGCGGCGACTGGTGATCGTCGCCGCCTTTCAAGGGCGGGCGGGGCGATTCCGCGCGCATGCGCCGCATGCTCCCGCGCGGCTTGAACGCGCCGCCGTTTCGTGGTCAACGACTCCCGCAAGCGATGCCGCACGATTGACGGGGCCTTGGACAGCGGATGAGCGACCGTGGCGCGTGACGAGACCGATTCCACGCCGATAGAGGGCCGCGACGAGCTCGTCGCCTATCTCGAGGCCGGCTGCAAGCCCGAGTCGCGCTGGCGCATCGGCACCGAGCACGAGAAGTTCGGCTTCTATCTCGCCGACCACGCGCCGGTCCCCTATGAGGGCCCGCGCGGTGTCCGCGCCATTCTCGAGAACATGCAGGCGCTGCTCGGCTGGGAGCCGATCACCGACCACGGCAACATCATCGGCCTGCTCGATCCCGTCGCCGGCGGCGCGATCTCGCTGGAGCCGGGCGGCCAGTTCGAGCTTTCCGGTGCGCCGCTCGAGACCATCCACCACACCTGCCGCGAGGTGCACGCCCATCTGGCCCAGGTGCGCGAGGTCGCCGAGCCCCTCGGCATCGGCTTCATCGGCCTCGGTTTCTCGCCCAAATGGACACGCGCCGAGACGCCGGCGATGCCCAAGGCGCGCTACCGCATCATGACCGACTACATGCCGAAGGTCGGCACCCGCGGCCTCGACATGATGTACCGCACCTGCACGGTGCAGGTTAATCTCGACTTCGCCAGCGAAGCCGACATGGTCAAGAAGATGCGCGTCGGCCTCGCGCTGCAACCGATCGCCACCGCGCTCTTCGCCAACTCGCCCTTCGTCGAGGGAAAGCCCTCCGGCTTCCTGTCGACGCGCGGGGAGGTCTGGCGCGACGTCGACAATAACCGCGCCGGCATGCTGCCCTTCGTCTTCGAGGACGGCTTCGGCTTCGAGCGCTATGTCGACTATGTGCTCGACGTGCCGATGTATTTCATCAAGCGCGGCGACACCTATCACGACGTCGCCGGCTCCTCCTTCCGCGACCTGATGGCCGCCCGCCACCCGGCGATGCCGGGCGAGAAGCCGTTCCGCTCCGACTGGATCAACCACCTCTCGACGATCTTCCCCGAGGTCCGCCTCAAGCGCTTCATCGAGATGCGCGGGGCCGACGGCGGTCCGTGGCGGGAGCTCTGTGCGCTGCCGGCCTTCTGGGTCGGCCTGCTCTATGACGCGGCGGCGCTGGACGCGGCGTGGGAGCTGGTGCGCGACTGGACGGCGGAGGAGCGCCAGAAGCTGCGCGACGACGTGCCGGCGCTCGCCCTCGACGCGCCGTTCCGCGACACCACCGCGCGCGAGATCGCCCGCGAGGTGCTGAAGATCGCCCGCGCCGGCCTCGTCGCCCGCAATCGCCGTTACGCCTGCGGCGACGACGATGAATCGCATTTCCTCGACGCCCTCGACGAGATCGTCGCCACCGGCAAGACGCGCGCGCAGACCCTCCTCGACGCCTATCACGGGCGCTGGAACGGGGACATCGACCGGGTCTTCGAGGAAGAGGCGTACTGAGCTGCCGGCGGCCTGCGGGCAGGGCTCCGCACGGTCACCAGCATCTTGTCGCAATTACTAAAAACCGATGAATCCAGCTTTGCCATGGTGCATGGCAGCATGAGAAATTGTGCATAGCACAATCGGACCCGAATGCGCATATAAGCATCGCACCGCAACGAACGCCCGAACGGCGCCGGGGCGGTGATTTCCGAAACGCCTTACGACTTCCAAGGAGACGGTCATGGCAATGTTGATTATGAACGGCGCTGCCGTCCGCAACCCGGCTGGCGTCCCGGCCTTCATCTATCGCGTCGTTTCGTTCTTCGAGAACGTGCGGGTCGCCATTGCGCGTCGCCGCGAGATCGCGAACCTGGCGAGCATGTCCGACTACATGCTGGCCGATATGGGCCTGACGCGCGGTTCCGTGAATGCTGCGCTCGACACCCCGTTCTGGCAGGATCCCTCCGAGATCCTGGCGAATTCCCGCGTCCGCTAATGCGGCGTGAAAAGACCGGTCGCGGTTCGAAGGGCTAGCCCCCTATTCGCCCTTCCCTCCGCGTCCGGTGAATTCATCGAAGACGCGGCCGAGCGCCTCGGCCTGCGCATCCTGGACCCGCTTTCCGGTCCGGAACATTTCCTGCCACAGATCCTGCAGCTCCTTGCCGAAGGCCGGCGCGTCCGCCTTTTCGGGATCGGCGCTCTTCTGCCCGGCAAAGGCGCCGAGCTGCTTCATGAAGTCCTCGTACA
>JBFWXZ010000002.1:0-44981 GCA_050186955.1 Flavobacteriaceae bacterium
AGGCCAGGCGGTCACCGTGCTGTGGCGCGGCAAGCCGGTCTTCATCCGCCACCGCACGGCCAAGGAGATCGAGGAGGCGCGCGCCGTCCCGCTCGAGGAGCTGCCGGACCAGAACGCCGAGAACGACGCGCTGCCGGCGAACGCGCCGGCGACCGACGAGAACCGCGCCGAGAAGCCGGAATGGCTCGTGCTGGTCGGCGTGTGCACGCATCTGGGGTGCGTGCCGCTCGGCTACCAGGGCGATTTCGGCGGCTGGTTCTGCCCCTGCCACGGCTCGCACTACGACACCGCCGGACGCATCCGCAAGGGACCCGCGCCGCGCAATCTCGAAGTGCCGGTCTACGAATTCATCAACGATACGACCGTACGGGTCGGCTGACCGTTCCCTCGGGGCGGTTCAATTCGCGAGGGACGACGCGAACATGAGCGGACATTCCAACTACCAGTTCCAGAACGGGTTCCTGCGCTGGCTCGACAGCCGGCTGCCCCTGCCCAGCATGATGAAGGGGCAGGCGATGGATTTCCCGACCCCGAAGAACCTGAACTACTTCTGGACCTTCGGCGGCATCCTGACCCTGTTCCTGGCCATCCAGATCCTCTCCGGCATCGTGCTGGCGATGCACTACACGCCGCATGTCGACTTCGCCTTCGCCAGCGTCGAGCACATCATGCGCGACGTGAACTACGGCTGGCTGCTGCGCTACATGCACGCCAACGGCGCCTCGATGTTCTTCATCGCCGTCTACATCCACATCTTCCGCGGCATCTATTACGGCTCCTACAAGGAGCCGCGCGAGCTGCTGTGGATCATCGGCGTCATCATCCTGCTGCTGATGATGGCCACCGCCTTCATGGGCTACGTGCTTCCCTGGGGCCAGATGAGCTTCTGGGGCGCGACGGTGATCACCAACCTGTTCAGCGCCATCCCCGTGGTCGGCCCCTCCATCGTCGAGTGGCTGTGGGGCGGCTTCGCGGTCGAGAACCCGACGCTGAACCGCTTCTTCGCGCTGCACTTCCTGCTGCCCTTCGTGCTGGCCGGCGTCGTCATCCTGCACATCTGGGCGCTGCACATCCCGGGCAACAACAACCCGACCGGCGTCGCGGTGAAGTCGTCCAAGGACACGGTGCCGTTCCACCCCTACTACACGGTGAAGGACGCCTTCGCGATCGTCGTCTTCCTGGTCTTCTTCGCCTACTGGCTGTTCTACAACCCGAACGCCCTCGGCCACACCGACAACTACATCGAGGCGAACCCGCTGGTGACGCCCGCGCATATCGTGCCGGAATGGTATTTCCTGCCCTTCTACGCGATCCTGCGCGCCATCCCGAGCAAGCTCGGCGGCGTCGTCGCGATGTTCGGCGCCATCGCGGTGCTGTTCATCCTGCCCTGGCTCGACACCTCGCGGGTCAAGTCGGCCTCTTTCCGGCCGATCTACCGCCAGTTCTTCTGGATCCTCGTGCTGGTCTGCATCGGCCTCGGCTATCTCGGCGCCAAGCCGCCGGAGGGCGGATACGTCATCGCCGCGCGGATCCTGACGGCTTACTACTTCCTGCATTTCCTCGTGCTGCTGCCGCTGCTCGGCCTGTTCGAGCGCACCAAGCCGCTGCCGGCCTCGATCTCGGAAGCCGTGCTGCCGAAGGGCGGGGCCGCACCCGCCGCGGCCGCGGCGGCGCCGGAATCGCGTTGAGGGAGGCGGCCATGAGGACCGACAAGATGAAATACGCCATCGCCGCTCTCGCCGCTTTCGGCATCTGGGCTTCCGCCCCCGCCATGGCGGCGGAGGAAGCCGCGCTCAAGCACCAGGACTGGTCGTTCTCCGGCCCGTTCGGCACCTTCGACCGCGGCCAGCTGCAGCGCGGCTTCAAGGTCTACAAGGAAGTCTGCTCGGCCTGCCACTCCATGAACATGGTGGCGATCCGCACGCTCGGCGACGAGGGCGGGCCGCAGTTCTCCGAGGCCGCCGTCAAGGCGATCGCGGCGGAATATTCGGTCCCGCAGATCGACGACGCCGGCGACACCACGGACCGGCCCGGCAAGCCGTCGGACCGTTTCCCGGCGCCGTTCGCCAACGAGCAGGCGGCGCGCGCCTCCAATGGCGGGGCGCTGCCGCCCGACTTCTCGGTCATCGCCAAGGCGCGCGAGGGCGGACCCGACTACATCTACTCGCTGCTGACCGGCTACGAGGAGCCGCCGGCGGACGTGACGGTGCGCGAGGGCATGCACTACAACATCGCCTTCCCGGGCCACCAGCTCGCCATGGCGGAACCCATCAGCGACGGCGCCGTCACCTATGACGACGGGGCGCCGGAAACCCTCGACCAGTACGCCCACGACGTCTCCGCCTTCCTCTACTGGGTGGCCGAGCCGAAGATGGAAGAGCGCAAGCGCATCGGTTTCCAGGTGATGGTGTTCCTGGTGATCTTCGGCGGCATGCTCTACCTGACCAAGCGCAAGCTGTGGAGCAAGGTCGAGCACTGAACCGCGCGCGGGCAACCGCCGGCCAAGGATCGAAAGGCGCCCCAAGCGGGCGCCTTTTGCTTTTGTCCCTTTGCTGTTGTCCCGGGCGGGAGTCGAACCCGCGCAAACCCCACCAGTGGAGAGGCACGTCCTGCCGTTAGACGACCGGGACTGCGGCCATCTAGTGCCGCTCTGCGGCGGGAAAGCGGCGAGGCGGCTTTACCATGACGGCATTCGTCATTTGTTAACCTAACGTCAACGCGCTTAGACTGCCCGCGGAAGAACCGTAGAAGGGCGGGGGGTTACCCATGAATTCGACCTATCTGCGCGCCGCCGCGGCGGCCGCGCTGCTGGCGCTCGGCGCCGGCTGCCAGACGACATCCCAGAGCGCTTCTGCGCCGCCGGCCGAGAGCGCGGCGACGATGACCGCCGAAACCGCCGACGGCACGCCCGCCGCCTCGACCGTCGCCGCGGCTTCGGCGACCCCGGGCGTCTGCGCGCCGGGCCAGCTCGTCCTCGCCGGCGGCCCGCCGCCCAAGCCCGCGCGGACCGCCGACCTGCTGTCGGGCACGGCCGAGAATGTCGGCCGCAACGTCGCCCGCAACACCGGCACCCGCGTCGCCCAGAACATCTTTGCGCGCGCCATCCCCGGCGTCGGTGGGGCGGTCGCGGTGGCGGCGACGCCGGCCGTCGCCGGCCAGGTCGTTCAGCGGGCGGAGGATCTGTGGGACGACTGGAAGGTCACCGAGGGCACGCCGACTTGCGGCTGCACGCTCACCTTCTCCAAGAGCGCCTTCCGCGCCGATCTCGCCAGCAGCACCGGCTGCACGCGCCCGCAGCTCCAGCAGGTCGCGCGCTGGAGCCTCGGCAAGACCTTCACCGGCTACGACGCGCCGCTGACGCTCTATTCGGCCAACGGCGCGGTCGTCGCCAGGCTCAACCGGGAGGGCTTCGACTATTTCCAGGGGACGCTCGCCGACGGCACGCCGGTGGTGCTCTGGCGGGAATGAGCTTCGCGCCCGTTCGGGCGGAGTTCGAACTCTCATTTTAAAGATGGGGCTGCCATTTCCAGGGAAATGGCGCCCCGGGCGGGATTCGAACCCGCACACACCTTTCCCTCGGAAAGGACCGTCCTACCCGTTAAACGACCGGGGCGAGCGGGCGTCGTCGCATCGCAATCGGCGCAAAACAAGGCGCGGACGCCGGTGACGCCGTGGCGGGGCAGGTTCAGTCGGCGAATACGGCCTTCGACATTTCCCGCACCGCCGCGCGATCGGCGCGCGACAGGCTGCCGATCGTGCGGCTGACCAACTCGTTGGGCAGGGTGAACAGCTTCCAGCGGACGAGCGAGCGATGCCGCAGCCCCGTCTCCTTCAGCTCGGCGATCTCGTGATCGCTCGGCCAGCTCGATCCGGCGCCGGTGGTGATCATCGCGAGGATCGTATGGCCGTTCTCCTCGTTGAACCGCGCCGAGGATTGAACGAGGGCGGGGCGGCTCTTGGCGACGGGCCGCTCCAGGAACGGGAACGGCACGACGACGACATCCCAGCGTTCACAGATCACGATAGGCTTCCTCGTCGGCGGACGACTCCCATTCGCTCAGGATCGCGGCAACGCTGGCGAGGTAGCGGTCGGCGGTCATCACCTCGCGCACCGGGACTATTTCGTGCTGCCGGCGGGGGAAGAACCTTTCCTTCCAGATCTTGCCCATCGCGCCCACCGGCTTGATGCCCTGGACCGGCCTGCCGTCCTTGCCGACCTGCATTTTCTCCCAGCGGCCGACGATGCCGTCGATCTCCAGCTCGATGCTCTGGCCGGCGTCGAGCCCGATGATACGGCTCCGCAGTTCGCTCGGCAGGTGCTTGGCCCAGATCGAGTTGTCCCTGATTTCTATCTCGCCCATCGAACCCTCCCTTTTCCGAAGATGCATCTCTATAGGGTGGGTGGGGGTGGGGCGTCAAGGGGGTGGGTGGGGGTGGGGTATTTTCCACAATCCCCGCGATGTCTCCGTGGCGGCTTCCTGCTAGAGCTTGGATGAGGAAGTTTCACGGGGCTGCAGCGATCCATGACCCAAAGCGTTCTCGGCATCATCGGCGGGTCCGGCATCTACGACCTGCCGGGGCTCGACAACGCGCGCTGGCGGCGCGTCGACAGCCCCTGGGGCGCGCCGTCCGACGATATCCTGTTCGCCGAGTATCGCGGACTGGAGATGCGCTTCCTGCCGCGCCACGGCCGCGGGCACGTCCATTCCCCGTCGGGCATCGACTACCGCGCCAATATCGACGCGCTGAAGCGCGCCGGCGTCACCGACATCGTCTCGATCTCCGCCTGCGGCTCGTTCCGCGAGGAACTGGCGCCTGGCACCTTCGTGGTCGTCGACCAGTTCATCGACCGCACCTTCGCGCGCCAGAAGAGCTTCTTCGGCAATGGCTGCGTCGCCCATGTGTCGATGGCCGATCCCGTCTCGCCGCTGCTGGCGAGGCGCGCCTTCGCGGCGGCGGAGGCCGAGGGCATCGCCGCGCGCATGGGCGGCACCTATCTGGCGATGGAGGGGCCGCAATTCTCGACCCGGGCGGAGAGCCACATGTACCGCGCCTGGGGCTGCGACGTCATCGGCATGACCAACATGCCGGAGGCCAAGCTCGCCCGCGAGGCCGAGCTCTGCTACGCCTCGGTCGCCATGGTCACCGACTACGACTGCTGGCGCAGCGCCGACGCCGATGTCGACGTGTCGGCGATCCTCAGGGTGCTGAAGGAGAACGCCGAGAACGCGCAGCGCCTCGTCGCCCGGCTCGCCGGCGGCTTCCCGCGCGAGCACGAGGCCTGCCCGATCGGCTCCGACCGGGCGCTCGACTTCGCGATCCTGACCGCGCCGGACAAGCGCGACGCCGGCCTGCTCGAAAAGCTCGATGCCGTCGCCGGCCGCGTGCTCGTGCGAGGCTGACCTTCGCGAGCGTCGATCTCCGCCATAATTCGGCCGCGCGACGGCGTTCTCCTGGGTGCCATGAAGGTTCACGCCATCCCCATCTGATCTCCCCGCTCCCGGCCCGCCGGTCCGGAAGACGCCACGGGTGCGCCCGCTGGCTGCCCTTCCGGAACCGAAGCGGACAGCAAGGGAGCTCCGATCATGGCAGACGAACCGACGGACCGCGGCGAGCGCGGCCGGCCATCCGACACCGCCGGAAGGGACAACGACCGGGCGCGGCGCGAGCGCTTCGCCCGGGCGATCACGCGGGCGATGTTCGGCCGCCACTACTGGGACGAGGGGCGGCAGGCCGAGCTGAAGGCCGACACACGGAAAAAGCCGCGCAAGTGAACCGAACCCTGTGAGCGGAAACGCGTGAGTGGTGGGCGGGCCGGTGCAACCGCCGGCCCGCCGCCGATTGCCGGAACCGCCCGATGGGCGGATAATTCCCCCGGGGGCGCCGTCATGACCGACGTCACGGCCGACAACGACTATCTGACCTACGTCCTGCTTCTGGCGGTGCTCGGCACCGCCTACGGGGCGATCCTGCTCTGCGTCGCCAGCGCGGCGGCGAAGGAGCGCCTCGCCGACATGCTGCCGCAGCTTCTCGTGGCGCTCGGGGTCGGCGCGCTCGCCATGCTGCTGGTGGTGCCGCCGGACCGCCCGCGCCTGCTGGCGGGGTGGGGTATCGGCGGCCAGGCGGCGGCGACGCTGGAGGACATCGCGACCGGGGCGGCGATAGCGGCGGTCGCCTTCGTGCTGAGCCGCGTGCTGTTCGGCTTCCTGTTCGTCGAGGCGCTGGCCGAGGTCAGGCCGTCGGCATGGCCGGGGGCGGCCGAGGCGTCGGCGCGGCTGAAGCCGCGCGACCACGCGCGCCGCGTCTTCGTCGCCACCGCCAGCGGCACCGGCGCGGTGGTCGCCGCGCTGTTCACCTCGCATGTGCTGTGGGAGGCGCTGGACGACGCGCTGCGGCCGATGGCGGTCGTCGGCCTCGTGCTGGTGACGGGCGTCTCCACCGTGCTGGTCGGCCCGTTCCGCGACTACGTGCTGGAGGGCGCGGCGGACGACGCCGGATGGTTCGACCAGCTCTTCTCCGGCAAGCCGTCGGCGCGCTCGCTGCTGCGCTTCCTGCTCGTCGGGGCGATGATCCTCGGGCTGGAGCTCGCCTATAACTGTCTCGGTGGCGCGCTGGAGGCGCGCGACCCGCTGCTGACCACGACGATCATCATCGCGGCGTTGGCGCCGGCGGTGGTCAGCTATTACTGGTCGGCGGCGCTGCAACTCGGCCTGACCTCGCAGCCCGGCGCCATCGTCTGGGCCTCGGTGGTCGCCGGCGCGGCCTTCAACCTGCTCGGCTGCGGCATCCTGGCGGCGGGCCTGTTCGGCATGCCGGCGGGCCGCGAGGGCTTCGCCGCGATGTTCCTCGGCGGCTTCGCGCTGGCGATGGTCTCGGGCTTCCTGCTCTACGGCGTCTATGCCGGGCTCGGCGCGCTGGTGCTGGAGCGCTGGCGCGGCCGCGGGGCGCTCGCGGTGCTCGCCGCCGCCATCGCCGTGGCCGCCGTCCTGCAGGGGCTTTCGAGCCTGGCGCTCGCCCTCGCGCTCGGCAAGACCATCGAGCCGCAGAGCGTGCTGCGCTTCGCGGCGATCAATGCCGGCTGGCTGGCCGGCCTCTTCTCGAGCGGCTTTCCGGGGCTCGTCGTTGCCAGCCACGGCAATCATTCCTTGAACGATCCCGCCCCGCGGCGATAAACCTCGCTTGACCCGGCGATGCGCCCGGGACGCATCGGCCCCGGGAGAGCCAAGCACGCATGAGCCTCAAGGAATCGATCCGGACGATCCCCGACTATCCGAAGGCGGGGATCAAGTTCCGCGACATCACCACGTTGCTCGGCGACGCGCGCGCCTTCCGCCGGGCCGTCGACGAGCTTGTGCAGCCATGGGCCGGCTCGAAGATCGACAAGGTGGCGGGCATCGAGGCGCGCGGCTTCATCCTCGGCGGCGCGGTGGCGCACCAGCTTTCCGCCGGCTTCGTGCCGATCCGCAAGAAGGGCAAGCTGCCGCACGAGACGGTGCGGATCGCCTACAGCCTCGAATACGGCATCGACGAGATGGAGATGCACCGCGACGGCGTGAAGCCGGGCGAGAAGGTCATCGTCGTCGACGACCTGATCGCCACCGGCGGCACGGCGGAGGCGGCCTGCAAGATGCTCCAGGAGATCGGCGCCGACATCGTCGCCGCCGTCTTCGTCATCGACCTGCCGGATCTCGGCGGCGCGGCGCGCATCGAGGCGCTCGGCGTGCCGGTGCGCACGCTGGTCGGCTTCGAGGGCCACTGACGAGTTCGATGGACAACGCGGCCGGGTGAGTAATACTTTCGTCTAGGGCGGAGATGATTCCCGCAGGTGGGACCAGCCGCCCGAAAAAGGGGAGGCACTCATGAATCTCAGCGCACCGACCATGCCGGTCTTCATCATCTCGCTGGTCATCGCCATCGTCGGCCTGCTGGCCGCGCTCGGGACCCTGTCGGCGATCCCGCTCGCCTCGGTCTGGATCATGGCGATCGCCTATGTGGTGCTGGCGGTAGGCTGCCTGCTCAAGGGCCTTTAGGCGGTCTTGGAAGAAATCGCGTCGAGGAAGGCCGGCGTCCGCGCCGGCCTTTCGCTTTTCAGGCGGGGACGCAGAAGACGTCGAAGTGCTCCTCGCGCATCAGGTCGCCGGGGCCGAGCACCTCGCCCGCAAGCCCGTCCCACAGCCCCGCCAGATGCACCGTGTAGCCGAGATCCCCGCTCAGCAGGCGGTGGAAATCGCGCCGCGAGGCCTCGTCCATGTGGCGGTAGAACTCGCAGATCAGATAGGGCCGGTGGCGGTCGATCAGCGGCCGCAGGCTGGCGATCACCGAGGCGTCGTTACCCTCGGTGTCGGACTTGATAAGCCGCAGGCGCTCAAGGCTCTCCGGCGCCCGCGCGGCGAGCTCGTCGGCGATGTTGCGGCCTTCCACGGCGAGTTCGTAATAGTGCCGGTGGCGGCCGATGTCGGCGGCGGCGAGGTCGCCGCCATTGCAGAAGCCGGCGTCGGAATAGCGGAAGACCAGCTTCCCCGGCGCGGCGGTCGCCGCATAGGGCAGGATCTCGATGGGCGCGATCCGCGGGTTCAGAGAGGCGTTGGCCTCGAGGATCGGCAGCACGTAGGAGTTCGGCTCGACGGCGAAGACCCGGCCCTTTGGGCCGGCGGCGAGGGCGAACATGACGCTGGTGTCGCCGCTGTGGGCGCCGATGTCGATCACGGTGTCGCCGGGCGCGATGTAGCGCTTCAGCTCGGCGATCGCCGCCGGCTCGAAGCGCATCGGGCGGTTCTTGGGGTGTTGCCACTGGGCGTAGCGGATCGTGCCCTCGTCGCCGAGGTCGAAATCCTCGACATCGTAGCCGTAGCGGCGCGGCGGGGCGCGGAAGCCCAGCATCTCGGCGATGTGGCGCAGCTTCATGGCGTGCCCTCCGCGGGCCGCCGCTCGATGAAGACCTTGCCGACGAATTCGAAGGCGCGGCGGCCGTGCTGGTTGTCGCCGATATGGCGCACGGTCAACAGTCCCCATTGCGGACGCGAGGCGGACGGGCGCGTCTCCAGCACCTCGTTGCGATAGGTGATGGTGTCGCCGGGGAAGACCGGGAGCAGCCAGCGCAGGTCGGTGAAGCCGGGCGAGGGGCCGGTGCGGGCGATGGGCAGGCCGGCGGCGACGCGCTCGGCCCGGCAGCGCTCGACCCAGGCGAGATAGGTCTGCATCCAGATCGCGGCGGTGTGCCAGCCGCTGGCGCACAGCCCGCCGAAGATGCTGTGCCGCGCGGCCTCCTCGTCGAGGTGGAAGGCCTGCGGGTCGTAGCGCGACGCGAAGGCCTTGATCGCCTCGGCGGTGAAGGTGTGGCTGCCGATGACCCGGGTCTCGCCGGGCACGTATTCCTCGAGATACTTCATGCCGCCGCTCCCGGCCGGCGGCCGAACATGATCGGGCAGGTCATCTGGAGGACGCGGCGGCCGTCCTGCCGGAAGAGCTCGAAGTCGAACTCGACGAAGCCGACTTCCGGGCGCGAGCGCGAGGGCCGCGAGCCGAGGACGGTGCGCCGCGCCGTCAGCGTGTCGCCGGGGCGCACCGGAAGCTCCCAGCGCAGCTCGGAGACGCCGGGCGAGCCCATGGAGGCGGCGTCGAGCAGGAAGCCGTCGCACATCATCCGCATCAGCACCGCGGCGGTCTGCCAGCCGGAGGCGGCGAGCCCGCCGAGCATGGTGTCCTTCGCCGCCTGGGGGTCCGTGTGCATGGGCTGGGGGTCGAACTCGCGCGCGAATTCGATGATCTCCTCCTGGCTCAGCGCGACGCTGCCCCAGTCGGTGACGTCGCCCTCGCGGAAGTCCTCGAAATAGAGCAATTCCCGTCCCTCAGGCGTTGAAGCGGAAGTGCATCACGTCGCCGTCGGCGACGACGTATTCCTTGCCCTCGAGCCGCATCTTGCCCGCCTCGCGGGCGCCGGCCTCGCCATTGGCGGCGACATAGTCGTCATAGGCGATGGTCTCGGCGCGGATGAAGCCCTTCTCGAAATCGGTGTGGATGACGCCCGCCGCCGCCGGCGCGCGGGTGCCCGCGGTCACCGTCCAGGCGCGCGCCTCCTTCGGCCCGACGGTGAAATAGGTGACCAGGTGGAGGAGATCGTAGCCGGCGCGGATCAGCCGGTCGAGGCCGGCTTCCTCCAGCCCCATCTCGGCGAGGAAATCGGCGGCCTCCTCCGGCGAGAGCTGGGCGATCTCGGATTCGATGGCCGCCGAGATGACGACGCTCGCGGCGCCCTCGGCGGCGGCCTTCCCGGCGACCTTGCGGGTCAGCTCGTTGCCGCCTGCCGCGTCCGCCTCGGCGACGTTGCAGACATAGAGCACCGGCTTGGAGGTCAGCAGGTTGAGGCTTTCGGCCAGCTCGACGGTCTCGCGCGCCGCGCCCTTGAGGATCGAGCGGACGGGCAAGCCGTTCTGCAGCGCCTCCAGCGCCTGCTCCATGACGGGCAGGATGGTCAGCGATTCCTTGTCCTTGACGGTCGCCTTCTTGCGCACGTTGACGATGCGCCGCTCGAGGCTTTCCAGATCCGCCAGCATCAGCTCGGTCTCGACCGTCTCGGCATCGGCGATCGGGTCGATGCGGCCCTCGACATGGGTGATGTCGCCGTCCTCGAAGCAGCGCAGCACATGGGCGATGGCGTCGACCTCGCGGATATTGGCGAGGAACTGGTTGCCGAGGCCCTCGCCCTTGGAGGCGCCGCGCACGAGGCCGGCGATGTCGACGAAGGTCAGCCGCGTCGGGATGGTCTCCTTCGAGCCGGCGATGGCGGCGAGCCGCGACAGCCGCGGATCAGGCACCGCGACGTCGCCGGTGTTGGGCTCGATGGTGCAGAAGGGGTAGTTCGCCGCCTGCGCGGCGGCGGTCTTGGTCAGGGCGTTGAACAGCGTCGACTTGCCGACATTCGGCAGTCCGACGATCCCGCATTTGAATCCCATTTCCGAAAGCTCTCCGAAGGGCTCAGCCGGCGTCGCCGGCGGGGTCGTCCGGCGCGGTGTCCAGATGCACCCGGTTCATGAAGGTGTTGTCCTGGCCGTCCGCCAGCAGGGGGGCGTGGCGGGCGATCGATTCGAGCAGCGGCTCCAGCCAGTCGCGGTCGGCCTTGGAGAAATCCGACAGGACCCAGGGCTGGACCCGGTCCTTGTGGCCGGGATGGCCGATGCCGATGCGGGCGCGGCGGAAATCCGGCCCGGCATGGGCGATCATCGAGCGGATGCCGTTGTGGCCGGCGGCGCCGCCACCCTTCTTCATCCTGAGCTTGCCCGGCGGCAGGTCCAGCTCGTCATAGAAGACGACGATGTCGGCGGGCGACAGCCGGTAGTAGTTCATCGCCTGCGCCACGGCGTTTCCCGACAGGTTCATCCAGGTCTGCGGCTTGAGCAGCAGAATCTTCTCCGGGCCCGACTGGGCCTCGGCGGTCTCGGCGGAAAAGCGCGCGCGCCACGGAGAGGCTCCGAGGCGCGCGGCGATCGCGTCGACGGCCATGAAGCCGACATTGTGCCGGTTTGCGGCGTAGCGGCCTCCGGGATTGCCTAATCCGACAAGGAGCAGCATGGGCTTCCCCCGTCAGGACGCCGGCTCAATCCTCGCCGTTTTCGTCTTCCTCGTCGCCATCGTCGGCGGCTTCCGCGGCCTCGGCGCCCTCATCCTCGGACTCCTCGCTGCGCAGTGCCGCCGGAGAGGCGATGGTGGCGATGGTGAAGTCGCGGTCGGTGATGGTCGGCTTGGTGCCCTCGGGAAGGGCGACGGAGGAGATGTGCAGGCTGTCGCCGATGTCGAGGCCGGCGAGATCGCAGACGATCTGCTCGGGGATCGCGTCGGCGAGGCAGGAGAGCTCGATCTCGTGGCGCACGATGTTGAGGACGCCGCCGCGGCGGATGCCCGGGCAGGATTCCTCGTTGGCGAAGTGGACCGGGATGTAGACCTCGATGCGGGCGCCGGCGCCCAGGCGAAGGAAGTCGACGTGAACCGGGAAGTCGCGGACCGGGTCGAGCTGGTAGTCGCGCGGCAGGACGCGCGTCTTCTCGCCGTCGACCTCGATCTCGAGGAGCTGGGTCATGAAGTGACCCGAATGCAGGCGCTTCTCGAGGTCGCGGAAGGGGATGGCGATGGGTTTGGCGGGTTTCTTGTCGCCGTAGATGACGGCGGGTACGAGGCCCTGTCTGCGCAACGCCCGGGCGGCCCCCTTGCCGACCCGATCGCGCGCCGTGGCCTTCAACAGCTCAGCGGTCGCGGACATTGTTGTCTCCAGTCTGTATCAGCGTATCAGCAAAATCGCCGGCCACATCGGCCGGCGCCACGCGCCGGGGGCGAACCTTTCCTCCAGGGGTGTGAAGGGTCGTCGGCCTAGGCGCGTGGCGGCTTATACGCGTTTGCGGGCGCGCCCGCAAGATTACCCGGAAACGCGGGGTCCGCGGCGGATTCAGCCGCCGACCTTGTCGATCCACTTGGCGAAGCCGTCGAGGAAGCCGGTGAGGAACTTCGCGGTGTCCTCGCTGGTCACGTTGTGGTTGTCGTCGACGAGGCCTTCCTTCATCTGGAAGTAGATCTCGGGGCGGCCCATGACGATGCCGCCGAGGATGACCATGATCGAGCGCAGATGCGCCTGCGCGACCGCCGTGCCGATGACGCCGGGGGTGGCGCCGACGATGGCCATCGGCTTGCCGTTCCAGGAATTGTGGCCGGGCGGGCGGGTGCCCCAGTCGATGGCGCTCTTCAGCAGGGCGGGGATCGAGCGGTTGTATTCGGGGGTGACGAAGAGCACGCCGTCGGCGGCGGCGACCTTGTCCTTGAGCGCCTGGGCGGCGGCGGGATAGTCGGCGACGTCGTCGTCGTTGAACATCGGGATCGCGGGAAGGTCGACGAAATCGAACTTCAGCTTGCCCTCGGCGAGTTTCTCAAGCGCGCGGGCGAACTTCAGATTGACGGATTTCTTGCGGTTCGAGCCGACGAGCACGGCAATCGTCTTCATGGGCGTAGTCCTTCTTCGATTGTTCCTCAGCGAGGTGGCGATGGTGCATATCGAGTTGGCGCGATGCCCCTACAAGGCAACAATCCGCAACAGAATGTCTCGTTCCACTCAACAATCGGCCTTTTCCGTATACGTAATTGGCCTGACCCGCACGTCATGCAGGGCTGTGCGGGCGATATTGCATTTCTAATTGTTGCGACTGCGTCTTAAAAGCCGCCCGCCCGACACCCATATGGGCGTCGCGGGAAGCCGGGCCATCGTCCGGCGAACAAGCAAAGTCCGGCGCTGACCGGACGAAAACAGCAAGAGGATCCTGTCTCCGCCACGCGGGGCCGGGAGTTTCGATAAAATGGACTGCGCAGAAATCTACCGCTTCGAGCGGCTGGCGGATCGCCGCCGCTTCGGTATCGACCTCGTCCTGGCCGCGATCGCCATGATCGGCTTCGCGGCTGGCGTGGTCACGGTTTCGCTTTAGGCAAACCGCAAGGCCCGGTGCCGGAAAGGCGCCGGGCCGCCTCAACTTCCCAACTTCCGTTCCGAACGCCCTTCAATGCGGCACGCGGCTTCAGTCGAACAGGCTGGAGACCGATTCCTCGCTCGCGGTGCGGCCGATGGCCTCGCCGATCAGCGGGGCGATGGAGAGCACCCGGATGTTGCGCGAGACGCGCACCGCCTCGGTGGCGGCGATGGAATCGGTGATCACCAGTTCCTTGAGCTGCGAGGCGGTGATGCGCGCCACCGCGCCGCCCGACAGCACGCCGTGGGTGATGTAGGCGTAGACCTCGGTCGCGCCCTTGGCGATCAGCGCGTCGGCGGCGTTGCACAGCGTGCCGCCGGAATCGACGATGTCGTCGATCAGGATGCAGGTGCGGCCCTCGACGTCGCCGATGATGTTCATGACCTCGGATTCGCCCGGCCGCTCGCGGCGCTTGTCGACGATGGCGAGCTGGGCGTCGATGCGCTTGGCGAGGCCGCGGGCGCGCACCACGCCGCCGACGTCCGGCGAGACGACCATCGCCTTGGAGACGTTTATCCGCTCGCGGATGTCGCGCACCATGACGGGGGCGGCGAAGAGATTGTCGGTCGGGATGTCGAAGAAGCCCTGGATCTGGCCGGCGTGGAGATCGAGGGTGAGGACGCGGTCGGCGCCGGCGCGGGTGATCAGGTTGGCGACCAGCTTGGCCGAGATCGGGGTGCGCGGGCCGGGCTTGCGGTCCTGCCGGGCGTAGCCGAAATAGGGCAGCACCGCGGTGATGCGGCGCGCCGAGGCGCGGCGCAGCGCGTCGATCAGGATCAGCAGCTCCATCAGGTGGTCGTTGGCCGGGAACGACGTCGACTGGATGACGAAGATGTCCTCGCCGCGCACGTTCTCCTGGATCTCGACGAAGACCTCCATGTCCGCGAAGCGGCGGACCTGGCATTTGGTCATCGGCAGGTTGAGATAGGCGGCGATCGCTTCGGCGAGGCCGCGGTTGGAATTTCCGCAGACGATTTTCATGTGCGTTCCGCGCCCCCCGCGAGCGTCGTCAAGGATTGATGGACCGGCGATAGCCGATGGCGGGGAGATGCCGCAAGGCCCCCATCCTCAGCTTCCACTGACAAGTTGGACGAGCGCCGGGCCGGCGGCCGACGCGGCCTGGACGGCGGTGTCGCCCCATCCGTGGTCGAGCGTACCCTCCAGCACCCGGCTGACCTGCCGCACGCTGCCGAGATTGCTGCCGTCGGCGCGGCGCGCCGACCAGACGATGGCGACCATCTGGCGGCCCTTCTCGCCCGGCGTGATGGCGGTCTCGGCGCTGACGACGATATCGGCGTCGGCGGCGTCGCTGGCGACGTCGGCGCCGTTCGCCGTGAGCGCGCCGCGCAGCGCCTCGGGCAGGGCGGCGGCGCCGTCGGAGATGTTGCTGTCGGCGCTGGCGACGAAGAAGCGCGGCCGCGCTGGCAGGGCGGCGGTCTTGCCGCGCGCGCCCATATAGGCGAGCGTCCCGCTGGTCTTCGGCGGCGCCGCCTCGGCATGCGCGTTGACGGTCGAGAGGAAGCGGGTGAGCTCGCTCGCCGTGGCGTCGGCGATGCGGTCGAGGGTTTCCGGCGTCACCGAGCCCCAAGCGTCGCTGGCGCCGCTCGCCGGCACGGTCTCGTAGCCCTCGAAGCGGTGGACGCGGGTGCCGTCCTTGTCGAAGACGTCCCAGATATAGGAGACGGTGGTCTGCCCGGTACCCGGATGGGCGGCGAAATAGCCCTTCACGCGGTAGCGCAGCTTGCCGTCGTCGCGGGCGACGACGACGAGGCTGCGCGAGGTGGCGCGCTGGGCGAGGGCGGCGGCGAGCTCGGCGGCGCGCGAATCGGGCATGCCGGTGACGGGTTCGAAGGCGATCGGGCCGGCGGGCGCGGCGTTCTGCACGGCGGAGGCCGCCGGGGCGCCGGGGCCGGTCGCGTCCGAGCACGCAGCCAGCATCGTCATCGCCAGAAAGGCCAAAAGTCCAAGGAAGCGACCAAGTGCCGTCGCCACTTGTCCTGTCATCGTTCAGCGCTCCCGATCACGCTACTGCGGCGCCTTGCCGGCGGTTTGCAGTCCGCGCCGTGGATGCCGCGCGGGCCGATTGGCCCATGGCTAGAGACTGCTATGGACTTTGGAGGAAGGCTGCGTTGGAGCCGAAATCGTTCCTGAACAGAAGAAAAGCGCAAGGCGGTGTCGACCACCGGCGAGCATTTTCGACGCATTCAGGAACGATTTCGGCCCAACCCCGCAGGGGCCGCGTCGAAATCCGCCATTTCGGCGTCGCTCGGCGTCGAATATGCGCTGCATGTCCTTCCTCCTCGCTCCTGGAACTGGCGGATTTCACCAGCGGCGCAGCCTCGACCCAAGTCCATAGCAGTCTCTAACGTCATTTGACCGCGAGGTCCAGCGGGGCGGCAGAAAGCACCCGCGAACCGGTGGCGGTGACCAGCGAGGTGCGTCCGAGTGTCATCGCCGTGCCGCTGTCGCTGTCCATGATGATCATGTGGGCGAACATCACCATGCCCGGCTCGAGGACCCACGGATTGCCGTGGTAGAACATCGGCCAGTCCATCCAGCTCGGCGTGAAATGCGCCCCCAGCGAATAGCCGCAGGCGGCGAGCCTGTGGCCGGCAAGGCCGTGCTCGTCCATGACGCGGGCATGGGCGTCGAAGACGTCGCCGGCGGTGCGGCCGGGCGCCAGCGTCGCCTCGACGGCCTCCAGGGCGGCGCGGGCGGCGGCGTAGAGCTCCAGGTGGCGCGGCGTCGCCTCGCCGATGCAGACGGTGCGCATCAGGGCGGCGTGGTAATGGCGGTAGACGCCGGCCCATTCGAGGGTGAGCTGGTCCCTTTCGGAGAGCCTGCGGCGGCCCGCCTTGTAGCGGCAAAGCAGCGCGTCCTCGGCGGAGCCGATGATGAACTCGTTGGCCGGATAGTCGCCGCCGCCGGAGAAGATGGCGTTGTGCATGGCGGCGAGAATGTCGCCCTCGTCGGCGCCGGCGCGGGTGACCTCGAGGGCGGCATCCCAGGCGGCGTCGCCGAGCTCGGCGGCGCGCTCGACGAAGGCGATCTCCGCCGGGCTCTTGACGGCGCGCAGCGCGGTGACGAGGTCGGAGGCGTCGGTCAGCACCGCGAAGCCGTCGAGGGCGTCGTCGAGCAGCTTGCCGTTGGCGGCGGTGAGGCCGTGGGCACCGTATTCGACGCCGAGCCTCGCGCCTCGCGCCCTGAGGCTCTCCAGCATGTCGCGGAGCTGCACGGCGGGGTTTGCGCCGGCCTGGTCGGTCCAGATGCGGATATCCTCGATCAGCGAGGTGTGGCGGGCCTGCCGGAGGTCGGCGGAGCGCGTCAGCAGGGCGATGCGGCCGTCGGCGCCGAAATAGAGGCACTGGAAGAAGCAGAAGCCGAAGGTGTCGTAGCCGGTCGCCCAGAACATGCTCTCCTGGGCGAACATCAGCAGGCCGTCGAGGCCCTCGGCCTCCAGCCTTGCCTTCAGCCGGGCATGCCGGGCGGCGAATTCCGAACGCTCGAAATGCAGTGCCATGATGCTATTTCCCGATGGCGATGGCGGAGATCTGGCGGCCATAGTCCTTCTCGCCGCGATGGGTCGAGCGGCGGTAGGAGAAATAGCCGTCCTCGTCCTCATAGGTGCAGACGCCCGAGCTGCCGAAGCCGGCGATGCCGAGGCGGTCGAGCCGCATGGCGACGTAGCCCGGCAGGTCGAACATGAAGTGAGCCGGGCGCTGCGAGGCGACGAAGAAGCGCTTATTGGCCGTCTCGTCGGCGACGAAGCGGTCGCGGAATTCCGGGCCGACCTCGTAGGAGCGCTGGTGGATCGTCGGGCCGACGGCGGCGCGGATGTTGCCGCGTTTCGCGCCGAGTTCCTCCATGCGGGCGACGACGCTGTCCATGATCCCCGCCAGCGCGCCCTTCCAGCCGGCATGGGCGGCGCCGACCACCCGGTTCTCCGCATCGGCGAAGAGGATCGGCGTGCAGTCGGCGGTGGAGACGGCGACGGCGAGGCCGGGGGTGCCGGTGACGATGCCGTCGGCGCGCGCCGAGGGGTAGTCGGGCCATGGCTCGGAGACGATGACGGCGGTGTCGGAATGGATCTGGTAGGGCGTCAGCAGGCGGCGCGGCTCGACGCCCATGGCGTCGGCGATGCGGCGGCGGTTCTCGCGGATGCGGGTCGGGTCGTCCTTCGAGCCGAGGCCGATATTGAGGCCGGAATAGATGCCCTCGGAGACGCCGCCGCGGCGCCCGAAGAAGCCGTGGGCGATGCCGTCGAGGCCGGCGAGTTCGTCGAGTTCGAGTTTCATGGGATCGTCCCGCCCGGATGGGCCGCGTGTGTTCGTCGCCGAGAGTTGCGCGCCTTCGAAGGGCGAGTCAAACGGCGCGGCGTTCACTTGGCCGCGGCGAAGGGCGGCGGCAGCGGCGTCGCCGCGTCGTGGATGACGGCGGCCTTGAACAGCGCGCCCATGGCGTCGGGCGAGGCGAGGCGGGCGAGGTCGGCCTCGATGGCCGCGCGGCGGGCCGGATTGGCGGCGGCGAGCCTTTCGGCGCGCAGCCCGATGCCGAGGGCGCCGAGAAAGGCGCCCTGTCCCATCGGCCCGGCGACCCGTGCGCCGGCGGCGCGCGCCGCGCCGAGGAGCTGCGCGAAATCGACATGGGCGGTGAGGTCGGCCTCGCCGGGGTCGGCGAGCGGGTCGGCGAAGCCGTGGCCGCGCATCGCCTGCAGCGAATCGCCGAAGGCCGGGCCGGCATAGCCGTAGTCGACGATCAGGCACGCCCCGCGCCCGCCTGCGATGCGCGCGCCGATGTTGCCGGCGAGCACCGCGCCGGCCTCGTGGCGCTCGGCTATCGCGCCGTCCTCCGCCTCGAAGGGCGGCGGATCGGCGGCCTCGGTCTCGGCGAGGGCGAGCGCCCCGCCGTCGATGCCGACGGCGCGCTCGCGCCAGCTTCCGTTGCGGCGCACGAACTGGCGGACCGGCAGGGCGTCGAAGAACTCGTTGGCGACGATTATCGCCGGGCCTTCCGGCACGGTGGTGAAATCGTCGTGCCAGAAGACGCGGTCATGGGCCGCGAGCGCGCGGCGCTGGGCCTCGCGCATGCCGGGGCTGCGCTCGACGAGATGCAGGGTGAGGCCGGCGGCGAAGGCCGGGCGCAGCCGGGCGATGCGCATCATGTCGGCGGCGAGCGTGCCGCGGCCGGGGCCGAGCTCGACGAGACGAACCGACGAAGGCGCGCCCATCGTCTCCCAGACATGCAGCGCCCAGGCGCCGACGATCTCGCCGAACATCTGGCTGACCTCGGGCGCGGTGGTGAAGTCGCCGGCCGCACCGATGGCGGTCCCGGCGGCGTAGTAGCGATCGAGGCAGCGCGCCATGTAACGGTCGAGGCGCATCGGGCCGTCGCGGGCGACCGCCGCGGCGATCTCGCGGCCGAGCGGCGACGTCATCTGCCGATGCTGCGGATGACGAGCCAGACGCCGATCAGGATCATCGGCACCGACAGCAGCATGCCCATGGTGACACCGCCGAACAGGAAGCCGAGCTGCGGGTCGGGCTCGCGGAAATTCTCCACAACGATGCGGGCGAAAGCGTAGCCGATGAGGAACAGCCCGGTGACGCGGCCGGCATATTTGAGCGCCCGGTAGCGCCAGATGAAGACGGCGAGGAGGATGAACAGGGCGACGCCCTCCAGCCCCGCCTCGTAGAGCTGGCTGGCGTGGCGGGGCGCCGGGCCGGCCGGCGGATAGATTACCGCCCACGGCGCGTCGCTCTCGCGGCCCCACAATTCGCCGTTGATGAAGTTGGCGACGCGGCCGAGGAACAGCCCGATGGGGGCGGCGGCGCAGGCGATGTCGCCAAGCGAGAGGATCGCGATCCCGTGCCTCCTCGCGGTGAAGACCGTGGCGAGGGCGACGCCGGCGAGGCCGCCGTGGAAGCTCATGCCGCCCTCCCACAGCCGCAGCACGGCGGCGGGGTCGTTCACATAGGCCGGCAGGTCGTAGAAGAGGACGTAGCCGATGCGCCCGCCGAGGACGACGCCGAGGGTCAGCCAGAACACCCAGTCGTCGATGGCCGCGCGGCTGGGCGCGGGGCGCGCGCCCCACAGGCCGGGCCGGCCGGCGAGCCGCAGCACGTACCACCAGCCGATGACGATGCCGGCGATATAGGCCAGCGCGTACCAGCGGATCGCCAGCGGGCCGAGCTGGACGGCGACGGGATCGAGAACGGGCAGGACGATGGCGAGCGGCATGTGCGTGTCCGGAGGCCGGCGGCTCAGCGCCGGCGGGTCCGGCGAGGTGTCGCGCCATCCGCGCCGTGCTGTCAAGGACGCGGGGGCCGCGCGTTCCGGCAAAGCGCCTTGAACCCGGCGGGGGCAGGGGCCACATTCGTCACGGAACCGAAGCGGCCGCGAACCCGTGCGCCGCGAGCGAGGAAAGCGTTAGCGCGATGACCCAGACCTCCAACCGCCTGCTCGACGAGATGGCCCGCCTGATGACCGACGCGGTCGGCGTGGCGCGCGGCGTGCGCGGCGAGATCGACACCGTGATGCGCGGCCAGGCCGAGCGCATCCTGCGCGACCTCGACATCGTCCAGCGCGACGAGTTCGAGGCGGTGCGGCTGATGGCGGAGAAGGCGCGAGGCGAGAACGAGGCGCTGAAGTCGCGCATCGAGATTCTCGAGGCGGCGCTGTCGCGCATGGGCGGCAAACCCGCCGCCTCGCCGGCTCCCAAAGCGGCGGCGAGAGCGCCCGCGAGGACGGCGCCGGAGGCGGCCGCCAAGCCCGCCGCGAAGCGGCCGGCGGCGGCCAAGGCTTCGCCGGCGAAGAAGCCGCGGAAAGATTGAATCCTAACGATTCAGCAAAGGGTTAATTTCCGTTAACAGGGAATTAACCGGATTGCTTCACAATCGGTAGCGTCCTTCGAAAAGGCCACGATATATTGGCCCCATGACGCGATTCGATTTGCCTTCGCGCGCAAGAGCAACGGACCGGCGAGGTCCGCAAGAAGGACTTGACCCGAACGCGGCCGGCACCTCGTGTCCGGCCGTTTCCATTTCAGCCGCAGACGTGATCGGGGCAGCGTCCGCGGCCTATCCGCATCGCCTTTTACCCAGCGAGGTATGATCCATGGAAATCGCCGAGTTCGATGCCGTGCGCGTGTCCAACCCGGTCGACACGGTCGAGCAGATCGCGTCGTTCAACGACTGGAGCTTCGATCGTACCGGCGACCATGAGATCACCATTTCGGTGAACGGGCGGGCGAGCGACTACCACGTCTCCTTCACCTGGATGGACGAGATCGAGGCGCTGCATCTGGCCTGCGCCTTCGACCTCAAGGTGCCGGACCTGCGCCGCGCCGAGACGGTGAAGCTGATCTGCCGCATCAACGAGCAGCTGTGGCTCGGGCATTTCGACCTGTGGATCCAGGAGGGCGTGGTGATGTTCCGCCACGCGCTGCCGCTGTCGGGCGGCGCCGACGCCAATGAGCGCCAGTGCCAGGTGATGCTGGAATGCGCGATGGACGCCTGCGAGCGCTACTACCAGGCGTTCCAGTTCGTCATCTGGGCCGGCAAGAGCGCCGAGGAGGCGCTGGAGGCGGTGCTGTTCGAGACCGCCGGCGAGGCATGAGCGAGGCGGGATCGCTCCGCGTCCTGCTGGTGGGCGCGGGGAAGATGGGCGGCGCGATGCTCGGCGGCTGGCTCGCCAACGGGATCAGGCCTGAGAACGTGACGGTGCTCGATCCCGGCCCGCCGCCGGAGATGGCGGCGCTGATCGCCGAGAAGGGGATCGCCCTCAACCCCGATACGTCCGACGCCCCCGACGTCGCCGTGGTCGCGGTGAAGCCGCAGGTGATGGACGAGGTGCTGCCGAAGGCGGTGAGGCATTTCGGGCCGCGGACGCTGCTGGTCTCCGTCGCCGCCGGCAAGACCATCGCCAATCTCGCCCGCCATGCGGGGTCGACGCGGCCCATCGTGCGCGCCATGCCGAACACGCCGGCGGCGATCGGCCGCGGCATGAGCGTGCTGGTCGCCAACGACCATGCGTCGCCGGCCGAGCGCGAGACCGCGACGCGGCTGCTGTCGGCCTGCGGCAAGACGGCGTGGATCGAGGACGAGGCGCTGATGGACGCGGTGACGGCGGTATCGGGCTCCGGCCCGGCCTATGTCTTCCATCTCGCCGAATGCATGGCGAAGGCCGGCGAGGCGGCAGGCCTCGACCCCGAACTGGCGATGCTGCTGGCGCGCGAGACCGTGCAGGGCGCCGGCGAGCTGCTTCACCAGTCGCCCGAGGAGCCCGCGACCTTGCGCAAGAACGTGACCTCGCCGGGCGGCACGACGGCGGCGGCGCTTTCGGTGCTGATGGGCGATGACGGGCTCGAGAAGCTGATGCGCGAGGCCGTCGCCGCCGCGAAGAAGCGCGGCCAGGAGCTCGGCGGCTGAACGCCGCACCCCCGCCATCGCGACATTGAACGGCCTCCGGCGTTCGCTATGTTGATCGGTAGCGATCAACGAGGTTCGGAGGTTCGGGTCATGGCCAGCAAGACCGGCAAGGGGAGCAAGGGCGGCGCGGCGGAGATTTCCCGCGACGCGGTCGTCGACGCGGCGCTGGCGCTGGCGGCGGAGGGGCCGTGGGAGCGGGTGCGGCTGTCCGACATCGCGGCGCGCGCCGGCACCGATCTCGCGACCCTGCGCCGGGAATTCCCGGGCAAGACGGCGATCCTTTCCGCCTTCGGCAAGCGTGTCGACGAGGCGGTGCTCGCCGGCATCGACCGCGACCTGGAGGACGAGCCGGCGCGCGAGCGGCTGTTCGACATCATGGTCGCCCGCTTCGACTATCTGAAGCCGCACCGGGCGGCGGCGAGATCGGTGGCGCGCGCCATGATGCGCGACCCGGCCTCGGCGCTGGAGGCGAACCGGGCGGCGGTCAACTCCATGGTCTGGATGATGGAGGCCGCCGGCATCGACGCCAGCGGCGGGCGCGGACGCCTGCGGGCGCAGGGCCTGGTGCTGATCGCGGCGCGGACCATGCGGGTGTTCATCGACGACGACGATCCGGGGCTGGCGCGGACCATGGCGGCGCTAGACCGGCACCTGAACGAGGGCGAGCGCATCGTGCGGCGCGGCGAGGACGCCTGCCGGCTGGCGCGCGGGGTCGCCCGCTTCGCCGGCTCCATCCTGCGCGGCGGACGCCGGCGCGGCGGCGCCGAGACCGTCGACGCGGGCGGCGGCATATGAGCGGGGGCGAGCCCGCCGCGGCAATCTCCTTCGACGATTTCCTCAAGGTCGACATCCGCGTCGGCACGGTCGTCGACGCGCAGCCCTTTCCGGAGGCGCGCAAGCCGGCGATCAAGCTGTGGGTCGATTTCGGCGAGCCGCTGGGGACGCGCAAGTCCTCGGCGCAGATCACCAGGCACTACAAGCCTGAAGCGCTGATCGGCCGGCAGGTGCTGGCGGTGGTGAACTTCCCGCCGCGGCAGATCGGCAAGTTCATGTCCGAGGTGCTGGTCCTCGGCGTGCCGGACGGCGACGGCGAGGTAGTCCTGATCGGCCCCTCGCTGGAGGTGCCGAAGGGCGGCCGGCTGTTCTAGCGGGCGCCTATTCCGGATCGTCCTATTCCAGATTGAGCTGCCAGGAGACGCCGAAGCGGTCATTGAACCAGCAGAAGCGACGGCTGAAGCCGTAGTCGTCCGGCGGCATCAGCATCTGCCCGTCCGCGGCCATCGCCTCGACGAGCGCCGCGAACTCGTCCTCGTCGCCGGCGGTGAGGAAGAAGGACACCGACGGCGTGAAATTGAAGCCGTGGTCCATCACGCTGTCGATGGCCATGAATTCCCGGCCGGCGAGGATGAAATGCGCCAGCCGCACGGTGCCCTCGCGCTCGTTGCCGCCGGGTCCGTAGCGATCCACGGAGACGATGCGGGAATCCGGCAGCGCCGAGGTGTAGAAGCCGACGGCCTCCTCGGCCCTGCCGTAGCGCTCGCCGGAAAACATCAGGAATGGCCGGGGCGGTCCCTTCATCGTTTTGAACTCCTAATCGTTGGAAAGATCGTCACGGGAAAGATGGCTTTCGAGGCGGCCGAGCGCGTCATCCCACTGCCGGGAGACCACGCGCAGGAACGCGCCGATGTCGTCGAAGCGCTCGCGGCGGATCTCGTAGCGGGCGACGCGGCCCTCGCGCCGGGCCTCGACGAGGCCGGCGCCCTCCAGCACGCGCAGGTGCTTGGTCACGGCCTGGCGGGTGAGCGGCGTGCCCGAGGCGAGTTCGCTGATCGAGCGGCCGGAGCGTTCGTGCAGGCGCGCGACGAGGTCGAGCCTCGTCGGGTCGCCGAGCGCGGCGAAGGCCCGCGCCAGCCCGGGATCGCGCGCCGGCGCGGCTTCAGGCAGCGCCGTCGACATGCTCGCCTATATTGCCCATCTGCAGCCGCCAGCCATTGTCGTTCATCCGGAACGCCTCGTCGCGGCGCTCCGGCGGCAGCGCGTCGAAACCGGATTCGCGGACGACGAGCCGCGTGCCGCCATCGTCGCCGGGCTCCAGCAGGAACTCGACGAGGGTGGTCGGCTCGCCGGAATAGTCGCGGTCGGGATCGATCGCATAGGGGTGCCAGCGCAGCGCGAAACGGCGCGGCTCGTCCATCTCGACGACGGTGGCGCGCCAGCGGATGTGCTCGTATCCCGGATAGGTAATCCGGCCGCGCGACTCCTCGCCGACGCGGAACGGCCCCTCGAGCTTGACGCGGAACCACGCGCCGAACTCGCGATGGTCGGTCAGCGCCCGCCAGACGCGCCCGACCGGCGCCTTCAGCACGACTTCCTTCTCGATGACATCCGACATCACGCAACCTCCGGGTTGCGCATCATATAAGGCAGCCCGATGGAAAAGGCAACTATATGGTTGCGTATCGTCAGACCGGTATGGTCAGCGTCGCCCTGAGGCCGCCCTCGGGGTTGTCCGACAGCTCGATATCGCCGCCATGGGCGCGGGCGATGTCGAGGGCGATGGAGAGCCCGAGGCCGGTGCCGCTGCGGTCCTGGTTGCGGGCGTCGTCGAGGCGCACGAAGGGGCGGAAGACGTCGTCGCGGCGGTCCCTGGGGATGCCGGGGCCGTCGTCGTCGACATGCACGATCAGCCTGCGCTTGCGGATGGCGGCGGTGATGCGGATGTCGTCGCCGAAGCTGCAGGCGTTGTCGACGAGGTTGGTCAGGCAGCGCTTCAGCGCGTTGGGCCGGACGATGGCGGTGAGGTCGGCGGGCACCGACACCTTGGCCGTGTGGCCGGCGCGCTCGGCGTCGCTCGCCAGCGCCCGCAGCATGGCGGTGATGTCGGTCTCCACCGAGGCCTCGCCGGAATCGCCGCGGGCGAACGACAGGTAGTCCTCCAGCATCTCCTGCATCTCGTCGACATCGGCGGTCAGGTCGCGCGTCTCCGGGCTGTCGGGCAGCAGCGCGAGCTGCAGGCGGAAGCGGGTCAGGATGGTGCGCAGATCGTGGCTGACGCCGTTCAGCATGGTGGTGCGCTGCTCCATCTGCTTCTCGATGCGCGAGCTCATCTCGATGAAGGCGAAGGAGGCCTGGCGGACCTCGCGGGCGCCGCTGGGGTGGAAGTCGTCGGGCAGCGGCCGGCCCTTGCCGAATTCCTCGGCGGCGTCGGCGAGGCGCTGGATCGGCTTGATCTGGTTGCGCAGGAAGGCGATCGACACCGCCATCAGGATCAGCGAGGTGACGATCATCCAGACGATGAAGATGTGCGAGTTCGAGGCGTAGGCGGAGTTGCGCGGGGCGATGACGCGCAGCACCGAGTCGGGGAGCTGGATGCGGATCTCGACGAGGTTGGAGCGGCCCACCGTGTCGATCCAGAAGGGGCGGGCGATGCGCGTGGTGATCTCGCGGCTGAGTGTCTGGTCGAGCAGCGAGAAGAAGGGCTTGGGGCCGGCCGGCGGCAGCGGGTCGGGCGGCAGGAAGGAGATCGTCAGGCCCAGCCGCTCGGCGGCGATGCGGGTGAGCTGCTGCTTCTCGGCGTCCTGCGGGAAGGTTTCGTAGACGTCGATGACGGCGGCGATCTGCTGGGTGACGGCGGCCGACAGGCGGCCGGTGACGCGGTCCCAGTGGCGCTCCATGAAGACGAAGGCGACGACCGCCTGCAGCAGCACGACCGGCGTGACGATGATGAGCAGCGAGCGGGCGTAGAGTCCGGTCGGCATCCGCTTGGCGAGCGGGCCGGTGACCGATTTGACGATCCAGTGCGAGCGGATGCGCTTCAGCATCCTGTGCCATGCGACCCGCCAGGTTCGTATCGGCCGGGTGATGTCGCTCGCCGTGACCATCAGGGAAATCTAGTCGGTATGCAGGCGGTAGCCTATCCCGCGCACGGTCTGCAGGAAGATCGGGTTGGAGGGGTCCTGCTCGATCTTGCGGCGCAGGCGGTTGACCTGGACGTCGACGGCGCGCTCGCTGCCGTCGGTGTCGCCGGCGAGGTCGGTGCGCGGCACGGTATCGTTGGGATGGGCGGCGAAGAGGCGCAGCATGTCGCGCTCGCGCTCGGTCAGGCGGACCGGCTCGCCCTGCCGCTTGAGCTCGCCGCGGGCGACGTGGAAGGTGAAGGGGCCGAAGCGCACCTCCTGGGCCTGCGGTTCCTCGGCCTTGCGGCGGCGCATGATGTTGTTGATGCGCAGCAGCAGCTCGCGCGGGTCGAAGGGCTTGGGCAGATAGTCGTCGGCGCCGATCTCCAGCCCCTTGATGCGGTATTCGGCCTCGGAGCGCGCGGTGAGCATCAGGATCGGCACGTCGGAGCCCTTGCGCAGCTCCTCGGCCAGCGAGAAGCCCGTCTCGCCCGGCATCATCACGTCGAGGATCAGGATGTCGAAGGCGAGGCCGGCCATGTGGGCGCGCGCATCGGCCGCCGTCTCGGCGGTGGTGACGCGGTAGCCGCGCTCGCTGAGATAGCGGTGTAGCAGGGTGCGGATGCGCCGGTCGTCGTCGACGATCAGCACGTGCACGGCGTTGTCGTCGGTCGCGACGCGCCTGGCGGGCGCGTCTTCCCCGGTCGCGGGGGCGGGCTGTACCGCCATCATCGTTCCTCCGGCTGCGTGTCGCGGTCGGCGATGATCCTCTCGACCTTCTCGCGTTCCGCCGCGTTGACCATGGCGAAGAGGATATCATGGAACATTGCGGCGCCCTCGGGGCCGACCTCGGCGAGCGCCGCGCGGATGCGCCGCGACTGCGGCTCGGCGAGCCTGAGCGCCAGCGCGCGGCCGCGCGGGGTGGTGAAGAGCTGGCGCTGGCGGCGGTCCTCGGCGCCGGTGCGGCTCTCGATGTAGCGCTCGTCGACGAGCTGCTTGAGGACCCGGCCGAGGCTCTGCTTGGTGATCTTGAGGATGTCCAGCAGCTCGGCGACGGTCAGGCCGGGATTGCGGTTGACGAAATGCAGCACCCGGTGATGGGCGCGGCCGAAGCCGAATTCGGCGAGCAGCGCGTCGGGATCGCCGGTGAAGTCGCGATAGGCGAAGAACAGCAGCTCGATCAGGCTCCAGGCCGGCGGTTCGCCGCCGCGGCGCGCGACTGCGCCGTCCCCGCTGTCGGCGGCGTCGGGCGCTTGCGAAAAATTTATGTCAGCCATATTGACGTATTCTTGTTCGATTGTTACAAGAACGATCATTGCTGCGACACGATCTGACCTGCTAGTCAGAAAGCCGTGCCGCGACGAGACGTGCGACATGCAAGCCGGCCGGCCCGCGGTTCACGCGGACCATATCCCGGCATCAGGATTAGGCAAGTAAAGACGGGGCGGCCCGGCAAAGGGAAGCGCGACCCCCGGGGAGAAACGACATGGCGGGACCGGCATTCGACCAGCGCGACGGCTGGATATGGCTCAACGGGGAGTTCGTTCCCTGGAAGGACGCCAAGATTCACGTGCTGACCCACGGCCTGCACTACGCCTCGAGCGTCTTCGAGGGCGAGCGCGCCTATGGCGGCGAGATCTTCAAGCTGACCGAGCACACCCAGCGGCTCGTCGATTCTGGCCGCATCCTCGGCTTCGAGATCCCCTATTCGGTCGAGGCGATCGACGAGGCGTGCCGCGAGACGCTGACCAAGCAGGGTTATGTCGACGCCTATGTGCGCCCCGTCGCCTGGCGCGGCAGC
The DNA here is from genome assembly GCA_050186955.1 of Flavobacteriaceae bacterium. GTDB lineage: Bacteria > Pseudomonadota > Alphaproteobacteria > Rhizobiales > Tepidamorphaceae > JACKJP01. The sequence goes on from JBFWXZ010000002.1 coordinate 27,626, forward strand.
GAGATGATGGGCGTCTCGGCGCAGTCGAACCGCATCAACCTGGCGATCGCCATCTGGGAATGGCCGTCCTACTTCAAGCCGGAGGAGCGGCTGAAGGGCATCCGCCTCGACCTCGCCGAGTGGCGCCGCCCGGACCCGGCGACCATCCCCTGCAAGGCGAAGGCGGCCGGCCTCTACATGATCTGCACGCTGTCGAAGCACGCGGCCGAATCCAAGGGCTACGCGGACGCGCTGATGCTCGACTATCGCGGCCATATCGCCGAGGCGACGGGCGCCAACGTGTTCTTCGTCCGCGACGGCGAGATCCACACGCCGACGCCGGACTGCTTCCTCGACGGCATCACGCGGCGCACCGTCATCGGGCTCGCGCAGGACCGCCAGATCAAGGTCGTCCAGCGCCACATGCAGCCCGAGGAGATGGCCGAGTTCAGCGAGTGCTTCATCACCGGCACGGCGGCGGAAGTCACGCCGGTGTCGGAGATCGCGAACTATTCGTTCAAGCCCGGAGAAATCACGCAGGTGCTGATGAACGACTACATGGCGGCGGTGCAGCCGAAGAAGAAGGCCGCGTAGAATTCCGCGCTCCCTCGGCGGCTGCTTCGAGCGCGGCCGCCGATAACTCGATCTTTACTCCCGTCACCCATCCTTCGGCGGTTCCTGCGCATGCGGGGGCCGGGGACAGTATTCGTCGGGGGACGGGATGCCGGTCTACAGGAAGCTCGCGCGCCTGCTTGGCGAGGGCGAGGAAAATCCCGAACTGAACCGGGCGCGCTTCCAGGCGCTGTCGCGCCAGATTCCGCTCATGTATCTCATCATCGTCACCAGCATGGCGGCGGTGTCCTACACGCATTATGGCGTGGCGCCCCTCTATCTGACGGGGATCGTCCCGCTCGTGCTGACGGCGGCCGCGGGCTGGCGCTCGCTCTACCTGCTGCGCATCAGGGTCGACCGGCTGAGCGACCGCAGCGTGCGCAAGAAGCTCGGCGCCGTCACCGTCAACTCGACCCTGATCGGCGCCGTGCTGGCGGCCTGGGTCGGGGCGCTGTTCCCCTATGGCGATCCCTATGCGCAGGGGCATGCGATCTTCTTCCTGTGCCTGACCGGCATCGTCTGCGTCACCTGCATCATGTATCTGCGGCTCGCCTCGACGATGATGGCGGCGGCGGTGGTCGTCCCCGCGGTCTGCTATCTGGCGCTGTCCGACGTCGCCGTCTTCCGCGCGGTCGCGCTCAACATGGCGCTGGTCACCGGCGCGATGCTGTTCATCACCTTCCGCCATTCGCGCAATTTCAACGAGCTCATCGAGAACGAGCGCAAGCAGGCCGAGCAGGGCCGGCGGATGGAGCAGCTCAACGCCGAGAACATGAAGCTCGCCAATCTCGACAGCCTGACGGGGCTGCCGAACCGGCGCTCCTTCTTCGCCGAGCTGGAGGAGCGCATCGGCGCCTGCGAGGGCACCGGCAAGCCGCTGGTCGTCGGCATTCTCGACCTCGACGGCTTCAAGCCGATCAACGACGTCTTCGGCCACATCGCCGGCGACAAGCTGCTGGTGCAGACCGGGCAGCGGCTCTCCGACCTGATGCCGGACAATGTGATGCTGGCGCGGCTCGGCGGCGACGAGTTCGGGCTGATCCTGCGCGAGCCGGGCAGCGAGGAGGACCTCATCGAGTTCGGCACGCGCATCTGCAAGGTGCTCGAGGTGCCGTTCCAGATGAAGGAGGGCACCGCCCGCGTCGCCGCGACGCTCGGCTTCGCCGCCTATCCGGCGGCCGGCGACACGGCGGAGATCCTGTTCGAGCGCGCCGACTACGCGCTGTGCTACGCCAAGCAGAACAGCAAGGGCACGGTGTGCCTGTTCTCCAACGAGCACGAGACGATCATCCGCGAGGTGAGCACCATCGCCCACCGGCTGCGCGAGGCCGATCTCGACGAGGAACTGTCGGTCGTCTACCAGCCGATCATCGACGCCCATACCGGCCGCATCATGGCCTTCGAGGCGCTGGCGCGCTGGCACAGCCCGGTGCTCGGCACGATCTCGCCGAACGTCTTCATCCGCTCCGCCGAGCAGGCGGGGATGATCGGCCGGCTGACCTCGATCCTGCTGGCCAAGGCGTTGCGCGCGGCGCAGAGCTGGCCGGAGACGATCGGCCTGTCCTTCAACCTGTCGACCTTCGACCTGTGCTCGCCCGACTACATGGTGCGGCTCGTCACCGGGGTCGAGCGGTCGGGCGTGCCGGCGAAGCGCATCACCTTCGAGATCACCGAGTCGGCGGTGCTGCAGGATTTCGACCGCGCCACCGACTCGCTGAACCTGATCCGCGACATGGGCGCGACCATCGCGCTCGACGATTTCGGCACCGGCTTCTCAAGCCTGTCGCATGTCCAGCAGCTGCCGGTCGACCGCATCAAGATCGACCGCACCTTCACCCACAAGCTGACCACCGACAAGGCGACCCGCGACATCGTCCGCACCATCGTCGACCTGTGCCGCAACCTCGATCTCAAATGCGTGGTCGAGGGAGTGGAGACGCAGGAGCAGCTCGACCTGCTGAAGGCGATGGGCTGCTCGCTGATCCAGGGCTTCCTGTTCAGCCGCCCGGTCGAGGAGGCGGAGACCGCCGCGCTGCTGCGGGAGCGCAACCCGCAGGACATGCGCGAGCTCAACGTGGCCTGATCGCGCCGGCCTTGCCGATCCCGCTTATGCGTTCATGACCTGGAGTCTTTCGCCGCACGACTTTTCATCGGGGCCGGCGACTTCGTTCAACCACTGCGTGCTTGAACCCGCGCTCGCGGACCATAGGATTTCGCCCACGCCAACCAGGAACAACCGAGAATGAGCATGCAACCCTATGCCGGTTATGCCTTGGCCCTGATCAAGGGGGCGACGGCGGAGTTCCGGCAATCCCGGAAATTCTCGCGCGGCAGCGTCAAGCGCGGCGCGCGCGCAGAGGCCAAGCGAAGCTACGACCAGGCATATCAGGATTCCTTTCCCGCCAATTCGATCGCGGGTGCCCGCGATCGCACGGCAACCGCCAAGGCGGCCAATGCGCAGATCGAAAGCCAGGTGTTCGAAATGCTCGACCGGGTCCGCGCGAAGGTCGCCAAGGGCGCGCTTCCGCTTGCCGTCCCGGCCGCCGCGGGCGCTGCGGCCGGATCGTTCCGCCCGAACCGGCGCGCCGTTCTGCGGCTTGTGGCATTGGCGGGCATCTCTGCCCTGGCGGTGAGCGCGGTTCCCACGGCGGGGCACGCGACGAATACGAACTGGCTTCGCGCGCTCTTCGAATTCACCGCCGGTCTCATCAGGAGCCGGGAGGCGGACGTGGAAGACGAATGGGGAGGTATCAGCCTCGGAATCCGCGGCTGATCGCCTAGGTCCTGACCCTCTAGTTTTCCGCCGTCGCGCCCTTTGCCGGGCCGGGATCGATGCCGGTCGGCAGGGTATATGCCTCCCAGTCCTCGCGGGGGATCGACGACCCGACGCGGAAGTCGAAGCCCGCGATCCTGGTGAAATCCGGCGTCACGGCGCAGTGATAGGCGAGTTCGTACCAGGTGCCGTCGCTCAGGAACGCCGCGCCATCGGCGACGATCGTCTCGTCGCGAATGCGGATATCCTCGCGCGCATAGGCGACGACATAGCTTGGATGATATGCCGGGTTCCATGCCGCCGTCTGCTCCATCGCCTCCAGATTGCAGAGCTGCAGGATGCGCTCCTCGACATCGAGCGAGGGAAGCGCCTCGCGGGCCTGGCGGCTGCGCGGGTCGGCGAGCGCCTTTTCCGACAGGATGGCCGCCGCATGGATGAAGCCGCCGGCGCGGCGGCCGGCGCGTTGGCTGGCCGGGGCGGGCCGCGGTGGCGGCGGGGTCTGGAACCGGCGCGGGCTGACGAGCTCGACGAGCACCGGGCGCATCGGTGGCGGGGGAGGCGGGCGCAGCGTCAGCGAGAAGGCGAGCAGCGCCAGGACGAGCAGGTGGAGCGCCAGCGAGGCCGGCAGCGCGAAGCGCCGTTCCAGCGGAGCGGCGTCGGCGTCCGCATATGCCGATAGGGCGGTCAATGGCAGCGTCCCGCATGCTCGTCGTCAGCGTCGCGGGAAGCGATTTGCCGGGGGCTTTCCGGCGGAAAGAAGGCCGCTCAGCGCTCCCAGCGGGCGGCGTCGGCGTCGTCGACCTCGCGGGCCTCGACCCAGCCGCTTTCGGTGCCGTCGCGGGCGTGCTCCTTCTTCCAGAAGGGTGCGCGGGTCTTCAGATAGTCCATCAGGAAGTCGGCCGCCTCGAAGGCGTCGCGGCGGTGGCTGGAGGCGGCGACCACGAGGACGATGTCCTCGCCCGGCGCGATGCGTCCGAAGCGGTGGATGACGGTGAGGCCGAGCAGGCTCCAGCGGCTTTCCGCCTCCGCCGCGATGCGGGCGATCTCGGCCTCGGCCATGCCGGGATAGTGCTCGAGCTCGAGCGCCGCCAGCCGGCCGCCCTCGTCGCGGCAGAGCCCGGTGAAGGTGACGACGGCGCCGATGTCGGAACGCCCGCGGGCGAGCGCCGCCGCCTCGGCGGCGAGGTCGAAGGGGTCCTGCTGGATGCGGATCGTCGCCATCGCCGGCGCCCGTATCGTCAGCCGCCGGTCATCGGCGGGAAGAAGGCGATCTCGCCGGCCCCCTCGACGGGCGCGTCGTGGGCGACGTGGTGCTGGTCGATGGCGGCGCGGATGACGCCCGAATGCTCGAAGGCGTGGGCGCCCTGCTCGTCGCGGGCGGCGAGCCACGCCATCAGCTCGGCGACGGTCGCGACGCCGGCCGGCTGCTCGATCTCCTCCGCCTCGCGCCCCATGCGCTCGCGGACCCAGGCGAAATAGCGAAGCTTCACGTGTCTTCCTCGATGACGTGCTTGAGGCCGGCCCTGAGGTAGTCCCAGCCGGTGTAGAGCGTCAGCACGGCGGCGATCCACAGCAGCGTCAGACCGATCTCGGTGGTGTGCGGCAGGACCTTGTCGCCGGCGTCGCCGGCGATCAGGAAGCCGAGCGCGACCATCTGCACGGTGGTCTTCCACTTGGCGAGCCGGGTCACCGGAACGGAGACGCGCAGCTCGGCCAGCAGCTCGCGCAGGCCGGAGACGAGGATCTCGCGGCACAGGATGATGAGGCCGGCGATCAGCGACCAGCCGCCGATGGTCCAGTCGCCGACGAGGATGACGATGGTGGTCGCCACCAGCAGCTTGTCGGCGATGGGGTCGAACATGCGGCCGATCGCCGACTGCATGTGCCAGGCGCGCGCCAGATAGCCGTCGAAGAAATCGGTGATCGAGGCGACGGCGAAGATCGCCAGCGCCAGCCAGCGTCCGAAATCGCCTTCGATGAAGAAGGTCGCCGCCACCGCGGGCACCGCCACGATCCGCCCGTAGGTGAGGATGTTGGGCAGCGCCAGGACATGTCGGGGCATGGAGACGGGCCGGTCGGTCAAGGTCGCACCTCTGGGGTCGGACCCCGCATCGATGGGAACCCGACCCTACCGTAACTGCACATTGCGCGCGGCAAGGTCAATGGCGGCGGGTGCGGCGCATCAGCCCTTCTCGTGGAAGTGATCGTAGATCTGGCGGGCGGTGCGGGCGCTGATGCCGGGCGCCGCCTCGAGGTCGGCGAGGGCGGCGCGGCTCACCGCCTTGGCCGATCCGAAATGGTGCAGCAGCGCGCGCTTGCGGGTCGGGCCGATGCCGGCGATGTCGTCCAGCGGGTTGGCGTGGATCTGCCTGGCTCGCCTGGCGCGGTGCGAGCCGATGGCGAAGCGGTGGGCCTCGTCGCGCAGCCGCTGCAGGAAATAGAGCACCGGGTCGCGCGGCGGCAGCATGACCGGCTGGGCGCCGGGCAGGAAGAACTTCTCGCGGCCGGCGTCGCGCTCCTCGCCCTTGGCGATGGCGACCAGCGGAATGTCGGAGAGGCCGAGCTCCTCCATCACGGCGGTGGCGGCGGAAAGCTGCCCGGCGCCGCCGTCGATGAGGACGAGGTCTGGGACCGGCGGCGGCGAATCGCCCTCCATCTCCTTCAGCAGGCGGGCGAAGCGGCGCTGCAGCATCTCGCGCATCATGCCGTAGTCGTCGCCCGGCGCGAGGTCCTCGCCCTTCATGTTGAACTTGCGGTACTGGTTCTTCTCGAAGCCCTCGGGGCCGGCGACGACCATGCCGCCGACCGCGCCGGTGCCCATGATGTGGCTGTTGTCGTAGATCTCGATGCGCTCCGGCGCCCCGTCGAGATTGAAGATGTCGGCGACGCCCTCGAGCATGCGCGCCTGCGAGCCGGTCTCGGCGAGGCGGCGGCCGAGCGCCTCGCGGGCATTGGCGAGCGCGTCCTCGACCAGCGCCCGCTTCTCGCCGCGCTGCGGCACGTGGACGCTCACCCGGTGGCCGGCGCGCACGCCGAGCGCCTCGCCGATGAGGGCGGCGTCCTCGGGCGCGTGGCTCATGTAGATCTCGCGCGGCGCCGGCTTGTCGTCGTAGAACTGGGTGACGAAGCTCTCCAGCACCGCCTCCGGCTCCAGCGTCTTGTCGGCCTTGGGGAAATAGGCGCGGTTGCCCCAGTTCTGGCCGGCGCGGAAGAAGAACACCTGGATGCAGCTCTGGCCGCCGTCCTGGTGGCAGGCGAAGACGTCGGCCTCCCTGACGCCGCGCGGGTTGATGCCCTGCTGCGACTGGATGTGGCTCAGCGCCTGGAGGCGGTCGCGATAGACGGCGGCGCGCTCGAAATCGAGAGCCTCGGAGGCTTCCTGCATCTGCTTCGACAGCGCCTCGCGGACGTTCTGGCTCTTGCCGGTGAGGAAGGCCGTCGCCTGGTCGACGAGGCCCTGATAGGCGGCCGGGTCGATCTCGCCGGTGCAGGGCGCCGAGCAGCGCTTGATCTGGAACAGCAGGCAGGGCCGGGTGCGCGTCTCGTAGACGGTGTCGGAGCACGACCGCAGCAGGAAGGCGCGCTCCAGCGCGTTGAGCGTGCGGTTGACGGCGCCGGCGGAGGCGAAGGGGCCGAAATAGTCGCCCTTGCGGTTGCGCGCGCCGCGATGCTTGACGATGGGCGGGGCGGGATGGTCGCGGGCGATGAGGATGTAGGGGAACGACTTGTCGTCCCGCATCAGCACGTTGTAGCGCGGCCGCAGCCGCTTGATCATGTTGGCTTCGAGCAGCAGCGCCTCGGTCTCGGTGTTGGTCGAGACGAATTCCATCGCCGCCGTCTCGGCGATCATGCGCTGGATGCGGAAGGGCTGTCCCTGCGGGCGCGTGTAGTTGGTGACGCGGGCCTTGAGCGAGCGCGCCTTGCCGACATAGAGCGGGTCGCCGGCGGCGTCGAGCATGCGGTAGACGCCGGGCCCCTTGGGCAGGCGCTTCACATGGCTCGCGATGAGCTCGGCGCCGCGAATCGCGGAGGCGGCTGTTTTCGGCGTGTCGGTGTCGCTCATTCCAGGAGTTATACGAGATTACCTGTTCTACGAGATTACCTGCCCCGCGCGCTGCGCGCCGGGGAACCGGGGGAGCCGTCAGACGGCATGTCCCGAGAATACGGCAATTACGTAGGCTGCATAGCCGAGCAGGAAAGCCAGCCCGGCGACGCGGCCGATGCGCCGCTCGCCGAGCACGAAGGGCAGCAGCAGCAGGGCGGTCGCCAGCATCACCCAGATGTCGAGATGCAGCAGCGGCGGCGGGATGTCGACAGGAGTGATCGAGGAGGTCACGCCCATCACCGCGGTGATGTTGAAGAGGTTCGAGCCGACGACGTTGCCGAGCGCGATGCCGTGGCTGCCGCGCGCCGCCGCCATCAACGAAGCGGCGATCTCCGGCAGCGAGGTGCCGACGGCGACGATGGTGAGACCGACGGCGGCTTCCGAGATGCCCCAGGAAAGCGCGATGGAGCGCGCCGCGTCGACGGTCAGATGGGCGCCGAGCGGCAGGCCGGCGAGGCCGCCGGCGATGAAGAGCGCGATCAGCCACCAGGCATGGGGATGCTCGCCGACCGCCGGCTCGCTTCGGCGCGCGCGGCGCGCGTGATGCACGGAGTTCCAGAGGAAATAGGCGAGCATGGCGAGTAGCAACACGCCCTGGGGGCGGTCGAGAGGACCGACGAAGCACAGCGCCGCGAAGACGATGCTGACGACGATCATGAAGGCGGTGTTGCGGGTGATGCCGTCCTCGCGCGTCTGGATCGGCGAGATCAGCGCCGGCAGGCCGAGCACCAGTAGGATGTTGGCGATGTTGGAGCCGACCACATTGCCGATGGCGATGCCGCCGGCGCCCTCGAGGGCGGCGCCGACGCTGATGAACAGCTCGGGCGCCGAGGTGCCGCAGGCGACGATGGTCAGGCCGATGATGAGCGGCGGTATGCCGAGCCGTTCGGCGAGCGAGACGGAGCCGCGCACCAGCAGGTCCCCGGCCGCCACGAGGACCACGAGGCCGAGGATCAGGAAGACGTAGTCGGACACGGAATACCCCCCGGAAGCGGCGTGCCCAATGTAGGCATGGTGAACCGATCGTTACCGCCAGAACGCCATATAGTGAGCGAACCGGAGGCCTGAAAGACCTTATTTTACCGGTATTTCCCGATTCCGTAGCGGCATGGCCCCGCGTTGCAGGAAAGACACACCGGGCGACGCCCTTTTTTGGTCAAGCTTCCGCCATCAAGGGGAACGCAAGCGGTCACATTCGCGTTGTCTACATCGGTTCATCGACGCGGCGAAAACCGGTCGGGCAATCCGGCGCGTGGACCGCGATGTATCGGTAGTACAGAAAGGAATTCCATCATGACCTTCGGTCGCAAGACTCTCACCGCCGTCGGGGCCCTCGCGGTCGCCCTCGCCGCGGTTCCCGCCTTCGCTGCGGACATGCCGCAGCCGCAGGCGAGCGATCCGGTCTTCACGCAGGCGCCGACCCAGGCCGCCTATCTGTGGGCCGGTCCCTATGTCGGTTTCCATGTCGGCTACGGCTGGGGCGACAGCACCACCGTGATCGGCGGCACCGGCGCCGGCGCCGATGTCGACGGCTTCATCGGCGGCATCCAGGGCGGCTACAACTTCCAGAGCAACAACTTCGTCTACGGCTTCGAGGCGGACATCTCCTACTCTGACGCCGACGGCAGCACCTTCGCCTTCGGCCCGCCGCTCTCCACCGAGCAGAACTGGCTGGCGACGCTGCGCGCCCGCGCCGGCGTGACCTTCGGTCCCTCGCTGCTCTACATCACCGGCGGCGCGGCGTTCACCGATGTCGACGTGGCGCTTGCCGGCGTCGGCGGCGGCTCGAACACCTATACCGGCTGGACGATCGGCGGCGGCTGGGAATACGCCTTCAACGACCGTCTCTCGATGAAGGCCGAGTATCTCTATGCCGACTTCGGCGACGAGGCCTTCAATCTCGGCGGCACGCCGGCCCTCGTCGACCTCGACCAGCATATCGCCCGCATCGGCGTGAACTGGCGCTTCGGCGGCGGTTACTGAGCGAACTCGCAAGGCCATACTGCACCTGCGACGGGCCCGGGCTTTCCGGGCCCGTTTTTTGTTGCGCACGGGGTGCGAAACGGGTCTTGATTGACGTAGCGGCGGGCGCAAGGCGCGGCGCGGAATTGAAATGTAGAAGGGAAGGCGGAGAGAATGGGTATCTTCGATTTCATCAAGGATGTGGGTGCCAAGCTCGGCATCGGCGGCGAGGAAGCCCCGACGGCGGACGCGCTGAAGAAGGAAGTGGAGAGCTACGGCCTCGACGCCAAGGATCTCGACGTCAAGGTCGACGGTGACACGGTCAAGATCAGCGGCATGGCGCCGTCCACCTCGATTCGCGAGAAGATCATCCTCGCCGCCGGCAACGTGCTCGGCATCGGCAAGGTCGAGGAGGACATCAAGGTCGACAAGGAAGAGGCGGACGCCAGCTTCTACACGGTGGTCAAGGGCGACACGCTGTGGAAGATCGCCGAGACCCAGTACGGCAAGGGCAAGGGGCCGAAATACACGGTGATCTTCGAGGCCAACAAGCCGATGCTCAAGCACCCCGACAAGATCTATCCGGGGCAGAAGCTGCGTATTCCGCCGCTTTCATGACCATCAGGACTTTCCGATCCTGAAAGCCGCCGGCATCGCGCCGGCGGCTTTTTTCATTTCGGGTCGTGCGGCGCCGTCTCGCCGAAGGCGGGAACGCTGGCCGCGAAGCCGTCGAACCAGCCGGCCAGTCCGGGATGGCCGGCGCGCCAGGCGCCCTCGAAGCGGAAATCGAGGTAACCGAGCGCGCAGGCCAGGGTGATGGTGCCGACGTCGACGCCGGCGGCCGGCGGGGCCGCCTCGAGGGCGGCGAGGGCGCGGGCCACCTTGTCGGCCTGGTAGGCGACCCAGTCGGTGGAACGGCCCTCCTCGGGCCGGAAACGCTTCTCGTAGATCTGCAGGATCGCGGCATCCATGATGCCGTCGGCGAGCGCCTGCAGGCGCAGCGCCGCCCAGCGGGCGTCGCCGGCGGGGATGATGCGGCCGCCGCCGGCGAGATGGTCTAGATATTCGAGGATCACCGGCGAATCGTAGATCACCTCGCCGTTCTCCAGGATCAGCGCCGGAATCTTGCCGAGCGGGTTCTGGCGGCGGATGGTGCCGTTGCCGTCATTGGTGTTGGTCATCTCGACCCGGATGCGATCCATCAGCGCGAGGTGGCGAGCCGCCAGCTTGACCTTGCGGCCGAAGGGAGAGGGCGGCGAGGAACGCAGGATCATCATGGAGGCGGCCTTTCGCTGGAGAAATCATCGGGGGCGGGATGTCCGCTTCTACACCGGCGGCGGCGGATCGGCCAGCGTTGACGCAGCGGCATCAATTTTCCGCAGATTAGATAAAAATCTAGCGTTGAATTTAGCGGGCCATTGAATCGCGCGCCCTATAAGGGGGAGAGGTTCAATACCCGGACCGCGCCCATTGGGGGGCAAGAATCCGGGCAGGTTTTCGGAGCGTAAGGCCAATGTGGCGCACGGGCATCATCTTCATCGCCGCCTATATGGGCGGGTCCGATGTGGCCCATGATTATCGGCCGGCGATGCTGGACAAGCCGCTGCGCGATTTCCGCATGACGGTCGATGCCTTCGCCCGCGAGGGCAAGGAAACGCTCGGCGTGCTCAACGACATGCGCACCAACGAGGCCCTCAAGGCCTATCAGCGCGAGCTCCAGAAGCTGACCGACGAATTCTGATCGGCCTCCGGCAGCCAGCAAGCGGGCAAGCCCGCTAAAACCCTTCTTCCAAGCGAAAAGAATTTGTCCCGCACGGGCCGATGAGGCCCGGCGCTAGGCCGCGGCGCGGCTCATCAGCCGTCCGACCGTGTTGCCGACGATCCATCCGAAGATCCGCAGCATCGCGTAGACCGTCGCGGCGAGGCCGGCGAAGTGGCCGAGCACGAGCGGCACGGCGACAGTCAGCGCCGCTGTGTTGACGGTCGCCGCCGCCACGATGGCCGGCGCCCAGACAGTGACGATGAGAACGAAGTCGATGAAAAGCACCGCGAGCGTCGGCAGGCCGCCTTCCGTGCAGGTCCACAGCGGCAGCGGCGCGGTTTCGATCGCGTGGCAGGCGGGATTGGCGCGGATCAGGGCGCCGTCCCGCGCGAACCAGACGAAGGCGGCCCACATCGCCACATAGGCGATGGCGTAGGGCCAGGCGATCGACTTCAGGATGCGCTGCATGCAGGTTCCTCGCAGTGTCCCGCATCATGCACCGCGACGCCTTACCGCTGCGTTAGGTTAAACGGTCAATTTTAATCAACTGCCGGCAGACGGCGCCTGCGCTACGGCGCGCCGCCATAGAGCCGCGCCCAGCTCTCCGGGGGGCCGCCCTTGCAGGCGACGTCGGCATAGTAGTCGACGAGGGCGAAGCGCCATCCCTTCCAGCGATGCACGGCCCGGCTGGCGCAGATGCCGCTCTCGTCGCGGCCGCCCTCGGAGACGAGGGTGCCCGAGGCCTCGTGGAAGGAAACGTTCTCCAGCAGGTCGGTGCCGGTCCAGCCGAATTCCTTCAGCCAGGCGGCGAAATAGAGGGTTTCGATGCCGCCGATCTCGCCGGTTTCCACGCGGTAGAGGCGGTAGCGGACCGACTTGCCGCTGCGCGAGCAGGGAACGGCGTAGAGCCGCGAGCGCGAATCCAGCGCGCCGGTGACCGCCGGGACCTCCGACAGCGCGGCGGAGCCGGGGTCCTCGCAGTGGCTTTCCCTGCGGTGGCGCTCCAGCACCCGCGCCGGGACGCCGCCGTCGCCGTGCCCGCCATCGGCGAGCGGCGTCACGCCGTCCATGGCCGGGTTGGGCTTGAGGCCGGTCGGCGCCCCGGCGTCGCGCGCCGTGTCCTCGCGGGTCTGCCGGCGGCCGATGATCTTCATCACCTGGGGGAGGCCGTCGAGATCGAGCCTGAACGCGCTGTCGCCGTCGTCGCGGCGCGGCAGGTGGACGACCGCGCCGCCGCCGCGCTCAAGCGTCGCCAGCAGCCGGGTCGCGAGGCCGGGATCGGTGAGGAAATATTCCGGGTCGCCGGCGCCGAAGGCGAGATAGTCCTTGCCGGGATGGAAGGTCTGCTTGGGGCCGCTGTCGATGGCGACCGAGAACGGCGCAGCATGGTCGAACGGCACCTCGTTGACGAGCAGCGAGATCTCCCAGACGGCGTCGGAGTTGCTCGCCCGCCCGACCCTCAGCACGATGCGCGAGCCGTCGCCGGCGGTGGCGATGGTGGCGCCGGCGCAATAGAACGTCGCGTCGCAGTCGAGATACCACGCGCCGACCTTCTCGGGCGCGGCGCGGGCGGGAAGCGCCGCCAGCAGCGCCAGCAGAAGGAGCGCTGCGAGCCGCGTCGTCACAGGCGGATCACGTAGTGCTTGCGCGTCGTCTCGACGACCTCCCAGGTGCCGGAGAAGCCGGGACGGATGACGAAGGCGTCACCGGCGGCGACGCGGCGGCTGTTGCCGTCGGCGTCGGTCAGCACGCTGACGCCGGAGATGATGTGGCAGAATTCCCATTCGTCATAGGCGATGCGCCACGTGCCCGGCGTCGCCTCCCAGACGCCGCAGAACACCGTGCCGCCGTCGTCCTCGGTCGCGTTCCAGGTGGAAAAGCGCGGCGAGCCGGACACGATCTTCTCCGCCGCCGGGGCGTCGCGCTCCGGTGTGCCGCCGGCGCCGACCATCGCCAGTCCGTTGAGGGCCTTGTCGCTCATCGAGGAAATCCTAGCGCCTCTCGTCGGCTAACGCACGGGCGGCATGGCGACCCGCGGATTGCGGCAGCCGCGCCGTTCGATCTCGGGGCAGGGGCGGAAGCGCAGGTCGGTGGTCATGCATATCCTCACCTCGCGCAGCCGCCGGAGATCGCAGGTGACCGAGATGGCGTCGGCGGGCAGCCCGGGATTGGCCGCCTGGAAGGCGCGCTCGACATCGGCGGTGGAGACCATGCGGTAGTCGGCGGGGCCGACGAAGACCGGCGGGATGGCGACGCGGGCACGCGCCGCCCGCAGCTTGGCGAAATAGCCCTGCGCGGTCATGCCCGAGCAGCTTCCGTGCTTTTCCCACTCGTGGCGCACCAGCCCCGGCGCCGGCATGATGTCGAGCATGGCGCGGACGATCGTCTCGGGCGCGCGCGGCTGGTCGGTGCGGCACCATTCGGGAAAGCCGCGCTCATATTGCGGCCACAGGCCGTGGACGACGAAGGCGTATGGGCGGCCGCCGCATTGCGCGCGGTCGGCGCGCCCGCCCTCGGCCTCGCAATAGGAGGGCGACCAGGAAAGCGACAGCACGTAAAAGTCGAAGTCGCCGGCCCGGTTGAGCTGCCGCGCCGAGGCGGGCAGGCAGGCGAGAAGCGCCGACAGGACCAGCGCGGCGAGACGCAGCATGGGAAAATTCCGAGAGCCTAATACGGCCGCAGCACCTTGCAGCCGGGCGCGTAGGTGTTGAAGCGGTCGCGCCCGAGCACGCAATACTGGAAGCCCCAGCCGAGGCCGGCGAAGCCCTGCTCGCTGCGCAGCCAGTAGACGAGGCCGCGGGTCTGGCCGTCGGAGAAGGTGGCGCGCGCCGAGCAGTAGCGGCGGGCGATGATGGTCGGCTCCCAGTCGTCGAAGGCGGTCTCGCGGACGCGGTCGATGGTCAGCATGCGCATGCCGTCCCAGTATTCGGCCTCGGTGCGGTCGAAGCGGCGCTGGATGGCGCCGAGGACGCGCGGCTCGTCGCAGCCCGGGCCGTTCCACGAGCCTTCGCGATGGGCCGAGCCGTAGAAGCTGAAATTCTCGGCGGCGGCGCCGGAGGCCGCCAGCAGGGCGAGGAGAATACCGGCGAAGAGTCTCGTCATGACTGCCGCATCCGCTGCGTTGAAAGGAGCCGGGGCAAGCCTAGAGCGGTTGGCGCTGCGAGGGAAGCGGCTATGCCGCGGACGGGCGGATCAGGACGCCTCGTTCCACAGCTTCTCGTAGACCTCGCCGATCTGGCGGGCCTCTCGCTCGACGGAGAAATCCGCCGCCACATGGGCGCGGCCGGCCCTGCCCATGCGCTCGCGGAGCGCCTCGTCGGCGAGCAGGCGGCCGATCCGGTCGCCCAGCGCGCCGGCGTCGTCGGTGTCGACGAGGAAGCCGGTCTCGCCGTCGCGGACGAGATAGGGCGCGGCGCCGGCGCGGGTGGTGACCACCGGCGTCGCCGAGGCCATGGCCTCCAGCGGCGTCAGCCCGAAGCCTTCCCAGCGCATCGGCGCGACATAGACCGAGAGGGCGCGGAACCACCCGGGAAGCTCCTCGGCGGGCTTTTCGCCGAGGATCAGAATCCGATCCCGCAGGCCGGCCTCGGCGATGCGGGCGCGCAGCCGGTCGGTGAACTCCTTCTCGGAGGGCGTCGACAGGCCGATGACGACCGCGGTGACGTCCTCATGCGCGGGGAGCAGGCGGCACATCGCCTCGACGAAGAGGTCGGTGCCCTTCTGGTGGCGGATGCGGCCGAAGACGCCGACGCCGCGCTTTCCGGGCAGCCCGGTCGCCCGCCACGCTGCCGCGCGGTCGGGGGCCGGCGCGTAACGGGCGGTGTCGACGCCGTGCATGATGACGGTCGCCGGATGCTTCAGATAGCCGGCGGCGAGGTCGCTGGTGGCGATCAGCGCGTCCATGCGCGAGATTAGCCAGCGGGTGAAGCGCTTGTGGTGGCGCTGCGCGGCGGAGGTAAAGACGAGCTTCCAGGGCTGGCGCAGCACGTCGCGCAGCAGGATGCCCCAGACCATCTCGACATTGCGCCTTGCGTGGAAGATGCGGAACGCCCGGCCGGGCGGCGGCGGGCCCAGCGTCAGCAGCCGGCGGCGCGATATCACCGGCACGCCCTCGGGCATGAAGGTGCCGCAGCCGGCGATGGCGCACAGCCGCGCCTGCACCGGCAGCAGGGTGCGCACCGTCGAGGTCACGCCGGAAAAGCGGCGGTTGAAGTTCGGCGCGACGACCTCGATGGCGCGCGGATCGGCGGAAGCGTTCATCGGGTGAACGCTCTAGAGCGGATCAGCCGTCTATGGAAGGGCTTCCCCGCGGGTGCCGCCTCAGCTCGTCGGGCAGGGGCGGTCGATGAAGGTCCAGCTCGTGTTGTTGAGGAACTTGTCGCAGAGCGCGACCTTGCCCTGGATGCAGGCGTAGTCGCCGAGCGAATAGTTCTGGCCGAAGGCGCGGCAGGTGCAGTTTGGATCGCGCCACGAGCCGGTCGCCGGCGGGCCGGCCTTGTGCTGGGCGGGCAGCACGGGCGTCCCGAGCCTGATCTCGTCGCCCGCCGAGGTGCTGCTCGATGAACCGCCCATCAGCGCCGCCGCGAGCAGGGCGGTGCCGAACAGGGTGACGATTTGTCGTGCGCGCATGACGTTACGATCATATCATCCGCGCCAGCGGGCGGCAAAGAAATCGATTCTTCCGGTGCCAGCCGTTCCGCCGGGTTCCGGAGAACGGGGCAAGAACCCAGGAGGTCTCCATGGAAGCGCTGCTTCCCATCATCATCCAGCTCGTATCGGGCGTGGCCGGCGGCAACGTCATCGGTTCGGTGCTCAAGAACGTCGATCTCGGCAAGGCCGGCAACTCCATCGCCGGCGCGATCGGCGGCGCGGTCGGCGGTCAGTTGCTCGGGGCGCTGGCCGGCGGCGCGGGCGGTGGCATGGATCTCGGCGGCATCATCGGCGACATCGCCGGCGGCGGCGTCGGCGGCGCTGTGCTCACCGCGGTCGTCGGCGCGATCTACAAGGCGATGGCAAAATAGCCTCAGGCCTCCACGCAAGGCCGGCGGTCCGGTATGCCGGGCCGCCGGAGCGCGATCACCCTACGATCTCGATATTGACGGCCTGCGGGCCGCGTCCGCGCTTGTCGTCCTCGAGCTCGAAAGAGACCTTCATTCCCTTGTCGAGCGGTGGAACGCCGGAGCGTTCGACGGCGGTGACGTGCACGAAGACATCCTTGGCGCCGTCGTCCGGCGCGATGAAGCCGTAGCCCTTCTGGGTATTGAAGAACTTCACAGTGCCGTTCTGTCGCATCGGCTCTGCTTCCTCTCATGGTTGCGGATGCGGGATGCCGCGCGAGCGGTCGCGAGGCGCGGCTGTCGGGCAATCGCGGAAAAGCCGGGTATTGGACGGAACGGAGGACGGTCTGCCGACATCGGTTCAGGCCAGTGTTGCTCCCGGGGTCTCTGACAAATTGGCCCCCTGACCGGCGTCAGACCGCCGGAACGGCGCGAACTATGCGGCACTCCGGTTCGTTCTGCAATACGGACTGACCTTGGGTAAGGTGGCCAGATCCCGCCGCAAACCTTTAACGCGGCGCGGGAATGCTCTACTTGCCGGGGAGCGCAATCGAGGAGCGAAGATGCCGAAACTCAACGCGACCGTCGTTCCGGTCACCCCCTTCCAGCAGAACTGCTCGATCTTCTGGAACGACGACGACAAGAAGGCGACCGTCATCGATCCCGGCGGCGACGTCGAGCGCATCCGCGAGATCCTCGACCAGGCGGGGCTGACGGTGGAGGCGATCCTGCTCACCCACGGCCATATCGACCATGCCGGCGGCGCCGACGAGCTGCGCGAGCTGACGGGGGCGAAGATCACCGGTCCGCACGAGGCCGACAGGATGCTGCTGGAGAATCTCGAGAAGCAGGGCGACCTCTACGGCATGGAGGGGGTGCGCAACGTCGCCCCCGACCGCTGGCTCGCGGAGGGCGACACGATCGCCATCGCCGGGCAGGATTTCGACGTGTTCCACGCGCCGGGGCACTCGCCGGGCTCGGTGATCTTCGTGTCGAAACCGCTCGGCTTCGCGATCGTCGGCGACGTGCTGTTCGCCGGCTCCATCGGCCGCACCGACCTGCCGGGCGGCAGTCACGAGTCGCTGCTGAGCTCGATCCGCGACAAG
>JBFWXZ010000003.1:0-42953 GCA_050186955.1 Flavobacteriaceae bacterium
GACCGATTCAATCTCGCATGTGGTCGAAAGATAAGAGCATGGGCGCAGTTAGAATTGGTTTTGTTTTTCTTCTTTCAATCCCTCATGGGGGCAGAGCATTTCCGCTGCCGCACGGCCTGGATGAAACTCCACACTTTTCGGGCGAGAAAGGACATGATCCGTGCCCTTGCTTCAGTGTTCTTGGCTAAGTCGGACCTATCCAAACTCGACAATTTTCTTGAACGAGCCACCAAGCTATCCGCGAAGCGGAATCTGGTTGCGCATGCAAGCGGTGGGGTGGCCGCTGGAACCGGAAGACCAATGTTCATGTCAGACATTGCGGACAAAGAGATGGGCGTGGATTTCCAGGGAACCCGAAATTTCACGTGGGCGAACATAGAGGGCTGGCCTGAGGCTATTTGGCAGTTGCAACAGGACATGGGCAATTGGATGGAGGATTTTGCCGCAGCAATTGAAGCCCAACCGAAAGTACATCGGCCGTCACCTGCCGAGTGATATGGGGGCAAATTCTCTAAGCGTGTCAGCATCCCACAGCACCCCAACCCCGTCTCGATCATCTCGGACGTGACCTCGATTTCCTGATTTCCCAGCGCCGGCCTGTCGCCCGATTTCCAATCCGAAACATCCAATCTCGTCAAAGAATCATCCCGCAACGAAGTTGCCGTCACCCGGTTGTGATTCGCTGTTGAAGGCGCGGTTCCCTTAACTGGCCGGGAGCCGGGGCGGCATGCCGCCGTCCCTCGATTTTGCGGGGAGCCCCGACAGCCATGACCGAGAGCCGATCCGCGCCGACGCCCGGCAGCACCTCCCTTTCACGCAGCACCCCCGGTTCCGGCATCGCCGGCCGGCCTGTCGGCCGCCGCGAGGTGCTCGCCGGCGTCATGGGCCTGAGCGCCGTCGCGGCGGCGGGTCCGCTTCTTCCCGCGCCGGCACTGGCGGCCTCGAAGCCCGTCGACGTGATCGAGCTCTTCACCAGCCAGGGCTGCAATTCCTGCCCGCCGGCCGACGAGATCCTCGCCGGGCTGGCCGGGCGCCGCGACGTGCTGGCGCTCAGCCTCAACGTCGACTACTGGGACTATCTCGGCTGGAAGGACACGCTGGCGAGCCACGCCAACACCGAGCGCCAGCAGGCCTATGCCCGCGCCCGCGGCGACCGCCGGGTCTATACCCCGCAGGCCGTCGTCAACGGGCTGCAGCACGTCGTCGGCTCCGACCGCGGCGGCATCGAGAAGGCGCGCGCGGCGACCCGGCACACGCTCGGCGGCCAGGCGGTCGATCTCGATGTCAGGGTCGCCGGCGGGAATGTCGTCATATCCGCCGGCAGGGGCACGCGCTGGATGAAGCCGGCGACGATCATGCTCGCCGCCTATTCGCCGCGCGCCACCGTGGCGATCCAGCGCGGCGAGAACCGCGGCCGCGAGATCACCTATCACAATGTGGTGCGGGCCATGGTGGCGGCGGGACGCTGGAGCGGCGACCCGGCCGAGGCGACGGTCGCCCGCGCGCGGCTGCCGCAGGGCGCCGGCATCGAGCTCTGCGCCTTCCTGCAGACCGGCACGCCCGAGGCCCCCGGCGGCATCCTCGCCGCCGCGCGCCTTTAGGGCAGCCGGCTCCCCTCCGCGACGAAACACCCGATCACGAGTGCCGGCGGCAAAAGAAAAGGCCCGGAACCGGGCCTGATTGCAGTTTACGGGGATAATCCCGGGATCAGCCGGGAAGGGTTGGGTCCGGTTCGGTGGTAAACCCCGGGGGCTGGGGGGCTAGAGACGATCCGAAGTCCCCACGAACCGGACCCAGAGGCAACATGGTCATTGAGCCCCCGCAATTGGGCCGGCGAAGGGCCGAAATTGGGCCAAACTGTGATTGTTTGCGCGCCCGCTCCGGGGGCCTCCGGGCGGCCCGGAAGCGGGGTTGCCAGCCCTGCCGCGAGGCGCGATCATGCGGCAAGCGAATTCTGCAAGCGGGAGGCGCGATTTGAGCGATATCGAACCCATAGCCCTGTTCGGCGGCCGCGAGCGCGCGAGGGCGCAGGCCGGCCGCCAGCAGACGAGGCCGCAGCAGATATCGTTCAACCGGCAGGAACTCTTCCACATTCTGAACGTCTATGGCCGCATGGTCGCCGCCGGCGAGTGGCGCGACTACGCCATCGACGCGCTGAAGGACCGCGCCGTCTTCTCCATCTTCCGCCGCGCCACCGAATATCCCCTCTACCGGGTCGAGAAGGACCCGAAGCTCGCCAACCGCCAGGGCGCCTATTCGGTCGTCTCGGCGTCGGGCCGGGTGCTGCGCCGCGGCCACGACCTCGACCGGGTGCTGCGCGTCTTCGACCGCAGGTTGCGGCTCGTCGAGGCCGACTAGAGGCTTCGCCTCCTTCGGGGGTCTCAGGGGGTGTGAACCGGCAGGCCCGGGCGCGGATGAACATCCGCGTGACCATGTTCAACCGCCGTCGCCGGGCCCGCTGAGCCGGATTTACCCTTATATCGCAGGTGGATAGGCGCGGGACGGGCGGGAAACCGCGCTGAACGGCCGGCTGAACGTGTTCAGGCGTCCTCGCCGGCCGGCGGCGTCGCCGCGCCGGGGCCGAGTTCGCGCTGCATCAGCACGGTGGCCCGCCATGCCCCGTGCTTGTAGCCGACATCGGCGAGCGTGCCGGCATGGCGGAAGCCCAGCGCCGCATGGAGGCCGATGGAGGCGGCGCTCGCCTCGTCGCCGATGACCGCTATCATCTGCCGGAAGCCCGCCGATTCCGCCTTGTCTATCAGCACCTTGAGCAGCATCCGCCCTAGCCCCGCGCGCTTCATCGCCGGGTCGACATAGACCGAATCCTCGACCGTGAAGCGGTAGGCCGGGCGCGGCCGGTAGGCCCCGGCATAGGCGTAGCCGCCGATCCCGCCGCCGCCGTCCTCGGCGACGATATAGGGGTAGCCGCCGGCCTTCAGCGCCTCGAAGCGCTTGAGCATTTCCGCCTCGTCCGGCGGTGACAGCTCGAATGACGCCGTGCCATGCAGCACCGCGTCCCGGTAGATCCGGGAAATCGCTTCGATGTCAGCAGCTTGCGCGTCGCGCAAGGTGAAGTCGCCGCTCACCGCCTGAACGCCCCGCCACGATGTTCAACCCATGAAAATTCAACCCACGAAAAAGGGCCCCGGACTTGCCGCCGGGGCCCTTCGCGTCTCATGCCTTTCGGCCCGCCTCAGTCGCGGCTTCCGAACAGGTTCAGCAGCATGATGAACAGGTTGATGAAGTCCAGATAGAGCTTCAGCGCGCCCATCACCGCCTTGCGTCCGGCGACCGTGCCGTCGTCGCCGACATAGTACATCTCCTTGATCTGCTGGGTGTCGTAGGCGGTGAGGCCCGCGAACACCAGGACGCCGATCACCGACACAGCGAACTGCAGCGCGCTGGAGCCGAGGAAGATGTTGACGATGGAGGCGAGGATGATGCCGATCAGGCCCATGAACAGGAACGAGCCCCAGCCCGACAGGTCTTTCTTCGTCGTATAGCCGTAGAGGCTCAGCGCGCCGAAGGAGGCCGCCGTGATGAAGAAGACCCGGGCGATCGACGCGCCGGTGAAGACGAGGAAGATCGACGACAGCGACAGCCCCATCAGGGCCGCGAAGCCCCAGAAGGCGAGCTGCGCCCCGCCGAGCGACATCTTCGAGATGCGCGCCGACAGGAAGAACACCATGCCGAGCGGCGCCAGCATGATCACCCACTTCAGCGGGCTCAGATAGACCGCCTGGGCGAAGGCCGGGCTGGTCATCGCCATATAGGCGGTGCCGAGCGCCACGGCGCCGGTGATGCCGAGGCCGATCGCCATGTAATTGTAGACCCGCAGCATGTAGCCGCGCAGGCCCTCGTCGACGGCGACGCCGGTGCCGGCGCCCACGCGACCGTAAGCCTGTCTTTCGAACTGTGCCATTTTCGTCCCTCTCTGGTGGCGAAAAAACCGTTGGCGGAAAACTCCCGGCCAATATGGGGATATCCGCCCCGCCTAGCAAGAGGCGCGGAACCGAATTTCCCGCCGATTTCCTAAAGGTTTCGAAGGACTTCCGCCGGCCTGCCGGCGAGCGCCCGGCCGGTGCCGAGGAGTCCGGCGGCGACCATCGCCGCGAGCGCCGCGGCGACGGCGGCGGCGGCCGTCCCCCAGGACGGCTGGAAGGCGACGTCCATGACCTGCGTCAGCACCACCCAGGCGGTCGCCCCGCCGGCGGCGAGCGCGAACGCCGCCGTCACCGCGCCGATGCCCGCGAATTCGAGGAAATAGGCCGCCAGCAGCTGCCGGCGCGAGGCGCCGAGCATCTTCAGGATCACCGCGTCGGCGATGCGGTGGCGGTGGCTCGCCGCCAGCGCCCCGGCGAGCACCAGCATGGCGGCGACGAGGGCGACGCCACTCGCCGCCCTGACCGCCCAGGCGAGCTTTTCGACCAGCGAGTTCACCGCGTCGAGCGCCTCCTTGATGCGGATGCTGGTGATCGAGGGATAGGCCCGCGCCACCGCCGCCGCGATCGCCGATTCCGCCGCCGCGTCGGCGTCGGGCAGCGTCACCGTCGCCAGCATCATGTGCGGCGCCCCGGCGAAGGTGTTGGGCGAGAACACCATGACGAAATTGATGCCGAGCGAGGCCCAGTCGACCGAGCGCGTATTGGCGATCCGCGCCTCGATCTCGCGGCCGAGCACATTGACCTTGACCATGTCGCCGATGCCGACGCCGAAGGCCCTCGCCAGATCCGCCTCGAAGGAGACCAGCGGCTCACCGCTGTAGTCGGCCGGCCACCATTCGCCCTCGACCAGCGTCGAGTTCTCCGGCAGCGTCGCGCTGTAGGTGATGCCGCGGTCGCCGCGCAGCGCCCATTCGGTGTCGGGCGAGGCCTCGATGCGGTCGGTGGAGACGCCGCCGAGCTCCAGAAGCTGCCCGCGCAGCATCGGCACCTCCTCGACCCGGCTCGCCGGCGCGGCCGTGGAGATGAGGCCGCGCAGCCCCTCCGCCTCCTGCCGCGGCACGTCGACGAAGAAGAAGCTCGGCGCCTTGTCGGGGATCGTCGTCATCAGCTGCCGGCGCAGCCCGGTGTCGATCAGCGACAGCGCCACCAGCAGCGTCAGCCCGAGCCCGAGCGACAGCACGATGGAGCCGGTCAGCGCGCCCGGGCGGTGGATGTTGGCGAGCGCCAGCCGCCGGACCGCCGAGCGCGGCCGCCCGGCGTTGCGGGCAAGCCATTTGACGCCGTAACCGACGCCCCACAGCAGCACCAGCGAGGCCGCCATCGCGCCCATGAAGATCAGCGCCACCCGCTTGTCCGCCGACAGCAGCAGCACCATGGCGGCGAGCGCCAGCGCCGCAATCGCCGCCGCCGCCACGAAGGACGGCGGCACCGGGCACGGCCGCGTCTCGACGCTGTCGCGGAAGATCGCGCTGACCGGCACCAGCCGCACCCGGCCGAGCGGCCAGATGGCGAAGGCGAAGGTGGTGATCATGGAGAACAGCGCGGCGAGCGCCAGCTCGCCCGGGAAGACCCCGTGCGCGGCGACGCTGACCGGCAGCAGCATCCGCGCCAGCGCCTGCGCGCCCATCGGCGCGAAGGCGCCGAGCGCCGCCCCGAGAAGCGTCGCGCCTGCGGCGATGATGCCGATCTGGATCAGGTAGACGGCGGTGACGAAGCCGCCGGTGCCGCCGAGCGCCTTGAGCGTCGCGATGGTGCCGCGCCGCCCGTCGAGATGCGCCCGCACCGCATTGGCGATGCCGACGCCGCCGACGATCAGCGCCGTCAGCCCGACCAGTGTCAGGAACTGGGTGAAGCGCTCGATGCGCGAGCGCAAGCCGGGCGCGGCGTCGGTGCGCGCCTCGATGCGGAAGCCCTCGCGCCCGAGATCCCGCTCGAGCCGCACCATCGCCGCCTCGACGTCGCCGTCGCCGGAGCCGGCCGGCAGCGCCACCCGGTAGCGCCAGCGCACCAGGCTGCCCGGCTGCACAAGCCCCGTCGCCTCAAGCCCGTCGAGCGAGACCATCAGGCGGGGGCCGAAGCCGATACCGCCGGCGAGACGATCGGGCTCGCTGTCGATGACGCCGCGGATCTCCAGCACCGCGTCGCCGACCGCAACGGTGGAACCGATATCGGTCCCGAGGCGCTCCAGCAGCCCCGGCTCGACATAGGCGCCGAAATGCCCGTCCTTGATCCCCAGGCCGGGAGGCGGGGCGGCGTCGCGCAGCGCCAGCGCGCCGTAGAGCGGGTAGGCGTCGTCGACCGCCTTGATCTCGACCAGCGTCTGCGCGCCCTGCGCCCGCGCCATGCCGCGCAGCGTCGCGGCGACCGAGAGCCGGCCGAGCGCCGCCAGTTCGGCGCGCTCCCCGGCGCCGGCCTGGCGGTGGATCAGCGAGGCCGAGACGTCGCCGCCGAGGATCGCCCCGCCCTCGCTGACCAGGCCGCCGACCAGCGCCCGCGACACCGAGTTGACGCCGGCGATGGCGGCGACGCCGATCACGATGCAGGCGATGAAGACGCCGAATCCGCTTAAGCCCCCGCGCAGCTCGCGAAGCGCGAAACGGGCCGCGGTGACGAGCCCGGCGCCCCTCAAGCGCGCCTCGCGGGTCTCGGTTTGCGGCGGCGCTCGTCGCCGGCGATGGCGCCACCGCCGAGCGTCACCACGCGGCCGCAGCGCTCGGCCAGCGCCGGATCGTGGGTGACCAGCACCAGCGTCGCCCCGTCATCGGCGTTGAGCGAGAAGATGAGGTCGGCGATGCCGCCGCCGGTGGCGGCGTCGAGATTGCCGGTCGGCTCGTCGGCGAAGACGATGGGCGGGCGCGGCGCCATGGCCCGGGCGATCGCCACGCGCTGCTGCTCGCCGCCCGACAGCTCGCCGGGATAGTGCGCCATGCGGTCCTTGAGCCCGACGCGGGCGAGCTGCTCGCGCGCCGCCTCGAAGGCATCGCCGCGCCCGGCGAGCTCCAGCGGCACCGCGACGTTCTCCAGCGCCGTCATGGTCGGGATCAGGTTGAAGGACTGGAAGACGATGCCCAGATGGCGGCCGCGGAAACGGGCGAGCTCGTCCTCGCCCATCGCGTCGATGCGCGCGCCGGCGATCTCGATGCTGCCGCTATCGGCGCGCTCGAGCCCGGCCATGACCATCAGCAGCGTCGATTTTCCCGATCCCGAGGGGCCGAGGATCGCGATCGTCTCGCCCTGACCTATATTGAGGTCGAGGCCGCGCAGGATGTCGACGCGCGCCGCCCCCGAGCCGAGGCTCACATGGACGTCCGTGAGCGCGATCGCGTTGTCGTTCATGGCAGGCGCTCCGGGAAGGCTCGTCGGGCGGGGATTACGATGACGACGATATGGGCAATGCGAGGCGATACGCCAAGATATGTTGGGCCAAGATATGTCACCTCAAGATAGCTCGAAGGGATCATTTTTCGTGAAATTGCGCTTTCCGTCACCGGTTCTCGCTTTCGCCGCGTTGCTGGCGGCGTTCCTCGCGCCCGCCGCGCCGGCGCGCGCCGAGACGCTGAAGATCGTCGCCCTCGGCGACAGCCTGACCGCCGGCTACGGCCTGCCGGCCGCCGACGGCTTCACCGCGCAGCTCGGCGCGGCGCTCAAGGCCGCCGGCCACGACGTCGAGATCGTCAATGCCGGGGTCTCCGGCGACACCACCTCGGGCGGGCTGGAGCGCCTCGACTGGTCGGTGCCCGACGACGCCGACGGCGTCATCCTCGAGCTCGGCGCCAATGACGCGCTGCGAGGCCTCGACCCGGCCAAGGCGAAGGCCAATCTCGACGCCATCCTCACCCGGCTCGGCGAGCGCGGGATCCCCGTGCTGCTCGCCGGCATGCGGGCGCCGCCGAACATGGGCGCCGGCTACCGGGGGGAATTCGACGCGATCTTCCCCGACCTCGCGGCGAGGCACGGCGTCGCCCTCTACCCCTTCTTCCTCGACGGCGTCGCCGGCGAGTCGAGCCTCAACCAGGGCGACGGCATCCACCCCACCGCGCAGGGGGTTGCGCTGATGGTGCGGCGCATGATGCCATCGCTGGAGGAGTTCATCGCGGTGATTCGCCGTGGCGGCTCCTGAACGCAGGAGCGATCGGAACCATGCCGCGCCTGTTCACCGGGATCGAGATTCCCGAGGCCACCCGGCGAGCGATCTCTCAGTTGCGCGCCGGCGTTCCCGGCGCCCGCTGGATCGATCCGGAGAACTACCATCTGACGCTGCGCTTCGTCGGCGATGTCGACCGCCGCATGGCGCAGGAGATCGCCGAGGCCCTCGACCGCGTCGAGCGCCCGGCCTTCGATATCTCCTTCGGCAGCGTCGGCGCCTTCGGCGGCAACCGCCCGCATGCGCTTTGGGCCGGGGTGCGCGCATCGCCCGAGCTGATGGATCTGCAGGCCGAGCAGGAACGGCTGATGCAGCGCATCGGCCTGCCGGCGGAGGGCCGCAAATACCAGCCGCACGTCACCATCGCCCGGCTGCGCGGCGCCAGCCTGCCCGACGTCGCGCGCTATCTCGACACCTATGGCGACTTCCGCGCCGAGCCGCTGACGGTGGGACGCTTCGTGCTGTTCTCGGCCCGCCAGTTCGAGGGCGGCGGACCCTATCTGGTGGAAGAGGCGTTTCCCCTTCTCGACTACGAGGCCCTCTATGACGAGGAGGACGAGGAAACGGAGGAGATGCAATGGCCGAACGACTGAGCGGCGGCGAGATCGCCGACAGGCTCGCGGAGCTGGACGGCTGGACGCTGCTCGAGGACCGCGAGGCGATCCGCAAGGAATTCAGGTTCAGGACCTTCAACGCCGCCTTCGGCTTCATGGCGCGCGCCGCGCTGACGGCCGAGAAGCTCGACCACCACCCCGAATGGTTCAACGTCTACAACCGGGTCGAGGTGACGCTCGCCACCCATTCGGCCAAGGGCCTGACCGAGCTCGACTTCAGGCTGGCCAGGGCGATGGACGGCTTCGCCGGCTGAGCCTTCCCGGCGGTTCAGCGCGGGGCGAGGCGGATCGCGCCGTCGAGGCGGATCGACGAGCCGTTGAGCATGTCGTTCTCGCAGATGGAGACGACGAGGCGGGCGAACTCGCCGGGATCGCCGAGGCGGCTGGGGAACGGCACGCTCGCCGCCAGCGACTGGCGCACCTCGTCGCTCAGCGTGTCGAACATCGGCGTGTGGAAGAGTCCCGGCATGATCGCCATGGCGCGGACGCCGTCACGCGCCAGATCGCGGGCGATCGGCAGCATCATCCCGGCGACGCCGGCCTTCGAGGCGGCATAGGCGACCTGCCCCATCTGCCCGTCCTGGGCGGCCACGGAGGAAGTGAAGACGACGACGCCGCGCCCGCCGTCGGCCGTCACCGGTTCGGCGGCGGCCATGCCGGCGGCGGCGCGCGAGGCGACGAGGAAGCTGCCGACCAGGTTGACGTTGATCACCCGCGCGAAGGCCTCGATGTCGTGCGGCGTCACCGCGCCGGTCTCGCGGTTGCGGTTGACAGTCTTCTGGCCGATGACGATGCCCGCGCAATTGACGCAGACGCGCTCCTGGCCGTGCGCCTCGCGGGCCTTGGCGATCGCCGCGTCGACGCTCGCCGCGTCGGTCACGTCGGTCTCGTAGAAGACGCCGCCGATCTCGCCGGCGACGGTTGCGCCGCGCGCCGCATCGCGGTCGAAGACCGCCACCTGGACGCCGTGGGCGGCAAGCGCCCTCGCCGTCGCCTCGCCGAGGCCGGAGGCGCCGCCGGTGACGATGGCGGCGATGGTGTTGTCGAGCTTCATCCTGGGTCTTCCTCCGGTTGGATCGCGTGGGCTCTTCGGGCCGTCGAGCCATATGAACGGATCGCGCCGCGGCTTGCAATCGGCGCCCGGCCGACCATCTTTTCGGGAGTGTCGGGACGCCCCGCAGGAAGCCAAGGAGCGACGATGACGAGCGAGGACGACGAGGACCGGCGCGTGCGCCGCGAGTTCTGGCCGAAGCTGCGCCGGGTCGCCGGCGCCATTCCCTTCGCCGACGAGCTGCTCGCCGCCTATTACTGCGCCTTCGACCCGAAGACGCCGACGCGGGTGCGCGCGACGCTCATCGGCGCCATCGCCTATTTCATCCTGCCGCTCGACGCCATTCCCGACATCCTCGCCGGCATCGGCTTCACCGACGACGCGGCGGTGCTGTGGGGCACCATCGCGCTGGTGCGCGGCCACATCACCGAGCGCCACCGCAAGGCCGCCCGCGACACCCTCGCCGGCGACGTGCTCGGCCCCGATCCCGACATCCGGTCGGACGCCGCCTAGAACCGTTCAGGGACGGATGATCACCTTGCCGGCGACCTCGCGGCGCTCGAAGGCGGCGAGCGCCTTCGCCGTCTCCTCGAGGCCGTAGACGCCGTGGATCGGCACGTCGAGGCTGCCGTCGGCGCACCAGGCGACGAGCTGGGCGCAGTTCTCGCGATGCGCCTGCGGCTCGACCTGCGTGAAGTTGCCCCAGAACACGCCGCAGATGTCGCAGCCCTTGAGCAGCGCCAGGTTGAGCGGGATGCGGGGGATCTCGCCGGCGGCGAAGCCGACGACGAGGAAGCGGCCCTTCCACGCCGTCGCCCGAAGCGCTGCTTCCGAGAAATCGCCGCCGACCGGATCGTAGACGACGTCGGCGCCGCACCCGCCGGTCGCCTCCTTCAACGCGTCACGCAGCGGCCGCGCGGAATAGTCGATGGTGCGGTCGGCGCCGCGGCTCACGCAGAAATCGAGCTTGGCCTGCGACGACGCGCAGGCGATCACCTCGGCGCCCATCAGCTTGCCGATCTCCACCGCCGCGATGCCGACGCCGCCCGAGGCGCCGAGCACCGCCAGCGTCTCGCCGGGCCTGAGCCGCCCGCGATCCTTGAGCGCGTGCAGCGTCGTCCCGTAGGTGATCATCAGCCCCGCCGCCTTGTCGAAGGAGACCGCATCGGGAAGCCTGACCGCCGCGGCGGCGGCGACCGCGACGCGCTCGCGCACCGCGCCGTAGGTGCAGTAGGCGACGACCCGGTCGCCGGGCGCTAGGTCGTCGACGCCCTCGCCGGTCTCGATCACCGTGCCGGCGAACTCGGCGCCGGGCGAGAACGGGAGTTCCGGCTTGTACTGGTATTTGTCGCGGATGATCAGCGTGTCGAAGAAGTTGAGCGCGGCGGCCGCGACCTCGACGACGATCTCGCCGGCGCCCGCGCGCGGCTCCGCCACATCCTCGATAACCAGCGTCTCCGGCGGACCGAACGCCTTGCAAAGCACCGCCTTCATCCGACCCTCCGGTTCATGGATAGCTGTTTCCGATTGTTACGGCCTGTCAAATTCTCGCCGCCATTATGTCGGAGAGCTTTGCCCCTCAAGCGGGGACATACGCGAAGGACGTGGCACGGAAACCCTCCGGGTGTCGACAACGAAGCCGTGTCTGTTTAGTAGTGCGTCAGAGACAGGTTGGGGAATAATGCGGTCGATCATTCTTACTGCGCTGGCTGCCATGGCCGTGCCGGCAATCGCTTTCGCCCAGACGCCGACCGGCGTCGCGCAATTCAAGGACTGGGGCGTCTACACCGCCAATTCCAGCGGCGGCAAGATCTGCTTCGCGCTGTCGAAGCCGAAGGACACCAAGCCCGCCAATGTGCGCCGCGGCGACATCTTCGTCTTCGTCACCACCCGTCCGGCCGAGAAGGTCAAGAACGAGGTGACGGTCGAGATCGGCTATCCCTTCAAGGACGGCAGCTCGGCGCTCGCCGATATCGGCGGCACCAAGTTCAAGCTCTTCACCAAGGGCGAGAAGGCCTGGGTCGAGAACGCCGCCGAGGAGCCGAATTTCGTCGCCGCCATGCGCGCCGGCTCGAGCATGGTGATCTCCGGCACCTCGCAGCGCGGCACCGACACCACGGACACCTATTCGCTGTCCGGCATCACCGCCGCCCTCGACCGCGTCGCCCAGGAATGCAATTGACGGGAATGCAAGTGAGGCGGGCGCGACTGACGGAAGCACGCGCCGCCGCCTAGCGGACCCGGCGCTTCAGGGCTTGTCCCTCGTGCGCCGGCGCCTCATGTGATAGGCCGTTCCCGTTTCTCTGTTTCAGGAGCGTCTCGACGCCAATGGCCGTGATCATCGGCGACAATGCTGAGCGTGATGCCGCCGCGCCCGCCGCGGCGCTGCCCTGGCTCGCCGGCATGGACCGCGCCGCCATCGGCGGCCTGCTGTCGGGGATCGGCGTTCCCGACCGCCAGATTCGCATGCGCACCGAGCAGCTTTGGCGCTGGATCTATGCGCGCGGGGCGGCAGACTTCGACGGCATGACCGACATCGCCCGCGAATTGCGCGAGAAGCTCGCGGCGGCGGCGGTCGTCGGCCGCCCGGAGATCGTCACCGAGCAGATCTCCACAGACGGCACCCGCAAATGGCTGTTCCGCATGCCCGCGCGCGACGGCGCGCCGCCGGCCGAGGTCGAGACCGTCTACATCCCCGAGGTCGACCGCGGCACGCTGTGCATCTCCAGCCAGGTCGGCTGCACGCTGACCTGCACCTTCTGCCATACCGGCACCCAGAAATGGGTGCGCAACCTCACCGCCGGCGAGATCGTCGCCCAGATCCTCGCCGCCCGCGAGCGGATCGGCGACTTCCCCGGCGCCGAGCGGCCGGACGACCCCAACCTGCCCGACGCCGAGCGGCTGATCACCAATGTCGTGCTCATGGGCATGGGCGAGCCGCTCTACAACTACGAGCACGTGCGCGACGCCATGCTGATCGCCGTCGACCCGGCG
This sequence comes from Flavobacteriaceae bacterium, assembly GCA_050186955.1. Lineage (GTDB taxonomy): Bacteria > Pseudomonadota > Alphaproteobacteria > Rhizobiales > Tepidamorphaceae > JACKJP01. Next base: position 12,748 of record JBFWXZ010000003.1, read on the forward strand.
GGCCTCGGCTTCTCCAAGCGCCGCGTCACCCTGTCGACCTCCGGCGTCGTGCCGGAGATCACGCGCTGGGGCGCTGAGACCGGCACCATGCTGGCGATCTCGCTGCACGCGGTGCGCGACGAGCTGCGCGACGTGCTGGTGCCGATCAACAAGCGCTATCCGCTGGAGGCGCTGCTGGAGGCCTGCCGCACCTATCCGGGCCTCTCCAACGCCCGCCGCATCACCTTCGAATACGTCATGCTGAAGGGCGTCAACGACAGCCCGGCGGACGCCAAGAGGCTGGTGAAGCTGCTCGCCGGCATCCCCGCGAAGATCAACCTCATCCCCTTCAATCCCTGGCCGGGCACGCAGTACGAATGCTCCGACTGGGAGACCATCGAGGCCTTCGCCGAGATCGTGAACCGCGCCGGCTACGCCTCGCCGGTGCGCACGCCGCGCGGCCGCGACATCATGGCCGCCTGCGGCCAGCTCAAATCGGCGAGCGAGCGCGTGCCGGCCTTCAGGCTGCGTGAGGAAGCCGTCGTGGAAGCCGCATCGGCGGCCGCGCCGTGAGCCAGCTCCTGCACATCTTCTGGCGCGTCATCGTCATCGGCTTCGCCCTCATGGTGGCGGTGCTCGCCACCGCGCTCGTCACCTTCGTCGCCGTGCTGCCCTCCGGCGAGGAACTGCGCCAGACCTATACGGCGCAGGAGACCTTCGGCCGCTTCCTGCTCGTCGGCGTCGCCGGCACCTATGTCATCGGCGCGCTGGCCGGACCGGCGACGGCGGGCGCGATCATCCTCGCCGAGCTGCTGCGGATCAGAAACTGGATGTATTACGCCGCCGCCGGCGCGGTCGCCGGCGCCGCCGGAATCGCCAGCTGGGACGCGGGCAAATACACCCAGCAGGAGATCGCCATCGTGCTCGCCGCCGGGATCGCCGGCGGCCTCGCATACTGGCTGATCGCCGGCCGTGGCGCCGGCATCGTCTACGAGCCGCCGAAGCCGCCGGCCGGCCTCCCGCCCGCGCACTCGCAACCCACCGTCAACCGGGCGAGCGCGCCGCCAGAAGCCTGACCGCGAAGGCGCCCATCACCCCCGCGAAAAGCCAGTCCATCGCCCGCAGCGCGCGCGGCGAGCCCTTGACCCATGACGACACGCGGTCTGCGGCGAGGATCATCGGCACGGTGACGGGGATCGACACCGCGATGAACCAGATGCCGAGGAACAGCAGCCGGGCGCCGGCGTCGGCGTCCCCGGTGGCGACGAATTGCGGCAGGAAGGTCAGGAAGAAGACGATGATCTTCGGGTTCAGCAGGTTGATGGCGAGCGCCTTCAGATAGGTGCGCCGGAGGCTCGCGGCGCGGCTGCCCGCCACCGGCTCGCCGAGCCCGCTGCCGTGCCGCAGCACCGACCAGGCGAGCCAGGCGAGATAGGCCGCGCCCGCCCATTTCAGCGCCGAGAAGAGATCCGGCGCATGGGCGATCAGCGCCGCCAGCCCGGCCGCCACCATCAGCGAGTGGACGAGCAGCCCGGTGAATGCCCCGGCCATCGCCGCGAAGCCGGCGCGCCTGCCATTGGCCACCGCCTGCGCCATGAAGAAGGTGAGGTCGGGCCCCGGCGTCAGCGCCAGCACGATCACCGCCAGCGTATAGGCCGACAGCAGCGGCCAGTCGGGAAGGAAGCTCATCGTTTGCCTTTCATCGGATGCGCGCGCCGGGGCGATCCGCCGCCCAGGCGATCGCCTGCTCCAGCCGGTCGTCGCCCCAGAACAGTTCGCCGTCGCCGGTGACGAAGGTGGGGGCGCCGAAGATGCCGGCCGCCTGCGCCTCCTCGGTCTGCCGCCGCAGCCGCGCCTTGTTGGCATCGCCGATAGCGGCCTCCAGCGCCGCCGCCGCGTCGCGGCCGAGGCTCCCGACGATGGCGCCGAGCGCCTGGGCGTCGTCGATGCGCCCCGCCTCGGCGAATTCATGGGCGAAGGCCGCGCGGGTGAAATCCTCGCCCCAGCCCTCGTCGAGACCGATCAGCGCGACCCGGGCGGCGAGCACGCTGTGCTGCGGGAAGTCGCCCTCGGTGCGGATCGGCGCCAGGCCGTTCAGATGCGCGAGCCGCGCCATGTCGCGCCACATGTGGCGGCCCTTGGCGGGGTAGATGTTGAAGGGCGAGGTCGTCCAGCCCTGGGCGGCGAAGACCGGGCCGAGCAGGAACGGCCGCCATTGCAGCGCGACGCCGGCCTCCTCGCAGAGCCGGGCGATGCGCATCGCTGAGAGGTAGGAATAGGTGGAGGCGAAATCGTACCAGAACGCGATCGAGCCCATCTGATGCGGATTGCCTCCCGGGAACGCCCGCGCGCCCCGCTTGCCGAGCCGGGCGCGATGGCTATAGTGCGCGCCGTTTCGCTTCCCCAGTCAACCCGGAGCACGTCTCAATGGCCAAGCATGGCGCCGTCAATAAGGTCGTTCTCGCCTATTCCGGCGGCCTCGACACCTCGATCATCCTCAAATGGCTGAAGGAGACCTATGGCTGCGAGGTCGTCACCTTCACCGCCGATCTCGGCCAGGGCGAGGAACTCGAGCCGGCGCGCCGCAAGGCCGAGATGCTGGGCATCCGCGAGATCCATATCGAGGATCTGCGCGAGGAGTTCGTGCGCGACTTCGTGTTCCCGATGTTCCGGATGAACGCGCTCTACGAGGGCGTCTACCTGCTCGGCACCTCGATCGCCCGCCCGCTGATCGCCAAGCGGCTGGTCGAGATCGCCGCCGATACCGGCGCCGACGCCATCGCCCACGGCGCCACCGGCAAGGGCAACGACCAGGTCCGCTTCGAGCTCGCAGCCTATGCGCTGAACCCCGACATCAAGGTCATCGCGCCGTGGCGCGACTGGAGCTTCAAGTCGCGCTCCGACCTCATCGAGTTCGCCGAGAAGCACCAGATCCCGGTGCCCCGCGACAAGCGCGGCGAGGCCCCCTTCTCGGTCGACGCCAACCTCCTGCACTCCTCCTCCGAGGGCAAGGTGCTGGAGGACCCGTGGCAGGAGCCGCCCTCCTACGTCTTCCAGCGCACCGTGTCGCCCGAGGAGGCCCCCGACAAGGCGACCGAGATCACCATCTCGTTCAAGAAGGGCGACGCCGTCGCCATCGACGGCAAGGCGCTGTCGCCGGCCGCCCTGCTCGCCCGCCTCAACGACCTCGGGCGCGACAACGGCATCGGCCGCATCGATCTCGTCGAGAACCGCTTCGTCGGCATGAAGTCGCGCGGCATTTACGAGACGCCCGGCGGCACCATCCTCTACACCGCCCATCGCGCCATCGAGTCGATCACCCTCGACCGCGAGGCCGCCCATCTTAAGGACCAGCTCATGCCGCGCTACGCCGAGCTCGTCTATTACGGCTTCTGGTTCGCCCCCGAGCGCGAGATGATCCAGGCGCTGGCCGACCGCGCCTCCGTCGACGTCGAGGGCGACGTCCGCCTCAAGCTCTACAAGGGCAACGTCATCGTCACCGGCCGGCAGTCGCCGAAGTCGCTCTATTCCGACGCGCTGGTCACCTTCGAGGACGATCGCGGCGCCTACGACCAGAAGGACGCGGAAGGCTTCATCCGCCTCAACGCCCTGCGGCTGCGGACGCTGGCGGCGAGAAAACGCAACCAGTGACGCGGGCAGCCGCTCCTGACATTCACGGTCTGGAGCACGCGCTCGCCGGGCACGGCCTGATCGTCCTCGGCATCTTCGAGCCCGTCCCCGGCGACGGGCTCGACGCCGCCCGCGCGGTGCTCGTCGGCAATGCCGGCCCCGCCATGTGGCGGGCTTTCGCGGCCTCCACCGAGGCGGCCGACGGCGCGCCCCATCCCATGGACCGCTGGACGCGGCGGATTCTTAAGGGTGTCGGTGGCAATTTCGGCTGCGGAACGAAATTTCCCTTCGACGGGCCGCCCTATCTCCCGGTCCTGCGCTGGCTGGAGCGCTGCGCCCCCGCCGGCGCCTCGCCGCTCGGTCCCTATGTCCATCGCGACTACGGCCCATGGTTCGCCCTGCGCGGGGTCCTGCTGTCAGCCGGCGCCGGCCTGCCCGTGACCGCCGCCGGCGGCGGCCCCTGCCCGACCTGCACGGACAAGCCCTGCCTCGACGCCTGCCCGGCCGGCGCCATCACCCGCGATGCGCCCTACGAGCCGCAGCGCTGCCGGCAATGGCTGCACGCGCATCCGGCAGGCGACTGCACGGGCGGCGGCTGCCTGGTGCGCCACGCCTGCCCCTATGGCCGCGGCTTCGCGCCCGAGCCGGCGCAGGCGGCTTTCCACATGCGCGCCTTCGCCCGATAGTGCTGCCATGAATGACCCGATGGAGGCCCCGCCCGCCGCGATCATGGCATTCCTGCGCGAGATCGGCGCCGCCGGCGTCGGCCATCACGCCGGCCGCTCGCTGGAGGAGCACCTGCTGGCGACCTGGCGCATGCTGAAGGTGTTCGGCGCGCCGGAGCCGGTGGCGCTCGCCGGGCTCTGCCACTCGGTCTACGGCACCGACGCCTTCGACACCGCCTGCCTCGGCCCCGCCGACCGGCCGCGCGTCACGGCGGCGATAGGCGAAGAGGCGGAGCGCCTCGCCTATCTGTTCGGCGCGCTGAGGCGCGAGGCCTTCCTCGCCGATCCGCTCGCGCCGGCGCTCGAAAGCCGCTTCGACGAGCCGCCGCTCGCGGTCACGGATGACGAGCGCGGCGCGCTCGCCGACATGCTGCTCGCCAACGAGCTCGATCTCGTCATCGCCAAGAAGGGCGCCGGCCGCCCCGACAAGGTGGCGAAGAAGGTCGGGCCGGTCTTCTCAACCCTCATGCCCTTCCTCTCGCCCGGCGCGCGCGACGCCTATCTGCGCCTTGCCGGCTGACCGCGATTGCCATGCTGCGCCGCAGCGACTATATCGGCGGCGCGTTTTGCACATGACGCCGGCCGTGTCCGGCGGGAAAGCACCATGGCCCTCAGGAACATCGCCATCATCGCCCATGTCGATCATGGGAAGACGACCCTTGTCGACCGCCTGCTGCAGCAGTCCGGCACCTTCCGCGAGAACGAGCGGGTGCAGGAGCGCGTCATGGATTCCAACGACCTCGAGCGCGAGCGCGGCATCACCATCCTCGCCAAGGTCACCTCGGTGCTCTGGAAGGACACCCAGATCAACATCGTCGACACGCCGGGCCACGCCGATTTCGGCGGCGAGGTCGAGCGCATCCTCAACATGGTCGACGGCGCCATCGTCCTCGTGGACGCAGCCGAGGGCCCGATGCCGCAGACCAAGTTCGTGGTCTCCAAGGCGCTTAAGGTCGGCCTCAAGCCGATCGTCGCCATCAACAAGATCGACAAGCCCGACGAGCGCCACAACGAGGTGCTGAACGAGGTCTTCGACCTCTTCGCCGCCCTCGACGCCACCGACGAGCAGCTCGATTTCCCGATCCTCTACGGCTCCGCCAAGCAGGGCTGGATGGCCGCCGACCCGGCCGGCCCGACCGATTCCATGGCGCCGCTCTTCGACCTCGTGCTCAAGCACGTGCCCGAGCCGAAGACCGAGGCCGGCGCCTTCCGCATGCTGGCGACGACCATCGAGGCCAATCCCTATCTCGGCCGCATCCTCACCGGCCGCATCACCTCGGGCACGGTGAAGCCCAACATGGCGGTGAAGGCGCTGTCACGCGACGGCAAGCTGGTCGAGAACGGCCGCATCACCAAGGTGCTGGCCTTCCGCGGCCTCGAGCGGGTGCCGGTCGAGGAGGCCTCTGCCGGCGACATCGTCGCCATCGCCGGGCTGACCAGGGCCACCGTCGCCGACACCATCGGCGACCCGGCCATCGAGGCGGCGCTGCCGGCCCAGCCGATCGACCCGCCGACCCTGTCGATGACCTTCCTCGTCAACGATTCGCCGCTCGCCGGCACCGAGGGCGACAAGGTGCAGAGCCGCGTCATCCGCGAGCGCCTGCTGCGCGAGGCCGAGGGCAATGTCGCGCTCAAGGTCGGCGAGACGCCGGGCGGCGAGGCCTACGAGGTTTCCGGGCGCGGCGAGCTACAGCTCGCCATCCTCATCGAGACCATGCGGCGCGAGGGCTTCGAGCTCGGCGTGTCGCGCCCCCGCGTGCTGTTCTCCAGGGGCGAGAACGGCGAGCGGCTGGAGCCGGTCGAGGAAGCCATCGTCGACGTCGACGAGGAGCATGCCGGCGTCGTCGTCCAGAAGCTGTCGGAGCGCCGCGCCGAGATCGTCGAGATGCGCCCCTCCGGCGGCGGCCGCCAGCGCCTCGTCTTCCACGTCCCGACCCGCGGCCTGATCGGCTATCAGGGCGAGCTGATGACCGACACCCGCGGCACGGCGATCATGAACCGGCTGTTCCACTCCTGGCAGCCCTGGCGCGGCGAGATCGCCGGCCGGCGCACCGGCGTGCTGATCTCCAACGACCAGGGCGAGGCCGTCGCCTACGCGCTGTGGAACCTCGAGGACCGCGGCCCGATGATGATCGAGCCCGGCTGGAAGGTCTATCGCGGCATGATCGTCGGCGAGCACACGCGCGACAACGACCTCGAGGTCAACGTCCTCAAGGGCAAGAAGCTGACCAATATCCGCACCACCTCCAAGGACGAGGCGGTGCGCCTGACGCCGCCGATGCGGATGACGCTGGAGAAGGCCATTGCCTATATCGCCGACGACGAGCTGGTTGAGGTGACGCCGAAGGCGATCCGCCTGCGCAAGGCGGTCCTCGATCCCAATGATCGCAAAAAAGCCGAGCGCGCCCGCGAGGCGGACGTCGCCTGATCGGCCGGCAATACACCGGTCCGCTTCTTAAGTCGCTCTTGCCTCATTGCCGCCGCCAATGGCATGGCGGAGTGGACAACCATTCGAGGAGGCAGCCATGCGCATCGACGCGGTGAAGATCGGCGACAACCCGCCCGAGGACGTCAACGTCATCATCGAGGTGCCGATCGGCGGCGAGCCGATCAAATACGAGATGGACAAGGCGGCCGGCGCCATGGTCGTCGACCGCTTCCTCTACACCGCCATGCGCTATCCGGGGAATTACGGCTTCGTGCCCCACACGCTCTCGGGCGACGGCGACCCCATCGACGTCGTGGTCGCCAACGAGCGCGCCATCGTGCCGGGCGCGATCATGAACTGCCGCCCCATCGGCGTGCTGCTGATGGAGGACGAGGCCGGCCTCGACGAGAAGGTCATCGCCGTGCCGAGCCGCCGGCTGACCCGGCGCTACGACAAGGTCGCCAGCTACCAGGACCTGCCCGAGATCACCCTGCAGCAGATCGAGCACTTCTTCGTCCACTACAAGGATCTGGAATCCGGCAAGTGGGTGAAGGTCGTGCAATGGGGCGACGCCGCCGAGGCCAAGCGCCTGATCGCCGAGGCCATCGAGCGCGCCAGCACCGAGGGCTGACCGGGCGGCGCCCGCTCGCCCAGGGCTTAAGCACAGGGCCGGGATACCCGAGGGGTCAGAAGGGGCCACGGCCTGCCGAACCGTTGCAACTGGATTCTTAGCCTTCGCCGGAATGACGATTGGAGCAGAGGCTTCGATACTATCCGTCATTCCGGCGAAGGCTAAGAATCCAGCAAGAGCGGCTGCCGCGAACGCCGGCAAACACGACATCCTATTCGCTATCCACACGTCATCACCGGGCTTGACCCGGTGATCCATTCCGCTGGCGGTGTGACAGATGCAGCGGAAGCGATGGTTCGCGATGTTGCCGGCATGGATTGCGGACCCAAGTCCGGCAATGACGGGGTTTGCAACCTGACATCGCGCCTTGCGCCCCTCTCCCGCTTGCGGGGGAGGGACTTGGGAGGGCTGGGTCGCCCACCCTTCGAGACGCGCTTTCAGCGCTCCTCAGGGTGAGGTCGGTGTTTGTGGCTAGTTCCTGTGCGGCCCTCGGCTTGGAGCCTTAGGGCGTTCGGACCTGAAATCGCTCCCCCAGGAGCGATTTCCTTGACGCTCCTCACCCTCATCCTGAGGAGGCCCGAAGGGTTGTCTCGAAGGATGGGCCGCTCACGCCGCACAGCCTATCGCCGCATCAACGCGTCGAAATCGACGCCCTCGCGGGCGCAGGCCGCCTGCATCGTGTTGCGCAGCAGGCAGGCGATGGTCATCGGCCCGACGCCGCCCGGCACCGGGGTGATGGCGCCGGCGACCTTCGCCGCCTCGTCGAAGGCGACGTCGCCGACGAGCCGTGGCTTACCGCCCTCGCCCTCGATGCGGTTGATGCCGACGTCGATCACCGTCGCGCCCGGCTTGACCCAGTCGCCGCGGATCATCTCCGGCCGCCCCACGGCGGCGACGAGGATGTCGGCCTCGCGGCACATCGCCGGCAGGTCGCGGGTGCGCGAATGGGCGATCGTCACCGTGCAGTTCTCCGCCAGCAGCAGGAAGGCCGCCGGCTTGCCGACGATGTTGGAGCGCCCGACGATCACCGCGTGCAGCCCCGACAGGTCGCCGAGATGCTCCTTGGCGAGGATCGAGCAGCCGAGCGGCGTGCACGGCACCAGGCTTCGCTGCCCGGTCGACAGCAGGCCGGCATTGACGACGTGGAAGCCGTCGACGTCCTTCGCCGGGCCGATGGCCGCCAGCACCTTGTTGGTGTCGATCTGCTTGGGCAATGGCAACTGCACCAGGATGCCGTCGACCTTCGGGTCGGCGTTGAGCTTCCCGACCAGCGCCAGCAGGTCGGCCTCCGGCGTCGCCGCGTCGAGCTTGTGCTCGTAGGAGTTCATGCCCGATTCGGCGGTCTGCTTGCCTTTGGAGCGCACATAGACCTGGCTCGCCGGGTCCTCGCCGACCAGCACCACGGCGAGCCCGGGCACGCGGCCGCAAGCCGCCGCGAAGCGCTTCACCGCGCCCGCCACCGCCTCGCGCCGCGCCCCCGCCCGCGCCTTGCCGACGATCAGTGCCGCCGTCATGCGTTTCCCCTTGTGCGATGAGTGTTGTTTTCAGCCGCTTGTCTGAGCGCTGCGAATTCCATGTCGCCGGCCGCCTCGATCCGCAGCGTCTTGACGCGCGACGCGGCCCCCGAGACGAGGCGCACCCGCGAGGCCGCGACCTTCGCCGCCCCGGCGATCAGCGCCACCAGCGCCGCGTTCGCCTTGCCGTCCTCCGGCACAGCCCGGACGCGGACCTTGAGCACCGCGCGTCCGTCGGCGAGCACCGCCGGCGCCTCGATGCGGTCGGCCGCCGCTTTCGGCGTCAGCCGCACGCAGAGACAGAGATCCGCCCCCTCGCGGCGAAGCCACGCCGGTTCCCCTCCCGCCGCCGCGTTCAATAGACGAGACGGATCAGGAAGCGCTGGATGACGATCAGCAGGATGATCAGGATCACCGGCGAGATATCGATGCCGCCGAGATTGGGCAGCAGCCGGCGGATCGGCCTGAGCGCCGGCTCGGTCAGCCGCCACAGCGTCTCGCCGATCGTGTGCACGACCTGGTTGCGCGTGTTGACGACGTTGAAGGCGACCAGCCAGCTGAAGATCGCCGACGCGATCAGCACCCAGATATAGACGTCGATGAGCAGCACGATGCCGTCGACGATGGATGCGAAGAGTGCCATGAGGTCGCTCCCGATATGCCCTGTTGCGGTTCGCCGCGCGCCGGCCGGTTTGCCGGGTTCGACGAAACGAGCGAGAAGGCTTAGCCGCCGTGCCGCGCCGCCGCAAGACCCGAGGGCCCGGCGCACCGCCCGCCGGCGCGCCGCTGATTGCTTGACACCGCTCGGCGAAGCCACGTAAATGCGCCTCGCCCGAACGAGGCATCCGGGGCCGTAGCTCAGTTGGGAGAGCGCTGCAATCGCACTGCAGAGGTCAGGGGTTCAAATCCCCTCGGCTCCACCAGTTCCCTTAAACAAGACGATCGACGACAGTCATTCCGCTCCGCATCGCGCGGGATGGCGGAACCGCTTTCGAATCCGGGCGTTTTCGGAAGGAACGGCCAAGGCCGAGAAGGGGCCGAGAAGGGGCCGGAGAGACGTCGGACAGGCGCCGCCCTCGAAGGGGTCGCGTTGTGGCGGCGCCCGCCCGTCCGTACTCAATGGCCGACTACGCAATACCTGATGCCAGCCTGCCCTGCATGGAGCAAGCGGCGGGCCAGCGCGGTTTTCCGACATGTCGTGGCGGCGCGGCCTTCCGCCCTCAACATCTGCCAAGCTGATTTTCCATCAATTGCAAAATGCAATGCGGATTGCGAGGCCGGAGAGGATCGGAAGCGCTTATGCCGGGCCGTCGAGCGCCAGCCACAGATCGAGGAAATCCTCCATCCAGGCGCGGATCTCCGTGTCGTGCACCGCGCGGCCGGCGAAATGCGCCCGCCGCGGCTGCGCGCTCGGCAGCTCGAGGCGATGCGCCGCCCTCACCGTCCAGCGATGCAGCATGGCGAGCGTCAGCTCGCAGTGGAACTGCACGCCATAGGCCTTCCCGCCATAGCGGAACGCCTGCTCGCGGAAGAGATCGCCCTCCGCCAGCAGCTCCGCGCAGGGCGGCGTCGCGAAGCCCTCGCGGTGCCACTGATAGACGGTGCCGGGCCACCGCATCAGCTTCTCGCCGGCCGGCGTCGGCCGCAGCGGGTAGTAGCCGATCTCGGCATGGCCCTGCGGGTGCGGCCGCACGCTCCCGCCGAGATGGTTGGCGAGCATCTGCGCCCCGAGGCAAACGCCGAGGAAGGGCCGGTCCTCCTTGAGCGGCACGGCGATCCACTCGGTCTCGCGGCGGATATGGTCCTCGGCGTCGTTGGCGCTCATCGGCCCGCCGAAGATGATCGCCCCGCGATGGTTCTCCATGGTCTCCGGCAGCGGATCGCCGAGCGGCGGGCGGCGGATATCGAGCGCGAGGCCGCGCCGCTCCAGCGCCTGGCCGATGCGCCCGGGCGTCGAATGCTCCTGGTGAAGCACGATGAGGACCGGCCGGGCGTCCGCCGGCGCCGCCCTCTCATCCTGCACTGAGGCCGCCGTCAAGCTTGATCTCCGAAGCCGTCATGAACCGGGATTCGTCGCTCGCCAGATAGACCGCCGCATGGGCGACGTCCAGCGGCGCGCCGAGGCGGCCGAGCGGGATCTGCCGCGTCAGCTTCGCCGTGATCTCCGCCCGCCGCGCCGCGTCGCCGCCCTTGTCGAGCAGGTCGTCGAGCATCGGCCCCTCGATGAAGGCCGGGTGGATGGAATTGACGCGGATGTCGTCTCCCTTGCGCGCCGCCGCCAGCGCCGCAGACTTTGTCAGCAGCCACACCGCCGCCTTGGAGGCGTTGTAGGCGGCCATGTTGTGGCCGGCGACCAGCCCGGAGATCGACGAGATATTGACAATCGAGGCCGGCTGCCCGCGCCGGAGATGCGGCATCGCCAGCTTCATGCCGGCGAAGACCGAATCGAGATTGACGGCGATGGTGCGGTCCCAGTCGCCGAAATCGGCGTCCTCGATGCTTGCCGGCACGCAGATGCCGGCGCTGTTGACCAGCACGCCGAGCCCGCCCATCAGCGCCTCCGCCGCGTCGAGCGCGCTCTGCCAGCGCGCGCGGTCGGTGACGTCCTGCTGCAGCGCGTGCACCCGGCCCGGCGCGCCGGCGGCCAGCGCCGCGGCCGTCTTCTCGGCGCGCTCGCCGTCGAGATCGCTGACGACGACACTCGCCCCCTCGGCGAGGAAGCGTTCGGCGATCACCCGGCCGATGGCCCCGGCGGCGCCGGTGACCAGCGCCTTCTTGCCGGCGAGCCGCCCGGGCACCGGCGTCATTCCTCGGCGTCCGGCCCGGCCGCCGCTCCCTGCGACATCTCCTGGCGCGACATCTCCTGGCGCAGCAGCACCCGCTCGCGCGCCGGCACGCCGAGCAGCTCAGCGATGCGCCAGACCAGATTGTCCTCGAATTCGTGGACCTCGCCGTCGGCATAAGCGAGCCGCCACAGCATGGCGACGACGCGGCGGCGCCCCTCGGCGTCGAGATTGCGCTTGAGCACCGAGGTGAAGGCGAAGAGGTCGACCGCCTCGCGGTCGCGCGCCCGCGCCTCCTCGATCAGCAACTTCGTCTCGCGCTCGCCGAGCGAATATTCGCGCTGCAGCACCTCGCGCAGCGTCCGCTTCTCGTCCTCGGTGACGTCGCCGTCGACGGCGATGGCGTGCACCGCGAGGGCGGCGGCGGCCAGCCGCGCGTCGAGCGGCTCATCGCCGCGGCCGTCCTTGCTGGCGGCGAACAGGCTGCGGATGGAGTCGACGAGCGTCATCGGGCGGCCTCTTGCATCGCGGCGAAACCCGAACCGGCGGCGGGCCTGCCTGTTAGCAGATGCAATAATCCAACGGGCAGGCGGTCAAAGTCCATACCCGCTTTCGCGGCGGCGGAACCGTGACCTGCGACGGCAGCGGCATGCGCTGCCGGTTGTCCCGGGGAGGGGCGCCTTAGCGTGCCGTCGGGCTGAGCGGCGCTTCCTGCGCCGCGACGGCGGCGATGTTGCCCTTCCGGACGAAGTCCGGCTTCTCGTAGATCCTGCGCATGAAGTCCCCTCGACGCCCTTGCCGCCGCTGCCGGCTTGTCCCGCCACTTCCCTATCGTAAGCGGCCGGGCAAGTCGAGTAGACCCCCGCGCGAGCGGGGACGATCGTCTGGCGGATGCGGGATGAGGGCGGGATGTGGTGCCGCATGCCGGACTCGAACCAGCGACCCCCTCATTACGAATGAGGTGCTCTACCAACTGAGCTAATGCGGCCTTCGCTCAAGGCGATGAGCCGCCGGGCACCGGGTGCGCCGCGGCGGCGGGGATGGGAATACAATCGCCCGCCCGCCGATGCAAGCGCCCCATGATCGATGCGCCCCATGATCGATGCGTCAGAACAGCCGGCGGCGGCGCTTGCGTCCCTCGGCGTCGGGCGCGCCCGGATCGTCGGGAACCGGCGGCACGAAGACCTCGTCCCGCGCCTCCCGCTCTTCCTGCTCATCGGCGGGCGGCGTCTCCTTCGGCGCGGCCGGCTTTTCCGCCGCCGGAGCCACAGCGGGCGCGGATACGCCGTCATCCCCTGCCGCGACCGGCGAAGCCGGTTCCTCTTTCGCCATGACCGGCGCGGCCGGCTCCGCGCTCGCCTCGATCAGCGGCGCTTCGTCTTCCCGCGCTGCCTCCGCCTCCTCGGCGGCGTTGAGGAAGGAGGCGACCGCGCCTTCCGCCGGCGTCGCGCCGAGGGCTGCCACCGGCACCCGCCACTCGAAGGCGTCGAGCCTGCCGCTCGCCGGCGACACCGGCGCCCACTCGTCGAGCACGATGCCGTCGGCCGTCCACGCGGGATCGCGCGGCGCGCGCACGGCGCGGGCGAGCCATTCGCGCACCTTGCCGCGGTCGTGGCCGTCGCTTTCCTCGATCTCCGCCATCAGCATGCAGACGCGCTGGGTCGGCCGCTCCGCGGCGAGCGGCTCCAGCGTCCTGCGGGCGAGCGCGAAGTCCTGCGCCTCGATCGCCGCGCGGGCGAGCTGGACCAGCCCTTCCGTGTCCTCGGGCAGCTTCTGCTGGAGGGTCTTCGCCCGCTTCAGCCGGTCGCGCGCCGAATCGCCGGAGCGGGCGTGCTGGTAGATCTCGGCGAGGTCGGGATGCGGGCTCGCCTTCCACGTCTTCTCCACGGTGCGGATCGCCTTCGAGACCTGCCCCGTCTCCGCCTGCCGGCGCGCCAGGATGACCGCTGCCGGCACCAGCTCCGGCGCCAGCCTGTGGGCCTCCGCCGCCAGCTCAGCCGCCTCCTCGGGCGAACGCTCGGCGAGGTCGCGCGCCTTCGCCGTCAGCAGCACGGCGCGCAGCCGCTTCGCCTGCGCCTTGTCGAGCAGCCGGTTGTCGGCGTTGCGCTGCAGCGAGGCGAGCGCCGCGTCCCAGTCGCCCGCCGCCGTCTGATGGTCGAGCAGCGCATTGGCCGCCCAGGGCAGGCCCGGCGCCCGCGAGGCCGCCCGCGCGGCGTAGTCGTGCGCCGCCTCGTATTCGCCGGCGCGCCGCGCCTCCAGATAGAGCCCGCGCAGGCCGATCGATTCGGTCGCCGGGTCGGCGGTCATCCGCTCGAAGGCCTCCCGCGAGGCCTTGCCGTCGCCGGCGAGCTGCGCCGCCTGCGCCTTCAGCAGCAGGGTCAGCGGCTCGTTCTCCAGCAGCCGGTCGGCCTGCTTGGCGTATTGCCGCGCCGCGTGCACGTCGCCGGCATTGGCGGCGATCATTCCCGCCGAAAGCGCCTGCAGGCCGCGGCTCTGCCGCCGCGCGCGGAAGAAGTCGCCGACCGCCGCCGGGCCGTGGATGATCCAGCGCAGCGCCGTCCACAGCGCGATGACGAGAACCAGCAGCACGCCGGTGACGATGGCCAGCGCCATCACCGAGGTCTCGATGCGGTAGCCGAGCCAGGTGAAGGAGACCGAGCCGGGATTCTCCGCGATCCACACGAAGCCGGCGGCGAGCGCCAGGGCGGCGATGAGGAAGATGACGACCCGCGACATGGCGTCAGCCGTCGATGGCCGAGGCGACCAAGGCGTCGGCCGCCCGAAGCGCCTCGGCGCGCCTCATCAGCGCCTCGCCGAAGCCGCCGGCCGCGGCCCGCGAGGCCTCAGGCAGGCCGGCGAAGGCCTCCGCCGCGCCCGCCGTGTCGCCGGCCTCCAGGGCCGCCTCGATGCGCGACACCGCGGCATCTGGCGTATCGCCGGCAAGCGGCCCGACCGGCCTGATCGAAACGATGGAGCGCGCGCTCTCGCCGATGCGCCCGAGGATGCCGCTGGCCGGCGGCTCGGCGGCGCGGATCATCGCCCCGGCCTTGTCGGCCAGCATCGCCCGCAGTTCCGCCGTCGAGACGATCCCCGCCTCGATCGCCGGGGCGACGCCGGAGACGTCGAGCCCGAGCTTCTCCGCGTCGGCGACGAGCCTGGCGTCCGGGTTGCCGCGCCACACGCCGTCGCGGATGGCGATCGCCGCATGCACCTTCGCGCCCGAGACGCCGCCCCCAATGCCACCCGAGGACTGGCGCTCGGCCATCGCCTTCTCCAGCGCCTCGACGCGCGCCTGCAATGCCGCGATCGAATCGGCGATCGACTGCCTCAGCGCATCGAGCGCCCCGTCATCGGTTGCCGGCTGCTGCGAGTCGAGCTTGGCGGCCAGCCCGTCGACCCGCTCCGACAGCGCCGCCAGCGCTGTGCCGTCGGTCGCGCCGCCGGAAGCGCCGGCCAGTTCCTCGACACGGGCGGAGAGCCTGGCGATCTCGTCCTTCAGCGCCGCGTCGCCCTGCGCCGATTCCAGTGCGGCGAGGCGCGATTCCATCACCGAATTGTCGGGCGGCGTCGGGATGGAACGTGATTCGACCGCCTGCAGCCGGGTCTCCAGGCCGGAGATATCGGGACCCGGCCTGTCGCCGGCGAGAAGCCAGTAGGCGGCGAGCGCCACGACGGCGCCGGCGAGCGCGCCGGCGGCGGCCCCGCCGATAAAGGAACCGCCCGACCGCGATCCGGCGGCGGGTTCTCGCTCAACGCGGGGCGCTTCCGTCGCCGCCTCCGTCTCGGCCTTGCCGGCCTCGGTTTCGGTCGCCGCCGCTGCCTCTTCGGCAGCCACGGAAGCGTCTTTCGCCGACGCCGTTTCGGCAGCGGAACGGTCTTCGACTTCCGAAGCCGTCAGATCGATCGTCGGTGGCTTGACGACGCGCCGCTTGCTGCCGCCGGAGGGGGATTTCTCGCTGGATCGCGCCATATGCTGCCGACCTGCCTTTGCCGCACCTTCACGCCGCACCGAAAACCGGTGGCGGCCCAGACGGCGACTTTACACCGTGTTTTGGAGCGGGGCGCAACAGCATGAGCGGTTCACCGGCGCGCGTTAGGCCGGAAGCGTCGCCAGCAGCGCCGCGCCGGTCGGTTCGCCGGCGATGCGGATCGTCCAGCCGGCAAGCCCCGCCGCCGGCAGCGCCGCGTTCTCCGAGATCACATGCAGCGCCGGAGGCCCGGCGGCGAAGCGTATTTCAGCCGCCAGCGCGACGAAGTGCCGCGTCGCCCGCGGCGAGAACAGCAGCACCGCGCCGATCCCGCCATCGGCGAGGAGCCGCGCCGTCGACGGCGTCAACGCCGGGCGAGCGCGTGATTCGTAGACCGGCCAGGGGAGATAGGTCAGGCCCGCCGCCACGAGCGGTTCCTCGAGCCCGCCCGCACGGTCCGCGCCGCAAGGATGCAGCAGCCGCGCGCCCCGCCCGATCCGCCCGTCGGCGAGGATGAGCGCCGCGAGCCGTGTCGCATCGCCCTCCGCCGAGCGCACATCCGCGAAGCCCGCCTGCCGGGCCGCCCGGGCGCTGGCGCCGCCGACGGCGAAAGCCGGCTTCGCCCTGAGCGCCGCCAATGCCTGCGGGGATATCGTCCTCAGCGCGTTGCGGCTGGTGACGATCACCGCGTCGAACCCGCCTTCCGGCATGGCGGCGCCGGTGGCGACGATGTCGAACAACGGCTCGATCACCGGCTCGTGGCCGAGCGCGCGCAGATCTTCCGCCGTCGTCCCGGCGTCGGGTTCGGGTCTGGTCACCAGCACGCGCATGTCGGCTCCCCAAGGCTTTCCGGTTGGCCCCGTTCGGCAAGCGCGACTATACAGGGGCGCATGGAAGGCGCGACCCTGATCCTCGGCATCGAGACGAGCTGCGACGAGACCGCGGCGGCGCTCGTCGCCCGCTCGCCGGCGGGCGTCGGCGAGATCGTCTCGTCGGTGGTGCTGAGCCAGGTCGAGGAGCACACGCCGTTCGGCGGCGTCGTCCCCGAGATCGCCGCCCGCGCCCATGTCGAGGCGCTCGACGGCATCGTCGCCGAGGCACTGCGGCGGGCCGGCGCGACGCATGAGCGGATCGACGCTGTCGCCGCCACCTGCGGTCCCGGCCTGCTCGGCGGGCTGCTCGTCGGCGCCGTCACCGGCAAGGCGCTTGCCTTCGCCTGGGAGAAGCCCTTCCTCGCCATCAATCACCTCGAGGCGCACGCCCTGACCGCGCGGCTGACCGACGGGCTGGAGTTCCCCTATCTGCTGCTACTCGTCTCGGGCGGCCACACCCAGATTCTCGACGTCAGGGGCGTCGGCGACTACGCGCGCATCGCCACCACCATCGACGACGCCGTCGGCGAGGCCTTCGACAAGGTCGCCAAGATGCTCGGGCTCGGGTTTCCCGGCGGCCCCGAGGTCGAGAAGGCGGCGGCCGCCGGCGATCCGGCCCGCTTCGACCTTCCCCGCCCTATGCTTGGCCGCGTCGAGCCGCATTTCTCATTCTCCGGGCTCAAGACCGCCGTGCGCCGCGCCGCGGAGGGACTGCAGCCGCTCGGCGGGCAGGACGTCGCCGATCTCTGCGCCGGCTTCCAGGCCGCCGTCACCGACTGCCTCGCCGACCGCGTCGCCCGCGCCTTCGACATCGCTCCGCGCCGGCATCTCGTCGTCGCCGGCGGGGTCGCCGCCAATGCCGCCCTGCGCTCGGCCCTCGCCCGCACCGCCGAAGCGCATGGGGCCATGCTCGTCGCACCGCCGCAGGCGCTTTGCGGCGACAACGCCGCCATGGTCGCCTGGGCCGGCGCCGAACGCCTCGCCCTCGGGCTGAGCGACGGGCTCGACGCCCCGGTCGTCGCCCGCTGGCCGCTCGATCCCGGCGCCGAGGCGGCGCGCGGCGCGGGGGTCAAGGCATGAGCGCGCCGTCGCGCCATGTCGCCGTCATCGGCGCCGGCGCCTGGGGCACCGCGCTCGCCGTGCTGCTCGCCGGCAACGGCCACCGCGTCACCCTGTGGGCGCGCGACGCCGAGGCCGCGTCCGCCATCAACGCGAACCGCGAGAACGCCCGCCGCCTGCCCGGCGTCAAGCTGGACCCGGCGATCGCGGCGACCGCCGATCTCGCGGATGCCGCCGCCGCCGCAGCGATCCTGCTCGCCGTGCCGGCGCAGCAATTGCGCGACGTCTGCGTCGCGCTGGCGGCGCGCGGGCGCATCGTCGCGCCGGCGGTGATTTGCGCCAAGGGAATCGAGCGCGGCACGCTGGCGCTGATGTCGGAGGTCGTCGCCGGGACGCTGCCCGACGCGCCGGTCGCCGTGCTGTCAGGACCGAGCTTCGCCGCCGACGTGGTGCGCGGCCTGCCGACCGCAGTGACGCTGGCGGCGGAGGACGAGGCGCTCGCCCGCAACCTCTCGGCGCTGGTCGGCCGTCCCGCATTCCGCCCCTATGCTTCCAGCGACATCCGCGGCGTCGAGATCGGCGGCGCGGTCAAGAACGTGCTCGCCATCGCCGCCGGCATCGTCGCCGGCCGCAAGCTCGGCGCCAGCGCCAACGCGGCGCTGATCGCCCGCGGCTTCGCCGAGATGGTGCGCCTCGGCACCGCGATGGGCGGTCGCGCGGAGACGCTGGCCGGCCTCTCCGGCCTCGGCGACCTGGTGCTGACCTGCTCCAGCCCGCAATCGCGCAACTACGCCCTCGGCTTCGATCTCGGGCGCGGCCTGCCGCTGGACGAGGCGCTGGCCGCCCGCAATGCGGTGAGCGAGGGCGCCTTCACCGCCGCCGCCGCCGTCGAGCTCGCCGGGCGGCACGGCGTCGAGATGCCGATCGCCGAGGCCGTCAACGGCATCGTCTCCGGCCGGATGAGCGTCGACGGCGCGATCGCCGCCCTGCTGGCGCGGCCGCTGCGCGACGAGGGGCTCTGAGTTCGCGCACCGCGGGAGCCTTGTTGAGATCGCGCCCGTCGACGAATAGGCTGCGCCGGTCCCGACCCCGGCGAGCCGCAAAGGCGTGAAGATGAATTACTGGCTGTTCAAGTCCGAGCCCTTCAAGTGGTCGTGGCGGATGCAGAAGGACAGGGGCCCCAAGGGCGAGCAGTGGGACGGCGTGCGCAACTACCAGGCGCGCAACAACATGCGCGCCATGAAGCTCGGCGACCGCGGCTTCTTCTACCATTCCAACGAGGGGCTAGAGGTCGTCGGCATCGTGGAGGTCTGCGCGCTGGCGCATCACGACAGCACCACCGACGACCCGCGCTGGGAATGCGTCGACATCCGCGCCCTCGCCGACATGCCCAAGCCGGTGTCGCTGAAGGACGTGAAGGCCAATCCCAAGCTCGCCGAGATGGCGCTCGTCACCTCGATGCGGCTGTCGGTGCAGCCGGTCACCGCCGCCGAGTGGCGGGAGGTCTGCCGCATGGGCGGCCTCGATCCGGCCAGCCTGTGACCGGGGCGCGGGAAGCGGCGGCGCGGCGATGACCGACTATCTGAGGGACTTCATCCTCGCCAATACCGGGCCGATGAGCCCGCCGATCCTCCGCGAAATCCGCCTGTATCTCGCCGCCGAGCCCTTCGGCCTCTGGCACATGACCGAGAAGGGGCTGGAGAAATCCGGCCTGCCGGCGCCCTACTGGGCCTTCGCCTGGGCCGGCGGGCAGGCCCTCGCCCGCCATGTCCTCGACAACCCGGAACTGGTGCGCGGCCGGCGCGTCGTCGATCTCGCCTCCGGCTCCGGCGTCGTCGCCATCGCCGCCGCCAGGGCCGGCGCGGCCGAGGTCGTCGCCCTCGACACCGATCCCTTCGCCTGCGTGGCGATGCAGCTCAACGCCGCCGCCAACGACGTCGTCCTCGACATCCGACGCGGCGATCCGCTCGACCGGCCGCCGCCCGATTGCGACGTGCTGCTCGTCGGCGACTTCTTCTTCGACCGCGAGACGTCGCCGCGCGCCGAGGCCTGGTGCCGCGCCGCCGCGAAAGCCGGCGTCGAGGTCGTGGTCGGCGATCCCGGCCGCAAATACCTGCCCAAGGAGGGCATGGAGGCGCTCGGCGAATATCCGGTGCCGTCGGTCACCGAACTCGAGGCGCAGGAATTCGCGGTGACGAGGATCTGGCGGATGTCGGCAATCGGGCAAACCGCTTGACGCTGCGCGCCCTTGCGGCGCCCACTGGCTGTCCGCATCGGGGGATCCGCATAGAGCGAGGGGAGGAACACATGGCATTCGCGGGTATCAGCTACATCGCCGTCCTGGTCGCCGCCGTCGCCAGCTTCGCCTTCGGCGCCGCCTACTACATGACGCTGGCGCGGCCGTGGATGCGCGCCGCCGGGCTCGACGAGGAACGGGTCAAGCGCGACCGCTCGCCGCTGCCCTTCGCGATCTCCTTCGTCGGCGAGCTGCTCATGGCCTTCATGCTCGCCGGCGTGGTCGGGCACCTGTCGACCGGCGTCACCCTCGCCAACGCGCTGGTCAGCGCGCTTTTCGTGTGGGGCGGCTTCGTGGCGACGACCATGACGATCAATCACCGCTACCAGATGCAGCCATGGTCGCTGACCTTCATCGACGGCGGCCACTGGCTCGGCGTACTGCTCGTGCAGGCGCTGGTGATCGGCCTTATGGGCGTTTGACGTGCCTGCGTCAGATTGTCTAGGCCGGAAGGCGGATTGCCCTGCGCGGAAGCGATGTCGATAATGGCGGCCAAGCGGGCGCGCGTGAAAATGCGCCCGCATTGCCGATTCGCCTTGATGGGGAGGTAACGAATGTCTGCCGACGAAGTCTTTCCGGTTTCCAAGGACTGGGCCAAGCGCGCGCATGTCGACGACGCCGGCTACAGGAAGATGTACAAGGACAGCGTCAGGAACCCGGAGAAGTTCTGGGCCAGGCACGGCAAGCGCATCGACTGGTTCAAGCCCTTCACCAAGGTCAAGAACACCAGCTTCGGGCCGCGCGTCTCCATCAAGTGGTTCGAGGACGGCGTCACCAACGCCTGCTACAACTGCGTCGACCGCCATCTCAAGAAGCGCGGCGACCAGGTCGCCATCATCTGGGAGGGCGACAACCCCTACGACGACAAGAAGATCACCTATAACGAGCTCTACGAGCACGTCTGCAAGCTCGCCAATGTGATGAAGAAGAGCGGCGTCAAGAAGGGCGACCGCGTTACCATCTACATGCCGATGATCCCCGAGGCCACCTACGCCATGCTGGCCTGCGCGCGCATCGGCGCCGTCCACTCGGTGGTCTTCGGCGGCTTCTCGCCGGACGCCCTGGCGGGCCGTCTGGTCGACGCCGAATCGACCTTCGTCATCACCGCCGACGAGGGCCTTCGCGGCGGCCGCACCATCCCGCTGAAGGAGAATACCGACAAGGCGATCGACATCGCCGCCAAGTCCGGCGCGCGGGTCTCCAGGGTGCTGGTCGTGCGCCGCACCGGCGGCAAGATCGGCTGGGCGCCGGGCCGCGACGTCTGGTACCACGACGAGATGGCGGCGGCGAAGGCGGAATGCCCGCCGGCCAAGATGAAGGCCGAGGACCCGCTCTTCATCCTCTATACCTCCGGTTCCACCGGCAAGCCCAAGGGCGTGCTGCACACCACCGCCGGCTATCTCGTCTTCGCCGCGATGACCCACGAATACGTCTTCGACTATCACGAGGGTGACATCTACTGGTGCACCGCCGACGTCGGCTGGGTCACCGGGCACAGCTACATCGTCTACGGCCCGCTCGCCAACGGCGCGACGACGCTGATGTTCGAGGGCGTGCCCAACTATCCCTCCAACTCCCGCTTCTGGGAGGTCGTCGACAAGCACAAGGTCAACACCTTCTACACCGCGCCGACGGCGATCCGCGCGCTGATGCAGGCCGGCAACGACCCGGTGAAGAAGACCTCGCGCAAGTCGCTGCGCCTGCTCGGCTCGGTCGGCGAGCCGATCAATCCGGAAGCCTGGCTGTGGTACTACAAGGTCGTCGGCGGCAAGAAGTGTCCCATCGTCGACACCTGGTGGCAGACCGAGACCGGCGGCATCATGATCACGCCGCTGCCCGGCGCCACCAAGCTCAAGCCCGGCTCCGCGACCCGTCCCTTCTTCGGCGTCCAGCCGCAGATCGTCGACGCCGACGGCAAGGAGCTCAAGGGCGCGACCTCGGGCAATCTGTGCATCGCCGATTCCTGGCCGGGGCAGATGCGCACCGTCTATGGCGACCACGAGCGCTTCGTGCAGACCTACTTCTCCACCTACAAGGGCAAGTATTTCACCGGCGACGGCTGCCGCCGCGACGAGGACGGCTTCTACTGGATCACCGGCCGCGTCGACGACGTCATCAACGTCTCCGGCCACCGCATGGGCACGGCGGAGGTCGAATCGGCGCTGGTCTCCCACGAGGCCGTCTCCGAGGCCGCCGTCGTCGGCTACCCGCACGACATCAAGGGCCAGGGCATCTACTGCTACGTCACCCTGATGGCCGGCGTGAAGGGCTCCGACGAGCTGCGCAAGGAACTCGTCGCCCATGTCCGCCGCGAGATCGGGCCGATCGCCTCGCCCGACAAGATCCAGTTCGCGCCGGGGCTTCCCAAGACCCGCTCGGGCAAGATCATGCGCCGCATCCTCCGCAAGATCGCCGAGGACGACTACGGCGCGCTCGGCGACACCTCGACGCTCGCCGATCCGGCGGTGGTCAACGACCTCGTCGAGAACCGGCAGAACAAGAAGAAATAGCGCCGGTTCCCGTCGCGATTTGTTGAACGGAAATTGAGCGGGCGGCTTCGGCCGCCCGTTCTATAAATGCCGGTCCCTGCCACGCATCCGGAGACCGCCATGTCCTCCCGCCTCTCTCGCCGCCTCTCCCGCCGCTTCCCCCGCCTCGCCCCCGTCGCCCTGCTGCTCGCGGCCCTGCTGCCGGCGGCGCTTCTCGCCGCCGCGCCGGCGCGCGCCGCCAACGCCGTCGCCATCTTCGCCGGCGGCTGCTTCTGGTGCATCGAGGCGGATTTCGACAAGGTGCGCGGCGTCGTCTCGACGACCTCGGGCTATATCGGCGGCAACGTCTCCAACCCGACCTACAAGCAGGTCTCCGCCGGCGGCACCGGCCACAAGGAGGCCGTCCGCGTCGTCTACAATCCGGCCCGTGTCACCTATGAGAAGCTGCTGGAGATCTACTGGCACAACATCGACCCCTTCGATGCGCGCGGCCAGTTCTGCGACAAGGGCGATTCCTACAAGGCGGTGATCTTCGCCACCGACGGCGAGCAGCTCGCCGCCGCCAAGGCATCGAAGGTCGCGATGGAGAAGAAGCTCGGCCGCGGCTCGGTGGTGCAGATCCGCCTCGCCCCGACCTTCTACCCGGCCGAGGACTACCACCAGAACTACCACGCGACCAATCCGGTCCGGTACAACTTCTACCGCACCCGCTGCGGCCGCGACGCCCGCCTCAACGCGGTCTGGGGCGGCCGCTCCTGATAGCACGCCGCCGCCGGCGCGGGCATTAACGACGCCGGCAGAAAGCACAGCCGGACCCCTTCCCGGAGCGGCGGAAAGCTGCTGGAATTCCCGTTGCGGCAGAAGGAACGGGGGTTTCGGGATCGTCATGTTGCGTAGCGCCATTCTCGCGCTTGTCCTCGCCATGGCGCCGGCGATGTCGCCGGCGCCCTCGCAGGCAAGCCCCCGAGTCGTCGAATTCTCCGGCTATCCGCGCGGCACCATCGTGGTGCGCACCGGCCAGCGAAAGCTCTATTTCGTAACCGGAACGAACGAGGCGATCAGCTATCCCGTCGCCGTCGGCAAGCCCGGCAAGCTGTGGCATGGCGAGGCCCGCATCCGCTCCAAGCATGTGCGGCCGTCATGGTCGCCGCCGGCCGATGTGTGGAAGGACCATCCCAACCTGCCCGCCGTCATCCCGCCAGGGCCCTCCAATCCGATGGGCGAGCGCGCCATGGTGCTCAACCGCGCGCAATACGCGATCCACGGCACCAACCGGCCGAACTCGATCGGCACCTACGCGTCCTATGGCTGCATCCGGATGTACAATTCCGACATCGTCGACCTCTTCGAGCGGGTCCGCGTCGGCACCAGGGTTGT
Source organism: Flavobacteriaceae bacterium (assembly GCA_050186955.1). Classification (GTDB taxonomy): domain Bacteria; phylum Pseudomonadota; class Alphaproteobacteria; order Rhizobiales; family Tepidamorphaceae; genus JACKJP01. Next base: position 36,499 of record JBFWXZ010000003.1, read on the forward strand.
CGTCGTCCACTGAACCGCCTCGACGGAAAATGAACGCCGCGGTGAACATGTTCAGAAGTCGGCGGTGAGCCCCTTGATCTCCCAGTCGTCGTAGCGCGTCGGCTCGAGGCCGCCGCGCCCGCCCTTCTCCGGCGCCATCGCCGCCTGCCTTGCGTCGATCTCGCGGCGCCGCGCGCGGGCCTCCGCGAGCACCCGTTCGGCCTGCGGCGTCAGCGTCCTGTTCCGACCGTCCCGTTCCTCGGCCATCGCCGTTCCTCTGTCCTCAAGCCGTTGCCGGCGTTGGGCTTCTTGCCCGCCAAACCCGCCCTCACCATATAGTCCGCTCAGCGGCCCCGGCAAATCCGCCATGGGCCGAGGAACCGTCACGAGGGTTTGCCGAAGGGTTTCCGATGAACATGATGCGCACCGGCCTTCTCCTTGCCGCGATGACCGGCCTCTTCCTCGCCGTCGGCTATCTGATCGGCGGCACCGGGGGCATGGCGATCGCCTTCCTGATGGCGCTGGCGATGAACGCGTTCAGCTACTGGAACGGCGACAAGATGGTGCTGCGCATGTACAGCGCCCGCGAGGTCGACGCGACCTCGGCGCCGGAATATCACGCCCTCGTCGCCGATCTCGCCGCCCGCGCCGGCCTGCCGACGCCGCGCACCTACATCATCGACAGCGACCAGCCCAACGCCTTCGCCACCGGCCGCAACCCGCAGAACGCAGCCGTCGCCGCCACCACCGGCCTGATGCGCATGCTGACCCGCGACGAGCTCGCCGGCGTCATGGCGCACGAGCTCGCCCATGTGAGGAACCGCGACACCCTGACCATGACGGTCACCGCGACCATCGCCGGCGCCATCTCGATGCTCGCCAATTTCGCCCTCTTCTTCGGCGGCAACCGCAACAATAACGGCCTCGGGCTGATCGGCACGCTGGCGATGGTGTTCCTGGCGCCGCTCGCCGCGACCTTGGTGCAGCTAGCGATCAGCCGCACCCGCGAATACTCCGCCGACCGCGGCGGCGCGGAGATCTGCGGCGACCCGATGGCGCTCGCCTCGGCGCTGGCCAAGATCTCCGGCGCCGCCCACCAGATCCCCAACATGGATGCCGAGCGCAATCCGGCGACGGCGCATCTCTTCATCGTCAACCCGCTCGCCGGCATGCGCATGGACGCGCTCTTCGCGACCCACCCCTCGACCGAGAACCGCATCGCCGCCCTTGCCGAGATGGCCGCCCGCATGGGACAGGAGGGCGCGCGGCAGTCCGGGCCTTCCGGGCCCTGGTCCGACCCGCCCGTCTCCTCCGGCGGGCCCTGGGGCCGCCGCTAGCGGACCGGATCGGGAATTCGCGAGACAGGACGGGAGCCGGAATAGTGACCGACGGCAATAGCGGCTACGTGCCGGAGGGACGCCGGCGCGTCGGGCTGGCGCAGCGGCGCATCGCGGCGAAGATCGTCCAGCGCGTGCTCGCCCAGGGCAAGTCGCTCGACGAGCAGACCGACCCCGCCCATGGCGACCCGCTGATGCGCCACCTGCCGCCGCGCGACCGCGCCTTCATCAAGGCGCTGACGACGACCCTGTTCCGTCGCCTCGGCTCGGTGCGCACAGCCCTCGAGACGCTGATGGACAAGGGTATGCCGAAGCGCGCCGGCCTGTTCGAGCCGGTATTGCTGACGGCAGCGACGCAGATCCTGTTCATGGAGACCGCCGCCCATGCGGCCGTCGACCAGGCGGTGATCCTGCTCGGCGAGGACCGCCACGCCAAGCGCTACTCCGGCCTCGCCAACGCGGTGCTGCGCCGGCTCGCGCACGACCGCGAGGCGATCCTCGCGGCGCTTCCCGCCGACGCCGACCTTCCCGAATGGCTGGCCGCGCGCTGGCGCGACGCCTGGGGCGAGGAGGAGACCGCGGCGATCGCCGCCGGGCTGCGGCTGGAGCCGCCGCTCGACGCAACCCCGCGCGACCCCGCCGACGCCGCGGCCTTCGCCGCCGAGACCGGCGGCGCTGTGCTGGGGCACAGCGTGCGCATCCCCCATGCAGGCGCGGTCGAGAAGCTCCCCGGCTACGCCGCCGGCCGCTTCCTCGTGCAGGACATCGCCGCCGCGCTGCCCGCCCGCCTGCTGCGCTTCGCGCCCGGCGCCCGCGTCGCCGATCTCTGCGCGGCGCCCGGCGGCAAGACCGCGCAGCTCGCGCTCGCCGGTGGCGCCGTGACCGCCTTCGACCGTTCGCAGACGCGCCTCGACCGGCTGCGCGAGAATATGGCCCGCCTCGGCCTGACGGCGGAGACCCGGCGCGCCGACATCCTGCGCCTCGAGCCGGCGGCCGCCTTCGACGCCATCCTGCTCGACGCCCCGTGCTCGGCGACCGGCACCCTGCGCCGCCACCCCGACATCGCCTGGCACCGCAATCTCGACGACATCGTGAGCCTCGCCGGCGTCCAGTCGGCCATGCTCGACCGCGCCCGCGGCCTGCTGAAGCCCGGCGGCTGCCTCGTCTACGCCACCTGCTCGCTGGAGCCCGAGGAGGGCGAGAAGCAGGCCGAGGCCTTCCTCGCCCGCTTCCCCGACATGCGGCGCGACCGCGTCGACGCCGAGGAGGCCGGCATCTTCTCGCGCTGCGTCGACGCCGCCGGCGATATCCGCATCCTGCCGACGGCGCTCGACGGGCGGGAACCGGGATTTGCCGGTTGCGACGGGTTTTTCGCCGCCCGCTTCACCCGCCTTGCCGATTGATCGCGATTTCACGCGATTGACGCATGGAAACATGGGTCCCGTCCGGCTATCTTCGAGACCGGTGCGGCGGCCCCTGGCCGCTGGGGGACGGAGTGAATTCTGAATGGCGCGTGCGGGCCTGGCTGATCGATTCCGGCTGACCGGGCTTGCCGCGTCGCGCGGGTTTCACCGCAGCCTGCTGCGCTTCTACTCGAGCCCGCTATACCGCTGGCGCTTTTCCGGCGCCGCGCCCGACCGGTTGCTGATCGCCCCGCAGGACATCCGCACCGCCGACCCGACGGTCGCCAGCGAGATCTATGCCGGCACCTATTCGCTGGCCGGCTGCACCATCGCCTGCAAGGGCGGCTCGCCCTTCGAGATACCCCACGCGCCGCCGCAATGGCGCGACGCGCTGCACGGCTTCAGCTGGCTGCGCCATCTGCGCGCCGCCAACTCCTCGCTGGCGCGCCAGCACGCCCGCGCCCTCGTCGACGAGTGGATCAAGGTCTGCGGCGGCTACGACCGCGCCGCCTGGCGGCCGCGCATCACCGCCCGCCGGCTCATCTCGTGGCTGTCGCACGCACCGCTGATCCTCGACCACGCGCCGCCGGCCTTCTACCGCCGCTTCCTGCGCTCGCTCAGCCGGCAGGCGCGCTTCCTCTACCGCACCGCTCCCGACAGCGGCGAAAGCCTGCCGCGGCTCACCGCGGCGGTGGCCCTGACCATGGCCGGCCTGTCGATGAACGGCCGCGAGCGGCTGCAGCGCCGCGCCACCCAGTGGCTGGAACAGGAGCTCGCCGCCCAGATCCTCCCTGACGGCGGCCATGTCAGCCGCAACCCGCAGGCCATCGTCGAGATCCTGCTCGACCTGCTGCCGCTCGCCCAGCTCTTCAACGCCCGCGACCTGGCGCCGCCGCAGGCGCTGATCTCGGCCGTCGACCGGATGATGCCGATGCTGCGCTTCTTCCGCCTCGGCGACGGCGGGCTGACCCGCTTCAACGGCGCCTCGACGGCACGCCCCGACACCATCGCCACCCTGCTCGCCTATGACGAGGCGCGCGGCGAGCCGGTGGTCAACGCCCGCCACTCCGGCTACGCCCGCATGTTCGCCGGCATGACCATCCTCGTCGCCGACACCGGCGGAACGCCGCCACACGCCGCCAGCGCCGATGCCCATGCCGGCCCGCTCTCCTTCGAGTTCTCGCACGGCCCCAACCCGATCGTCGTCAATTGCGGCGCCCCGGTCTGGCGCAAGTCGGAATGGCACGCCGTCTGCCGCGCCACCGCCGCCCACTCCACCGCGACCCTCAACGACACCTCGGCCTGCCGCTTCGTGCGCCCGGGCCTCGTCCACAACGCCGTCGGCGCGCTCATCATGTCGGGCCCCTCGCTGCGCGTCGCCGACCTCCAGAGCGACGGCTACAGCCAGACCCTGTCGATGGTCCATGACGGCTATGCACGCGAGTTCGGCATCGTCCACCGCCGCCGTATCCAGCTTTCCGGCGACGGCTGGCAGATCGCCGGCGAGGACCTCTTCAAGGGCCGCGGCGACCGGCCGATCCCGTCGCGCTCGGCAGACCGCTTCGCCATCCGCTTCCACCTCCATCCGGCCGTCATGGCGACGCTCGACGAGGACGGGCGCTCGGTCCTGCTGGAGCTGCCCGGCAGCGCGCCGGCCTGGCGCTTCCACGCCGACAATGCCGACATCGCCATCGAGGAGAGCGTCTTCCTCGCCGGCCTCGACGGCCCACGGCGCACCGAGCAGATCGTGCTTTCGGGGCGCTGCCGCCTGCAGCCGCGCGTCAGCTGGAGCTTCGGCATCACCCGCGCCTGAGAGGCGCTCCCGCTGGCGGCGGCGATGCGGGTATGCTAGGCGGCGTGCGCCGCAGCAAACGGAGCCCGATCCCATGTCCGACATCGCCGATCCCATCGCCATCCGCCGCGCCCTGATATCGGTCTCCGACAAGACGGGACTTGCCGACTTTGCCAGGCGGCTCGCCGCCGCCGGCGCCGAGATCCTGTCGACGGGGGGCACCGCGAAGGCGCTGCGCGAGGCGGGCATCGCCGTCACCGACGTCTCCGAGGTGACGAAATTCCCCGAGATCATGGACGGGAGGGTCAAGACGCTGCATCCCGGCGTCCATGGCGGGCTGCTCGCGGACCGCGCCAGGCCCGCCCACATGGAGGCGATCGAAAGCCTCGGCATCGGTCCCATCGACCTGCTCGCGGTCAATCTCTATCCCTTCGAGGAGACGGTCGCGCGCGGCGCCGATTTCGGCACCACGGTGGAGAATATCGACATCGGCGGCCCGGCGATGATCCGCGCCGCCGCCAAGAACCATTCGGGCGTCGCCGTCATCGTCGACCCCGCCGACTACAACGCCGTCGCCGGCGAGGCGGAGAAGGGCGGCGTGAGCGCCGCGACCCGCCGCGCGCTCGCCGCCAAGGCCTTCGCCCGTACTGCTTCCTACGACGCCGCGATCGCCCAGTGGCTGAACGGCGAAGCCGGCATTACGGAGCCGGAATGGTTCGCCGCCGGCGGGCGCCTCGCCCAGATCCTGCGCTATGGCGAGAACCCCCACCAGCGCGCCGCCTTCTATGTCGGCGGCCCACGGCGCGAGGGCGTCTCGACGGCCCGCGTCGTCCAGGGCAAGGAGCTCTCCTACAACAACATCAACGACACCGACGCCGCCTTCGAGCTGGTCGCCGAATTCGCGCCCGCCGACAGCGCCGCCATCGCCATCATCAAGCACGCCAATCCCTGCGGCGTCGCCGTCGGCGCGACGCTGCTGGAGGCCTATGAACGCGCCTATGCCTGCGACACGGTGAGCGCCTTCGGCGGCATCGTTGCCGCCAACCGGCCGCTCGACGCAGCCGCCGCCGAGGCGATCACCCGCATCTTCACCGAGGTGGTGATCGCGCCGGGCGCCGACGACGAGGCGCTGTCGATCTTCGCGGCGAAGAAGAACCTGCGCCTGCTGCTGACCGGCGGCCTCCCCGACCCGACCTCGCCCGGTCTCGCGCTGCGCAACGTCGCCGGCGGCCTGCTCGTGCAGAGCCGCGACAGCGGCACGCTGGCCGGCCTCGATCTCAAGGTCGTGACCAGGCGCCAGCCGAGCGAGCGCGAGCGCGCCGACATGCTGTTCGCCTGGAAGGTCGCCAAGCACGTCAAGTCGAACGCCATCGTCTATGCCCGAGACGGCGCTACCGTCGGCGTCGGCGCCGGGCAGATGAGCCGTGTCGATTCGGCCCGCATCGCCGCCCGCAAGGCCGAGGACGCGGCCGCGGTCGCCGGCGGCGAGCCGCTGACCCGCGGCTCGGCGGTCGCCTCCGACGCCTTCTTCCCCTTCGCCGACGGCCTGCTGGCGACCGTCGAGGCCGGCGCCACGGCGGTCATCCAGCCGGGCGGCTCGATGCGCGACGACGAGGTGATCGCCGCCGCCGACGACACCGGCATCGCCATGATCTTCACCGGGATGCGGCACTTCCGCCACTGAGCGGGACGCGCAGGAACAGCGCCAGCCCGGCCGCCAGGAAGACGATCACCGCCGCCATGCCGAAGCGCTGGCTGCCCGACAGCAGCGTCAGCAGCGACACCGCCGCCGGCGCGATGAAAGCCGTCGCCTTGCCAGAGAAGGCGAACAGCCCGAAGGCCTCGGTCATCCGCCCGGGATGCGCCAGCCGGGTGACGATGGTGCGGCTCGCCGACTGCACCGGGCCGGCGACGACGCCGATCAGCGCCCCGATGACCAGATAG
>JBFWXZ010000004.1:0-42699 GCA_050186955.1 Flavobacteriaceae bacterium
CATATCGATGCCTTTCTCGTTCAGCGTATCGGTTCAGCGTATCGGTTCATGGACGGTGACCAGCTTGGTGCCGTCGGGAAAGGTGGCCTCGACCTGGACGTCGTGGATCATCTCGGCGACGCCCTCCATGACCTGGTCGCGGGCGATCACCCTCGCGCCCTCGGCCATCAGGTCGGCGACGGAACGGCCGTCGCGCGCGCCCTCGACGACGAAGTCGGTGATCAGCGCGATGGCCTCGGGATGGTTCAGCTTGACACCGCGCTCGAGACGGCGGCGCGCGACCATCGCCGCCATGCTGATCAGCAGCTTGTCTTTCTCGCGTGGCATCAGATGCATGCGGATGGTTCCTCGTAAATCGATTCAGCCCGCCCACACGCGCGGCAGGCCGGCGGGGCGAAGGGTTCGAAGCGCCACGCGCAGCATGGCGCGCAGCGCGTAGCCGTCGGCGGCGGCGAGCCGCGCCAGCATGACACCGCCGGGATCCGAGATCCCGGCATGGATGCCCTCGTCGGCGAAGGCGGCACGCAGCCGGTCGCGCATAAGCTCGCTGTCGGCGCCGGCATGGAGCAGCGTGGCAAAGGCGCGGATGCCGCCGCCGACGCCCGGCTTGTCGAGCCTCGCCGCCATGTCGCCGCGCAGCGCCAGCCGGTCGGCGAAGACGAGCCTGCCGTCGCGGCGGATTTCCCATGAATCGGCGTAGGAGCCGGAGCGCACCGTCTCGCCCATCGCCGGGCGGCCGAGGATGACGGCCTCGCAGGCGGTGAGCGCGGCGCTGCCCGAGAGCTCGGCGATCGCGGTGCGGCGCAGGCGCCCGCCGTCGAACAGGATCGTCTCCTGCGGCAGCCAGAAGGCGTGGGCGCCGTGCGAGACGTCGAGACGGTTGTCGACCGCGGCGACGTCGCTGCGCGAGCGATAGATGCGCTCGCAGGCCTGGGTGGTGACGATGGCGGTGGCGCCGGCGCTCCACCGCGCTTCGACCGCGATGCGGTCGCCGTCGGTCAGGCCGCCGGCGGTGTTGACGAGGATCGCCTCGGCGCCGCCGGAAACGGCCTGGTCGGGGAGGCGGATCTTGCAGCAGCCGGACTGGTAGAGGTCGGCGAGGGCGGTCCTGTCGCCGCGCGTCGCGAAGGCGACCCTTGCCGCGCCGACGGAACGCTGCAGTCTGCGCGGGCCGTGCTCCGGCTCGACGAGGCGCAGCGCCGGGACCGGTCGGATGCGGGCTGCTGACTCCAAGACGGCCATCCCCCTTCGCGGATCAGATCGTCAGCAGCCGCTGGATAGCCGCCTCGTCGGCGCCCGCCATAGGCCCGGCCATGACGATCTGGCCACGATCCATCACCGCGAAGCCGTCCGCAAGGTCGCGCGCGAAGTCGAAATACTGCTCGACCAGCAGGATGCCCATGCCGCCGCGGTTGCGCAGGACGCGGATGACCCGCTCGATGTCCTTGATGATCGAGGGCTGGATGCCCTCGGTCGGCTCGTCGAGAAGCAGCAGCTTGGGCTTCATCGCCAGCGCGCGGGCGATGGCGAGCTGCTGCTGCTGGCCGCCGGAAAGGTCGCCGCCGCGCCGCGACAGCATGTCGCCGAGCACCGGGAAGAGCTCGAACAGATCCTCGGGGATCTTCCGTCCCGAGCGCTCGTGGACGAACAGCCCGGTCTCGAGGTTCTCCCGGACCGACAGCAGCGGGAAGATCTCGCGCCCCTGCGGCACATAGGCGATGCCGCGCCTCGCCCGCGCCTCGCTCGACATGCGGGCGATCTCGCCGGCGTCCCAGGTCATCGAGCCGCTGGCGATGGGAAGCTGGCCGGCGATGGCGCGCAGCAGGCTGGTCTTGCCGACGCCGTTGCGGCCGAGCAGACAGGTGACCTGGCCGACCGGCACCTCCAGCGACACCGAGCGCAGCGCCTGCGCCGCGCCGTAGTAGAGATCGACCCCGGATACGCTGAGCATGCCGCCTATCTCCCGAGATAGCTTTCGATGACGCGGGGGTCCTCGCTGACCTTGTCGAGCGAGCCCTCGGCGAGCACCGAGCCTTCCGCCAGCACCGTCACCTTGACGCCGAGCTCGCGGACGAAATGCATGTCGTGCTCGACGACGACGACGGAGCGCTCCTCGGCGATCTCGCGCAGCAGGCGGGCGGTTTCTGCGGTCTCGGAATCGGTCATGCCGGCGACCGGCTCGTCGACGAGAAGCACCTTCGGCTCCTGCGCCAGCAGCATGCCGATCTCCAGCCACTGCTTCTGGCCGTGCGAGAGGCTGGAGGCGAGGCGCTCGCGATGGTCGCCGAGACGAACGATGGCGAGTATCTCGCCGATGCGCCGCTCGTCGGCGTCGCTGGCGAACCAGGCGAGTGACTGGCGCACCCGGCGGTTGCCCGCCAGCGCGAGCTGGAGGTTCTCGCAGACGGTCTGGTTCTCGAAGACGGTCGGCTTCTGGAACTTGCGGCCGATGCCGAGCTGGGCGATCTCGGCCTCGTCGAGCGCCGTCAGGTCGGCCCTGCCGGCGAAATAGACCTCGCCCTCGTCGGGCCGGGTCTTGCCGGTGATGACGTCCATCATGGTCGTCTTGCCGGCGCCGTTGGGGCCGATGATGGCGCGCATCTCGCCGGGCTCGAGATAGAGCGAGAGGCCGTTCAGCGCCTTGAAACCATCGAAGGAGACGGAGACGCCGTCGAGATAGAGGATGGTGGTCGCCTTGTCGCCCATCGCCGCTACTCCGCCGCCGCTTCGCTGGGCGCGGCCGCGTGGCGCGCCGCGCGCCTGGCGCCGAATGCCGAGGCACGTGCATAGAGCGTGCGGGCGAGGCCGACGACGCCCTGCGGCAGGAACAGGGTGACGGCGATGAAGAGGCCGCCGAGCGCGTAGAGCCAGAATTCCGGAAAGGCGCCGGTGAACCAGGTCTTGGCGTAGTTCACCAGCACCGCGCCGAGCGCCGCGCCGTAGAGCGTGCCGCGGCCGCCGACCGCCACCGCGATGACGATCTCGATGGAGTTGGCGGGCGAGAACTCGCTCGGATTGATGATGCCGACCTGCGGCACGTAGAGCGCCCCGGCGATGCCGGCAAGGCAGGCGGAGGCGACGAAGACGAAGAGCTTGTAGTGCTCGACCCGGTAGCCGAGGAAGCGGGTGCGGCTCTCCGCGTCGCGGATCGCCAGCAGCACGTTGCCGAGCCGCGAGCGCACGATGATCCGGCAGACGACGAAGCCGAGCGCCAGCGCGACCGCCGAGGCAACGAAGAGGGCGGCCCGGGTGCCGTCGGCCTGCACGGAGAAGCCGAGGATGTCCTTGAAGTCGGTGAGGCCGTTATTGCCGCCGAAGCCCATGTCGTTGCGGAAGAAGGCGAGCAGCAGCGCGTAGGTCATCGCCTGGGTGATGATCGACAGATAGACGCCGGTGACGCGCGATCGGAAGGCGAACCAGCCGAAGACGAAGGCGAGGAGCCCCGGCACCAGCAGCACCATGAGCGCCGCGAACCAGAACATGTCGAAGCCGTGCCAGTACCACGGCAGCTGCTTCCAGTTCAGGAACACCATGAAGTCGGGAAGCACCGGGTCGGCATAGACGCCGCGGGTACCGATCTGGCGCATCAGATACATGCCCATGGCGTAGCCGCCGAGCGCGAAGAAGGCGCCGTGGCCGAGCGAGAGAATGCCGCAGAAGCCCCAGATGAGGTCGACGGCGACGGCGAGCAGGGCGAAGCAGAGATACTTGCCCATCAGCGACACCGCGTAGCTCGACAGGTGCAGCGGGCTGCCCGGGCCGGTCGCCAGATACATCGCCGGCACCGCGATGGCGGCGGCGGCGAGGATCGCCAGGAAGATCAGGCTCGGGCCGTCGAAGGAGCGGGCGAGAAGGCGGCCGATCATGCTTCCACCGCCCGGCCCTTGAGCGCGAACAGGCCACGCGGGCGCTTCTGGATGAACAGGATGATGAAGACGAGGACGAGGATCTTGGCCAGCACCGCGCCGGCATAGGGCTCGAGGAACTTGTTGGCGATGCCGAGCGTCATGGCGCCGACCAGCGTCCCCCACAGATTGCCGACGCCGCCGAAGACCACGACCATGAAGCTGTCGATGATGTAGCCCTGGCCGAGATTGGGGCTGACATTGTCGATCTGGCTGATGGCGACGCCGGCGATGCCGGCGATCCCGGAGCCGAGCCCGAAGGTCAGCGCGTCGATCCATCGGGTGCGGATGCCCATGGAGCTCGCCATGCGGCGGTTCTGCACCACGGCGCGCATCTGCAGGCCGAAGCTGGTGAAGCGGATCACCGAATAGAGCGCGGCGAAGACGAGCAGCGTGAAGGCGATGATGTAGAGCCGGTTCCAGGTCAGCGTCAGCTCGCCGAGCTGGAAATTGCCCGACATCCAGGACGGATTGCCGACCTCGCGGTTGTTCGGACCGAAGATCGAGCGCACTGCCTGCTGGAGGATGAGCGAGACGCCCCAGGTCGCCAGCAGCGTCTCCAGCGGGCGTCCGTAGAGCCACTGGATGACGCCGCGCTCCAGCGCCACGCCGACGGCGCCGGCGACGAGGAAGGCGAGCGGCAGGGCGATCAGCAGCGACCAGTCGAACAGTCCCGGCATTGAGGTGCGGATGGTCTCCTGGACGACGAAGGTGGTGTAGGCGCCGAGCATGACCATCTCGCCATGCGCCATGTTGATGACGCCCATGACGCCGAAGGTGATGGCGAGGCCGATGGCGGCGAGCAGCAGCACCGAGCCGAGGCTGAGCCCGTAGATGACGTTCTGGGCGCCGGCCCACAGCGCCTGCGTCTTCTCGATGGCGGCAATGGCGCGATCCGCCGCCGCGCCGAGCTCGCCGCCGGCGCCGGCGAGCGGGCGCAGGAGGCCGAGCGCGTCCTGTCCCGACATCCTCGCGACGATCTCGACGGCTTGGAGCTTCTCCGCCTCGGGGGCGTCCGACTTGAGGATCGCGGCGGCGCGCGCCTGTTGCATGACAAGCTTCACGCCGTCGTCGGTTTCCTTTGCGATGGCCGCGTCGAGGGCGGGGACGGCGCCGGCGTCGCGGGCGTCGAAGACGGCGCGGGCGGCGGCGAGACGGCGTTGCGGGTTCGGGCTTTGCAGCGTCAGCGTGCCGATGGCGGCGCTGATGAGGCCGCGCATGCGGTTGTTGGTCTTGACCTTGTCGACCGCCGATTTCCTCAGGCCCTCGACCGTCTCGCCGGTCAGGGCGTCGGTGAAGGCGCCCTTCTCGCTCGGCGAGGGGACGACGAAGCGGCCCTCGGGGGTCGTGTAGAGGTCGCCGTCGGCGAGGGTGGAGAGGATCGCGGCGGCGCGCTCGTCGCCGGTGGCGGCGATCCTGTCGATCGCCTCGATGCGCTTGTCGAAGCTCTTGTCGGCGAGGCCGGCCATGGCGGCGGCGAGGTCTTCCGCCCGGGTCCCGCCGCCGGAGCCGAGGAGCGCCGCCGCCGTCAGGACGAGGGCCGCGACAAGGCGGCTGAACGTTGCGCGCATGGCGATCGCTCCCGGGAAGGATGGATTCTCGCGGATTGGGTGGGAGTGCCGGCGGACCGGCACTCCCCGTGCATCAGACGGCCGGACAGCGGGCTGTTCCTAGCTGCCTTGGCCGCCGCACTTTCCGGTGACCACGTTGAAGTTTCCGCAAGACATCGGCTTGCGCCAGTCGGAGATCAGGTCCTTGGAGCCTTCCAGATAGTCGGACCACGCGTCGCCGACGACGAGGCCGGAGGTCTCCCACACTGTCTCGAACTGGCCGTCGGCCTGCACCTCGCCGATGAGCACCGGCTTGGTGATGTGGTGGTTCGGCATCATGGTCGAATAGCCGCCCGAGAGGTTGGGCACCGAGACTCCGACCAGCGCGTCTATGACGGCCTCGGGGTCGGTCGTGCCGGCCTTCTCGACCGCCTGCACCCACATGTTGAAGCCGATGAAGTGGGCTTCCATCGGGTCGTTGGTGACGCGCTTGTCGTTCTTGATGAAGGCGTGCCAGGCGTCGATGAACCCGGCATTGACGTCGGTGTCGACGGACTGGAAGTAGTTCCACGCCGCGAGGTGGCCGACCAGCGGGCCTGTGTCGAGGCCGGCAAGCTCCTCCTCGCCGACCGAGAAGGCGACGACCGGGATGTCCTCGGCCTTGATGCCCTGGTTGGCCAGCTCCTTGTAGAAGGGCACGTTGGCGTCGCCGTTGATGGTCGAGACCACCGCCGTCTTCTTGCCGCTGGAGCCGAACTTCTTGATGTCGGAGACGATCGTCTGCCAGTCGGAATGGCCGAAGGGCGTGTAGTTGATCATGATGTCCTCGGGCGCCACGCCCTTGGAGATCAGATAGGCCTCGAGGATCTTGTTGGTGGTGCGCGGGTAGACGTAGTCGGTGCCGGCGAGCACCCAGCGCTTCACCGCGCCGCCTTCCTCGCTCATCAGATAGTCGACCGCGGGAACCGCCTGCTGGTTCGGGGCGGCGCCGGTGTAGAAGACGTTCTTGGAGCTTTCCTCGCCCTCGTACTGGACGGGGTAGAAGAGGATGGAATTCAGCTCCTCGAAGACCGGCAGCACCGACTTGCGCGACACCGAGGTCCAGCAGCCGAAGACGGCGGAGACCTGGTCCTTCTCGATCAGCTCGCGGGCCTTCTCGGCGAAGAGCGGCCAGTCGGAGGCAGGGTCGACGACCACCGCCTCGAGCTGCTTGCCGAGCACGCCGCCCTTCTTGTTCTGCTCGTCGATGAGCATGAGCATCACGTCCTTCAACGTGGTCTCGGAAATGGCCATGGTGCCGGAGAGCGAATGCAGGATGCCGATCTTGATGGTGTCGGCGGCGTGAACCAGGGTCGAGGTCGACATCACGGCGGCCGAAATCACGGCGGCGCCGATGCCGGTCTTGAGAATACGCGAAATGGACATGACAAGTCCCCCGTCAGTGTTGCGACGCACACTCCCTCGCAAGCGCCGTGCCAAGATTTAACGGGGTGTTAATTCGACGTATAAACCTTTGGTTCATAAGGGCAATTGAGCGCCGTTCCGAAGCGGCTAAAATACCCCACATTTATCCGATTGCATAATCGGGCAGCATAAATTGTGCATCGCATAAAATATGGGCACGTGGCATCGGGGAGACCGTCGCCATGCTCCATGAGCGCTTGAGCGGACGGCCGCCGACGCCTGGCTCGGCTCGGTCGCGGGCCACCGGACGCGGGCGCTCGGCGTGGAGCATTTCGGGCAGACGGGGACGATCGGCGATCTCTACCGCCACTACGGCATCGACGCCGACGCCATCATGGCCGCGGCCCAGGCCATGGCTCCCGGAAGGCCACTGCGGCATTTCCGCCTGATCGGATAGTCTCGACATATTGGAATCGCGGCCCGCGGAGTCTATGTATCGGCGCCGCGATCGATAAGGGTCGCAGCGTCAGTCCAGCTTCTTCTCCAGTGGGGACCGCCTTGTCCAAGCCCAGCGTCAATTCCGTCATCGAACTGCTGCCGAGCGTCTCCCACCAGGTGCTGGGGCGCGATCAGGGCGGCGTCGTGGTCCAGCTCGAGAGCGGCGACATTTTCTCGGTCAACGACACGGCCGCGGACTTCCTCAAGGCCGCCGACGGCGAGCGCACCATCGCCGACATCGCGGCGATGCTGGCGGAGACCTATGACGCGCCGGCGGAAACGATCGCCGCCGACCTGGTCGAGATCACCGAGGGGCTGATCGCCGAGAAGGTGGTGCAGGTCAAAGCCTGATGCTGCCGTTCCCGCCGCCGGTGTTGCCGTTCGCGGCCCATCTGTGGGTTTCGGCCCGGCTGATGCCGGTCTTCGCGCAACGCAAGCGTCTCGACATGCTGCTGAAGCGGGCGACGCCGCCGGCCGGCGCGCGCGCCTATGACGACATGGCGGCGGACGAGATCGCGACGGCGGTCAAGCGCGCCGTCGCCCGTCCCTGGCGGATGCGCGGGCGGCGCTGCCTGCGCGAGGGGCTGCTGGCCTTCCACTATCTGGCGCTTTCGGGGCGCCGGCCGGTGCTGCGTTTCGGCATCGACGCGGCAAGCGTCGCATCGGGCGGCAAGGTCAGGGCGCATTGCTGGGTGTCGCTGGAGGGCCGCGACATCGTCAACGAGCCGGCGCCGGGAATGAGCGAGATCATGGCCTATGACGGCACCGTGCTTCCGGTCTTGCCGGCGGGCCTTTCGGTGGAGGCGGTCGGCGGTGGCTGAGCGGATCGTCGACACCTTCGATCTAAAGGGGCCGCTGGTCCGGGTCGACGTTCCCGACGACGATCTGGCCTGGGCGTTCCGCAAGTTCCTCGAGGGGATGGAGACGGGCGGGCGCGAGCCGCCGGCCTATCACATCGAGGTCGACTACTGCGACGCGATCGAACAGCCGCAAGGACCTGCGGACTGGAGCGGTCCCATCATCTACGAGGAGCCGGCCTCGTTCTGGCAGGAGCCGGACGCGGTGACCATCGTCATGCCGGAGACGGCAGTCATGCGGCTGGAGAAGGACCGCGCTCTGGTCCGGGTGCTCAGGGACAGGAGCCGCCGTTTCGCCTTCGTCGGCGCGCCGATCCTGCTGGAGGCCGCCGTCGCCGCCTGCGGCGGCTATCTCGTTCATGCGGCCTGCCTCGAAATCCCCGGGCGCGGGGAATGCGTGCTGATCTTCGGCGCGTCGGGCCGGGGCAAGTCGACGACGACGATGGCGCTCGCCGGCAACGGCTTCGTCATGCAGGGCGACGATTGTTCCGTGATCTTCGAGCGCGACGGCCGTTTCCATGCCTGGGGACTGCCGCGGGCGCCCAAGATCCACCGCAACAGCGCCGAGATGCTCGGCTGGAGCGCGCGGATGCCGGACGAGTGGAACAAGGACGGCGAGCAGATGGTCGAGCGTTCGCTGATCGTGGACTTGATCGCGATGGCGAGGCCGTCGCCGCTTCCCGTCGGCGCCGTGGTGACCATGGGTCCGCGGCGCGGCAACGATGCGCACGAGGTCGCACCCGCTCCCGCGATCAATGCGCTGGTCGTCATGGCGGAGGACAACGTCGCCAACGAGCAGGGCGGCAAGCTGCCCTGGAACCGGCCGCTGCTCGATCGGCTGATGCGGCTGGCGCGCGATTGCCCGGTCTTCGAGCTGCGCGCGGGGCGCGAGCTGTCGACGATCGCGCGGACCATGCTGAGCGCCTTCGATACGGTGCGCGAGCGCGAGAGCGCGGCGACCTGATGATCGCGTCGCGGTTCCTGCGCTGGCTCGCCGCGACGACCGACCCCGACGGTTACGACCCGGCTCGCCACGGCTTGCTGCCGGTGCTGACCGCAGACGAATTGCGGCGCGTTGCGGCGTCGGCGGAGGCGCACGGGCTGCTGCCCGTCTTCGCCCGAACGATCACCGCAATGGCGAACGAGCCGCGCGCGCCGGAGGCGCTCGCCGTCCTGCAAGGAGAGATCGCCCCGCGTGTCGTCGCCGTCACCTCCTACAACATGCTGCTGGCGAGCCATGGCCGGCGGCTGGAGGCGGCGCTCAAGGACGCCGGCATACCCGCCGTGCTGGTCAAGGGGGTGGATCTCAGCGAGCGCGCCTATGGCGGCCACGGCCGCACCTACAGCGATATCGACCTTCTGGTGCCGCCGCGCGATCTCGAGCGCGCATCGGCCCTGGTGGTGGAGGCGGGCTACGCCGCCGTGCCGGCGGCGGGCAAGCGCATCGACTATACCGAGCGGCAGTTTCTCGGCGCGCCGCCGACGAAGGTGCTGGTGGAGCTCCTGACCAATCTCGTCCACGCGCCGGAGCTTCGCGCGCGCGTCAGCCTCGACCGCGACGCCTATCTCGACGGCGCCGACGCGGCGGGCCGCGCCTCGCCGGAGGCGCTGCTCGAGCTGGCGGCCGTCCACGGGGCGGCGAGCCACCTCTTCGACCGGCTGCAGCAGGTCACCGACGTCGCGATGGTGGCGCGCGGACACGCCGGCGGCATCGACATCGCCACACTCTCGGCGCGGCTCGAGAGAAGCGGGGCGCGGCTCTTCGCGCTGGTCGGCCTGTCGCTGGCGGCGGGAGTTTACGGCTGCCGGGCTTCGGAAGGCCTCCTGCGGGCGCTGAAGCCGACGCTCGGCGAGCGCGCGGCCTCCGCGATGATCTCGCCGCGTGGCGTCATGCAGGCGACGAGCGACAGCCGCTGGCAGCATTCGTGGCGGCGACGGCTGTTCCGGGGCGCTTTCGCCAGAGGCCTGATATGAGCGGGAGGCGGGCGCTGCTCGTCACCAGCCTCGGGCTGTCCGGGGGCGCGATCGCCGGGCGCTGGCTGGCGGTGGGCAACGAGATCGCCGAAATCTGGTATCGCGAGTCGTCGGGGATCAGCGGGCGGGAGCGCCGCATGGCCCGATATGCGCCGCGATGGTCGGTGCTGTATCATGCCCGCAGGCATGGCATCGCGTTGCGGCCGGTGTCGCGGCTCGCGACCTGGGACGGTGCGGCGGAGGCGGCGCGGGCGAGCGGCGCCGACGTCCTCATCAGCGCGCATTTCCACTATGTCGTGCCGCCGGACGTGCTGGCGGTATTCGGCGAGCGCGCCGTCAATTTCCATCCCGCCCTGCTGCCGCGCTATCGCGGTCCGATCCCCGTGGTGGCGATGATCGCCAATGGAGAGTTCGCGACCGAGGCCGGTGTCACCGCGCATGTGATGACGGCCGGGCTCGACGAGGGGCCGATCATCGCCCGCCGGCGGCTCGACGATCCGCTTTCGCTCGATTCCTTCGCCCTCGCGCTGGCGGTGGCGCGCGCCGAGACCGATCTGCTCTGCGGACCGGTCGCCGACTACCTGGACGGACGGCTCGAGCCTTTCGCCCAGGACGAGGCGCAGGCGTCCTATTTCCGCCTCGAAGACATCGATTCGACGGGGCTGGGACGCCATTTCGACGCCAAGGAAACCGAGTGGCGCTGCCGGTTCTTCAGCACCGGGCCGGGAACTCGGGTGGAGGGTGGAAAGATCGTGTTCGGCTTCGGCGGGCGCATCGGCCCGCCGTCCGGCGCGCCGCTCCTGCGACGTGGGGGAGCGATCGAGTTTGACTGCGCCGACGCGCGTGTGCGCGCCTACGTCAAGCGTCCCTGGACCCGGCAGTGGAATCGCATCCGCAATACCTGGCGGCTGATGCGGGCGCCTGCTCCGTGAGGAAGCGGCGCTGGATGTTGCCAGATTGCCACAGTCCTTCCGAATTGGCCAAGGTGTCCACCGCCTCGTGTTGACGCAACGCGAGGGGTCACCTAGCAATCGAGATCAATGTGCCGGTGGCAGACCGGCCTTTTAGAACAATGGCGGGGCGATCAATGAAAAGAGCATACGAGAAGCCGACGGTCATTCGTCGCGGTACGCTGTCGACGCTCGTGGCGACCGGCATGTCGATCATGAAGAGCAAGGTCGTGGCACCGGACGTGTAGCAGCCGACTGCGGATTGACGCGGGAAGCCGTGACGAGGCATGGGACGATGAAGCGAGTTTACGAGAAACCTACAGTGGGGAAGCGCGGTTCGCTGGCGACGATCGTGGCGGCCGGCCCGTCTCTCATGAAGAGCATTCCCGACGTGGAACTGCTGAAATAGCGACTGGCAACGCCGGGCGTTGAGCCCAGATTCGGACCCAGATTCGGACAATGGAGGGGCAGCCATGAAAAGAGCCTACGAGAAGCCGGCGGTCGAGAAGCGCGGTTCGCTGTCGACGATCGTGGCGGGCGGCCCGTCGTCAATGAAGAAGAAGGCCTGACCGGAGATGAAGCGCATTTACACTAAGCCCGCTCTTTCGAAGGCCGGTAATATGGCCGCCGTTGCCGCGGGAATGCCCAAGACGACGATTCCGCCGGAAGAGGGTAGCTAGAACCACCCGATAATCGACAGGCGAAGGCGCAGGACACCAGGTCCCGCGCCTTTTTTTGTTGGCCCTGAACCGCTCTAGCCCGGCAGCACGATGCGCGGCGACAGCGCCCGCGGATCGAGGGCGAGTTCGAGCAGGGCGGGCTTGCCGGCCTCAAGCGCCCGCGCAAGCGCATCGGGGAAATCCGCGTCGCGCTCGACGCGCTCGCCATGGGCGCCGTAGGTGCGGGCGAGGGCGGCGAAATCCGGGTTTGCGAGCTTCGTTCCCGATACGCGCCCGGGATAGTGCTTCTCCTGGTGCATGCGGATCGTGCCGTACTGGCCGTTATTGCAGACGATCGTCACGAGGTTGGCGCCGTGCTGAACGGCGGTGCCGAATTCCTGCATGGTCATCTGGAAGCAGCCGTCGCCGGCGAGGCAGACGACCTGCCTTTCGGGATAGCGGAGCTTGGCGGCGACGGCGGCGGGCAGGCCGTAGCCCATCGAGCCCGATGTCGGCGCGAGCTGGGTGCGCCAGGCCTTGTAGCGGAAGTAGCGGTGCAGCCACGCGGCGTAGTTGCCGGCGCCGTTGGCGATGACAGCGTCGTCGTCCAGCGTCGCCGAGAGATGGCGCACGACATTCTCCATGCGGATGTCGCCGAAGGTCTCCTGCGGCTCCTGCCAGGCCTCGTATTCGGCGCGCGCCTGCTCGACGCGGCCCTGCCACCGGGGCGGCATCGAGGGGCGCCGCGCCGCGAGGCTGGCGATGGCCGCGGCCGGCCGCGCGGCGATGCCGATCTCGGGGCGGTAGACGCGGCCGATCTCGTTGGCGTCGCCGTGGATGTGGATGAGCGCCTGCCGCGGGTTCGGGATGTCGAGCAGGGTGTAGCCGCTGGTAGTCATCTCGCCGAGGCGGGCGCCGAGGACGAGCAGCACGTCGGCCTCCGACACCCGCCTGGCGAGCGCCGGGTTGATGCCGATGCCGACGTCGCCGGCGTAGTTGGGGTGGCGATTGTCCAGATAGTCCTGGCACCGGAAGGAGGCGCCGACCGGCAGGGCGAACCCATCCGCGAACCGCGCCAGGTGGCGCGCCGCCTCGCCGTCCCATCCGCCGCCGCCGACGATGACGAAGGGGCGCTCCGCCGCCGAGACGCGGGCGACGACGAGGTCGAGATCGGCGTCGGAAATGCCTGAGAGTGCGGGACTTGCCGGCAGGCAGTCGGCGACGTCGGCCTCGGCCGACAGCATGTCCTCGGGCAGCGCGAGGACGACGGGGCCGGGGCGGCCCGATGTCGCGACGTGGAAGGCGTGGCTGACATATTCGGGGATGCGCGCGGTATCGTCGATCTCGCCGACCCATTTCGCGAGCGGGCCGAACATCTGGCGGTAGTCGACCTCCTGGAAGGCCTCGCGGTCGCGCTGGTCGCGCGCCACCTGGCCGACGAAGAGGATCATCGGCGTCGAATCCTGGAAGGCGACATGGACGCCCGACGAGGCGTTGGTGGCGCCGGGGCCGCGCGTGACGAAGGCGATGCCGGGCCGGCCGGTCAGCTTGCCGTCGGCCTCGGCCATCATCGACGCGCCGCCCTCCTGCCGGCAGACCACGGTCTCGATGCCGCTGTGATAGAGCCCGTCGAGGGCCGCCAGATAGCTTTCGCCGGGAATGCAGAAAACCCGCTCGACGCCTTGGATCTTCAACTGATCGACGAGGATCTGTCCGCCATGCCGTGTCACGTCCGCTTCGCTCCGTTTTCGTTGTTGATCGGTTCAGGCCAGCCGCTCTCGCGGGCGGCGGCGACTATGGAGCAGCGGCGGCATTTCGGCCATAGGCGGTTCGCTATCGCGAACCCTTCTCGCCGGTATTCTTCGGCTCCGTAGGCGCGGCGACGACGCCTGATTCCTCGAGCGCGGCGATCTCGGCTGCGCCATAGCCGGCGGCGGCGAGGATCTCCCGGCCGTGCTCGCCGAGCAGCGGCGCCCTTGTACGCACGCCCGACGGCGCGGCGGAATGGCGCAGCGGGGAATTGGCGATGACGGGCCTGCGGGCGATACCCGGAAGAGCGATTTCGGCCAGCATGCCGCGCGCCTCGACATGCGGGTCGGCGAAGATGTCGGCGGCGGTGTTGAGCGGGCCGATGGGCACCTTGCCGCCGAGGCGGGCGACCAGCCCGGCCTTGTCGAAGGGGCGGGTCCAGGAGGCGACCAGCGCCTCGGTCTCGGCGCGGCGGGCGATGCGCGCGCGGCCCGTCGCGAAGCGGGGATCGTCGGCGAGCGCGGGATCGCCGATCTCGCGGCAGAGCGACGCCCAGAACGAATCCTGCGGGCAGCCGACCGACACCAGGCCATCGGACACCGGGAACAGGCCGAAGGGGCAGAGGATCGGGTGCGAATTGCCTTCCGGGTGGGGCAGCTTTCCGGTGAAGCTGTACTGGTAGACCATGCGCTCGCAGAGCGCGACGATCGCGTCGTACATGGCGATGTCGACGAACTGGCCGCGCCCTGTCTCCCGCGCGCGGTGGAGGGCGGAGAGCAGGCCGACGGCGAGGAACAGGGCGGGCACCAGATCGCCGACGCCGGGGCCGACCTTGGTCGGCGTCGCCGCATCCGGGCCGGTGATGCCCATGATGCCGCCCATGGCCTGCGCGACCACGTCGAAAGCCGGCCAGCCGGCATAGGGGCTCTCGCCCGACCGAGGGTCGCCGAAGCCGCGCAGCGCACCATAGACCAGCCGCGGGTTCTCCTTTGCCAGCGTCTCGTAGGAAAGGCCGAGGCGCTCCATGACGCCAGGCCGGAAATTCTCCACCAGCATGTCGGCGTCGCGCGCGAGGCGAAGCACGATCTCGCGGCCCTCGGGCTTCCTGAGATCGACGGCGATGCTCTTCTTGTTGCGGTTGATGGAGAGGAAATAGCCCGAATGAAGCTGCTCGACATCCTCTTCGAGCCAGGGGCCGAAGCCGCGTGTCGCGTCGCCCTCGAGCGGCTCGATCTTGACGATCTCGGCGCCCTCGTCGGCGAGCAGCATGGTGGCGAAGGGACCGGACAGGACCCGCGTCAGGTCGACGACCCTGACGCCGGCGAGGGAGCCTGGGTTTTCTTCCTCAGTCGCCATCGCTGCCGGCGTCGAGCAGGCGGTCGACGTCGCGGCCGGGCATGCCGGCCTTGAGGCCGGTGAAATCGCCGCGGCCGACGATGGCGCGGGTCAGTTCCACCGTCACCGCGTGGGTGACGCGGGCGATGGTCGAGCCGAGCGAGATGCGGCGCACGCCCATCTGCGCGAATTCCTCGAAGCCGAGATTGACGAGCGGGCCGGCGGCCAGCGCGTTGACCGGCTTTTCGACGGAATCGACGACCCGCTTCAGCTCCGCCGGGCCGGGCGGCACCGGCACGTAGAGGAGATCGGCGCCGGCCGCCTCGAAGGCCTTGATGCGGCGGATCGCCTCGTCGAGATCGTAGACCCCGTTCATGACGCCGTCGGCGCGGGCGCACAGGATGAAGGGCTCGGGAAGCGAGCGGGCGGCGTCGACGGCGGCGCGGATGCGCTCGACGGCGGCGTCGAAATCGTAGGCCGGGTTGCCCTCGACCATTCGCGTGTCCTCGATGGAGCAGCCCGAAAGCCCCGCCTCGCGGGCGAGCCGCACCGTCTCGGCGACGCCGTCGGGATCGTCGGCGAAGCCGTTCTCGAAATCCCCGCTCACCGGCAGCGGCGTCGCGGCGACGATCTGCTCGGCGTGGGCTAGCGCCTCGTCGCGGGTGACGCCGCCCATGTCGGGGCGGCCGAGCGTGAAGGCGTAGCCGGCGCTCGTCGTCGCCAGCGCCCTGGAGCCGCAGGCGGCCATCAGCCGCGCCGAGCCGGCGTCCCACGGATTGGGGATGACGAAGCAGCCGTCCTGGTGCAGCGCGTGGAAGGCGCGGTGCCGTTCGGCAAGGGAACTCATGCCCTGATCCTCTCCGATCGCGGATCGTATAGCGGCTCCAGCGAGAACTTCGCGGAAACGCGGCGGCCGGCGACGTCGACCTGCCATGAGGACGACGCCAGCGATTCCGCAGCTTCCCCCTTGCACGGGACATAGGCAAGGCCGACGGCGGCGCCGAGGAAGTGGCCGTAATTGCCGGAGGTGAGCGTCGAGACGAGCTCGCCGTTGCGCAGCAGCGGCTCGTTGTGGAAGAGCATCGGCTCGGGATCGTCGAGCAGCACCTGCACCATGCGGCGGGCGAGCCCTTCCTCGCGCTTGCGCAGCACCGCGTCGCGGCCGAGGAAGTCGCCCTTGGCGGTCTTCACCGCGAAGCCGAGGCCGGCTTCCAGCACGTGGTCCTCGTCGGTGATGTCGTGGCCGAAATGGCGGTAGGCCTTCTCGATTCGGCAGGAATCGAGCACGTGCAGGCCGCAGAGCTTGAGACCGTGCGGGCGGCCCGCCTCCTCGACCGCCTCGAAGACGTGGGCGGCCTGGTCGGTCGGCACGTAGAGCTCGAAGCCGAGCTCGCCGACATAGGTGATGCGGTGGGCGCGGGCGCGGCCATAGCCGATCTCGATCTCGCGTGCGACGCCGAAGGGATGTCCGGCGTTGGAGAAGTCCTCCGGCGAGCAGCCGGCCAGCACCTCGCGCGCCTTCGGGCCCATCAGGCAGAGTACCGCCTCGCCGGCGCTGACATCGGTGACGACGGCAAACTCGTCGGGCCCGCGGTGGCGCTTCAGCCAGGCGAGGTCGCGCTGCAGGGTCGCGCCCGGCACCACCAGCAGGAAGGCGTCATCGGCGAGGCGGGTGACGGTCAGGTCGGATTCGATGCCGCCGCGTGCGTTGAGCATCTGGGTGTAGACGATGCGGCCGACCGGCACGTCGATGCGGTTGGCGCAGAGACGGTCCAGGAGCCGCAGCGCGTCGCGGCCCTCGACGCGGATCTTGCCGAAGGAGGTCATGTCGAACAGGCCGACGCCGGTGCGCACCGCCATGTGCTCGTCGCGGGCGTTGTCGAACCAGTTCTGGCGGCCCCAGTCGTAGCGGTATTCGCGCTCCTGCCCGGGACGGGCGAACCAGTTTGCGCGCTCCCAGCCGGAGGATTCGCCGAAGACGGCGCCGCGTGCCTTCAAATGCTCGTGCAGGGGCGAGCGGCGCACGCCGCGCGCGGTCGCCGGCTGGCGGTAGGGGAAGTGGTCGGCGTAGAGCAGGCCGAGGGTCTCGCTGACGCGCTCCCTCAGATAGCGGTTCGACTGGAAGGGCTGCACGCGGCGGATGTCGACGTCCCACAGGTCGAAGGGCGGTTCGCCGGCGTCCATCCATTGCGCCAGCGCCATGCCGGCGCCTCCCGACGACTGGATGCCGGTGGAGTTGAAGCCGCAGGCGACCCAGTAGTTGGCAAGGCTCGGCGCCTCGCCGAGATAGTAGCGGTCGTCGGGGGTGAAGCTCTCCGGGCCGTTGAAGAAGGTGTGGATGCCGGCGCTTTCCAGCATCGGCATGCGCTTCACCGCGTCGGCGAGGATCGGCTCAAAATGGTCGAAGTCCTCGGGCAACTGGTCGAAGCAGAAATCCTCCGGGATGCCGTCCATGGCCCAGGGCTTGGCGACGGGCTCGAAGGCGCCGAGCATGATCTTGCCGGCGTCCTCCTTGTAGTAGGCGCATTCGTCGGGGACGCGGAGCACAGGAAGCCGCTCGAGGCCGGCGATCGGCTCGCTGACGATGTAGAAATGCTCGCATGCGTGCAGCGGGACGTTGATGCCGGCAAGCAAGCCGAAATCGCGCGCCCACATGCCGGCGCAGTTGACCACGTGCTCGCATTCGATGCGGAACGGCTCGCCGTCCTTCTCGCCGGTGACGGCGCGTACGCGGCCATCGGCGCTCTCGACGCCGGTCACCTTCGCGTGCTCGACGATGGTCGCGCCCTTCTGGCGCGCGCCCGTGGCCATGGCGAGGGCGACGTTGCCGGGATCGGCCTGGCCGTCCTTCTCGATGAAGATCGCGCCGGTGATGTCGTCGGCCTTCACATGCGGGTAGCGCGCCTTCACCTCGGCGGCGGAAATGTCCTCGATGGCGACCCCGTTGGCGCGGCCCATGGCGGCGCTGCGGCGCAACTCCTCGGCGCGCGCCGCGGTGAGTGCGACGGAGATCGAGCCGCAGCGGCGGAAACCGGTCGACATGCCGGTTTCCTCCTCGAGGGCGAAGAGCAGTTCCTGGGTGTAGCGGGCGAGCCGGGTCATGTTGGCGCTGGAGCGCAACTGGCCGATGAGGCCGGCGGCGTGCCACGTCGTGCCGGAGGTGAGCTGCTTTCGCTCGAGCAGGACGATGTCGCGCCAGCCGAGTTTCGCCAGATGGTAGGCGACGGAGCAGCCGGCGACGCCGCCTCCGACGATGACGACGCGGGCGTGGGTCGGAAGCTTCATTCGGGATCTCCGGGAATGGCGGTCGAGACGGCGAGGCCGGTGGCGGCGAGGCGGTCGCGTAGCCGGGCGATATGGGCGGGGCCGACCTCGCAGCAGCCGCCGACGATGGTCGCGCCGCCCTCCACCCAGGCAAGCGCGAAGTCGGCATAGGCGTCGGGGTCGAGGTCGCTGCGCGCCTCCAGCAGGTCGACGGTCGCGCCGGGGCGGACGAATTCGGGCGCGATGCGGGTGAAGCCGTTGGCATAGGCGCCGAAGGGCAGGCCGAACCGCGAGAGGACGGGCATCGCGACGCTGACCGCCTCCGGCGTCGAGCAGTTCACCAGCACCGCCGCGGCGGGGTCCGTCGCGAGGACATCGGCGACGGCGGCGAGGGGCTCGCCGCTTCTCAGCCGTGCGCCGTCATCGTCGTCGACGGTGAGGGCGAGCCAGACCGGGACGCCGTGGCCGGAGGCGCCGCGAATGGCGGCGCGGGCGGCGTCGAGCGAGGCCACCGTCTCGCAGATGATTACATCGACATGGGGCGCCTGCAGCGCCGCGATCTCGGCGTAGCGGGCGGCCGATTCCGCCATCGGGTAGGCGAGGTCGGGACGATAGCTCCAGCCGAGCGGGCCGATGCTGCCGGCGAGCCGGACCCGGTGCGCCGCCTTGTCCCCCGCAGCCTTGTCGCGGGCCGCCTCGGCAAGCGCGATGGCCCGGCGGTGGAGCGGCTCGAAACGCTCCTCCACGCCGTTGCGGGCGAGGCGGTCGCGGTGGATGTCGTAGCTGTTCAGCGTGATGAGAGAGGCGCCGGCGGCGATGTAGTCGGCGTGCACGGCCTCCACCAGCTCCGGGCGGTCGAGCATGATCTGCGAGGCCCACAGGCCGGTCGGCCTGTCGCCGCTTCGATGCACGAGCTCCTGGCCCATGCCGCCATCGAGCAGAACGATTTCCCCGGCCATCGCCATTCTCCTCAATAGACCGGCGGCGAGACGACCCAGATGACGACCGCCTCGCTGCCGCCGGGGTTGCGCCAGCGATCGGGCGTGTCGGCGAACTGGAAGCTGTCGCCGGCCCTCAGGCGGTGGCGGCGCTCGCCTATCCACCGGTCGAGCTCGCCGCTCACCAGATAGCCGCCGTCCTCGGCGGCGCGGCGGAGGAATTCGCGCCTTTCGGCGCCGGGCGCGAAGACCGAGCGGATCATCTCGAAATCGCCGTTGAGCGTGGGCGAGAGCAACTCCTCGGTCAGGCCGCTGTCGCCGGAGCCGAGGGCGGAGCGCGTGGCGGCGCGGACGATGAGGCCGCGTTCCTCCGGCGCCGCATCCTCGTTGCGGAAGAAGAAGCTCACCGGCACTGAGAAATGCGTGGCGACGGCGCGCAGGTCGCCGATCGAGGGCTCGGCGAGGCCGCGCTCGACCTGGCTCAGCCAGCCGGTCGAGCGGCCGATGGCGCCGGCCAGCTCGACGATGCCGGCGCCGCGCAGCTTGCGCAGGGCGCGGATGTCGGGGCCGACGCGGTGGCGCCTGGCGGTCGCGGCGTCGGTATCGGCCATGGGCGGTTCCCCTCGAATGAAATATTTTCCGATATTTTCATTTCAGCATGAAACAGGCAATAAAAATTTCATGGAGCCCATGCGGCCGCCCGCATTGCCGTTCCGACCGGCGGGCCATAAGGTTCCGCCCTTAGCAAATACCCAAAGGAGAATGCCGAATGTCCATCAAGCGTATCGAGACCGGGCCGCGCATGAGCCAGGCCGTCATCCACGGCGATACCGTCTATCTGGCCGGCCAGGTCGCGCTGGATGCGCCGGGCAAGTCGGTGAAGGAGCAGACCGAGAACATCGTGTCGCGCATCGACAGGCTGCTGGCCGAGGCCGGGACCGACAAGTCGAAGTTGCTGAGCGCGACGATCTGGCTCAGCGACATGGACAGTTTCGCGGAGATGAACGCGGTGTGGGACGCCTGGGTGTCGCCGGGCAACACGCCGGCGCGGGCCTGCGTCGAATCGCGCCTCGCGGCGCCGGACTTCACGGTGGAAATCGGCGTCATCTGCGCCGTGTGACGAGGGAAGCGAGACGATGAGCGTCCGGGAGACCACCCTTGAAGACGCGCCGGCCATCCGGCAGTTCCCGTTCGATACCGACGCCGGGGTCGGCGGAAGGGCGCTCATCGGGCTCATCGTGCTGGCCAGCGACCATACCATCGAATACGAATACCGGCTGATCCTGCGGGAGCTTCCCGGCGTCGCGCTCTACGAGAGCCGCATCTTCTGCGACAGCATGATCACCCCCGACACGCTGCGCGCCATGGAGCCCGGCATCGCCGGCTGCGCGTCGGTGATCCTGCCGGGGACGAAGCTCGACGTGGTCGGCTTCGGCTGCACCTCGGCCTCGATGGTGATCGGCCAGGAGCGGGTCTCGGAGCTGATCAGGTCGGCGCGGCCGGAATCGGCGGCGACCAACCCGGTGACGGCGGCCTTCGCCGCCTTCGCGGCGCTGGGCGCGAAGCGCATCGCGGTGCTGACCCCCTATTCGGACGTCGTCAACGAGGGCATCCGCGCCTATTTCGAGGCCGGTGGCGTCGCCGTCCCGGTCATGGGCTCGTTCAAGGAGCCGAACGACAACATCGTCGCCAAGATCTCGCCGGCGACCATCGCCGAGGCGAGCGTGGCGCTGCTAGACGGCGCGGATGTCGACGCGCTCTTCGTCTCCTGCACGAGCCTCCGGCTGGTCGAGGTGGTGGGCGAGCTGGAGCGGCGCACCGGACTGCCGGTGACGTCGAGCAATCACGCGCTTGCCTGGCACTCGCTGAGGCTCGCCGGCGTCGACGACCGGCTGCCGCAATTCGGCCGGCTGTTCGAGACGGGGCTTTCCGGAAAATAGACCCCATGGCCGAGATCGACATGGAGGCGCTCGAGGAGGCCTATGACCGCGCGCTCGCCCACGAGAAGGCGGGCCGCCTCGACGAGGCGGCCACCGCCTGGCGCGAGGTGATCGCCATCGATCCCGACGATTGCGGCGGCGCGGCCGTGCGGCTGGCGGCGCTGGGGCGCGGCGAGACGCCGGCGAAAGCCCCCGACGCCTATGTGGCGACGCTGTTCGACCAGCACGCCGATGCCTTCGAATCGATCCTCGTCGACCAGCTCGGCTACCGCGTCCCCGAGATGCTGCGCGACGCCGTCGACGCGCTGGAAGCCGGTCCGTTCGGGCGCATGCTGGATCTTGGCTGCGGCAGCGGACTGACCGGCGAGGCCTTCGCCGATCTCGCCGGGCACATCAGCGGCCTCGACCTGTCGCAGAACATGGTCGAGATCGCCGGCGAGAGCGGCACCTATGCCGAGCTCTATGTCGGCGAGGCCGTGCGGTTCCTGCGCGAGTGGGACGGCGCGCGGTGGGACATCGTCACCGCCACCGACGTGCTGCCCTATATGGGCGCGCTCGAGGCGTTCCTCGCGCTGGCCGCGTCACGCCTGAACGGTGGCGGGCTCTTCGGCTTCTCCAGCGAGACATTGCCGGCAGCCGTGATGGCGGGGCGCGACTACGCGGTCGGCCCCGGCCACCGCTTCGCCCATGCGCAGGACTATGTGACCGGCCTGCTCGCGGCCAACGGCCTCGCCGTCGTCCATCTGACGCCGATCACCGTGCGCCACGAGGAGGGCGCGCCGGTGCCGGGGCATCTGGTCATCGCCCGCAAGATTTGAGGAGACCCCATGCGCATCCTGCTCGCGACGCTGATCTTCGCCCTGCCGCTTGCCGCGACGGCGGCGGAGGAACCCGACGAGGCGACGCTTCGGCGCAATTTCGCCGGCCTCGACGGCGTCGCCGCCCGCTGCGTCGTCTCCACCAAGGAGAAATATGCTGAGCGCATCTGCGAGATGATCGCGGCGAAGCTCACCGAGGCGCTGGAGGGGGAGGACGTCCCCGTCGTCTATAGCGGCGTCTCTTCGCCGGACGAGCATGCCCGGCAGGTCGCGGAGGCGAAGATGGCGTCGCCGCTCGAGCTGGAGTTCCATGTTCGCGGCACCAGCGGCGGCAATGTCGGCTCGACGGCGATGATCCAGGCGAGCGTCGCCTATGACAGCGCGGTCGAGGTGGGATCGGCGGGGCCGGGGCGCAGCGGCAGGCTGCTGTTGTGGCAGGAGGCCGTTGTGGCCGAGGGTCCGCGCGCCAAGATGGCGCCCGGCATCGGTGGCTACATGCAGGCCAAGCTCGGCGATTTCCTGGAGCGCTTCGTCAAATACCGGAACTGACGGCGGGCGTCAGCCGACCAGCTTGCCGCCCAGCCGTTCCAGCATGCCGAGGCAGCGGTCGAGCTGTTCGATGGCGACGAACTCGTCGGGCTTGTGCGCCTGCTCGATGGAGCCGGGGCCGCAGACCACCGTCGAAACGCCGACGCGCTGGTAGAGCCCGGCCTCGGTGCCGAAGGAGACGACGTCGCGCTCGTTGGAGCCGGTGAGCTCGGCGACGATGGCCGCGGCCTCCGACCTGTCGACGACCTCCAGCCCGTCGACCTCGCCGAGGATCTCCAGCGTGATCGCCGCATCTGGGTGGCAGGCCAGCATCTCCGGCAGCAGCACGTTCTCGGCATAGTCGCGCATGCGCTCGCGCGCGAAGTCGGCGTCGGCATAGGTGGCGGGACGGATCTCCCATTCGACCGCGCAATCGCGGGCGATGACGTTGCGCGCCGAGCCGCCGGCGATGACGCCGGCCTGGGCGGTCGACCATGGCGGATTGAAGGGTGAATTCTTCACCGCCCGCGCCCGCAGCTCGTCGTTCAGCTCGAGCAGCCGGCAGACATAGCGCGCGGCGTAGTGGACGGCGTTGAGGCCGAGGTCGGGCTCGGAGGCGTGGCCCTCGGCGCCGGTGAAGCGGGTGGTGTATTCGTAGCAGCCCTTGTGGCCCTCGATGATGCGCATGCCGGTCGGTTCGCCGATGATGCAGACGCCCGGCCTCGGGCCGGTCTCGGCGAGGCGTTCGAGCATGCGCCGGGCGCCGAAGCAGCCGATCTCCTCGTCATAGGTGAAGGCGAAGTGCAGCGGCCGCGTAAGGTTCAGTTCGGCATAGGCGGGAGCCATGGCGAGGGCGGCGGCGATGAAGCCCTTCATGTCGCAGGAGCCGCGGCCGTAGATGCGGCCGTCGCGCTCGACGGCCTCGAAGGGATCGTGCGTCCATTCCGCGGCATCGGCGGGAACGACGTCGGTGTGGCCGGAAAGCACGATGCCGCCGTCGGTGTCGGGTCCGAGCGTGGCGAAGATGTTGGCCTTGGTGCCGGTGTCGTCGCGGCTGATGCTGATCGCCGCCCCGAGGCCCTCGAGGCGCTCGGCGCAATAGGCGATGAGCTCCAGATTGCCGTCCGAGGACACGCTCGGAAAGCCGATCAGATCGGCGAGGATCGCCTTCGTCTCCCGCAGAGCGTGCATCCGGTGATCTCTCCGTGCGCGGCCGGGTCAGGACCCTTGATCGCCCGCCAGCAGGCCGCCGTCAAGCAACAGGCCGGCGGCCGCGGCCACCGCCAGCACGAGCGCCATCGGCCAGTGGCGCCACAGCAGCAGAAGCGCGCTGAGGGCGGCGATGAGGATGACCCGCCAGTCGAGCGTCGGCAGGTCGGGCGTCCAGAGTTTGAGGATTCCCGCCTCGATCAGCTCCACCTTGCGGAAGAAGACGTGAAGGGCGAACCAGATCGAGAGGTTGAGCACGACGCCGACCACGGCGGCGGTGATCGCCTCCAGCGCGCCCTTGAGGCGGGGCACGGCGATGAGGCGTTCGACATAGGGGGCGCCGACGAAGATCCACAGATAGCAGGGCGCGAAGGTCGCCCACAGCGTCACCAGCGCGCCGAGCAGGCCGTAGAGCCATTGCGGCGATCCGCCGTGCCGGTAGCCGGCGATATAGCCGACGAATTCCGTCACCAGGATGAGCGGACCCGGCGTCGTCTCAGCGAGGCCGAGGCCGTCCAGCATCTCGCCGGGCTCCAGCCAGCCATACTGGCCGACCACGTCCTGCGCCATATAGGCGAGGACCGCATAGGCGCCGCCGAAGGTGACGACCGCGAGCTTGGAGAAGAACAGCGCCACGGCGGCGAGGACGTGGGTGGGGCCCCAGACGACGGCGACCGCCGCCAGCGGCGCGAGCCACACGGCGAGCCAGATCGCCGCGGTAGCGAGCGTTCGCGCCGGCGAGACGGCGACGGCCGCCGGCTGTCCTTCGGGAACGGCGCTCTTCGCCATCATGTAGCCGGCGACGGCGGCGGCGAGCACGATCAGCGGGAAGGGCAGCGCGAGGAAGAAGATGCCGACGAAGGCGAGGGCGGCGATCAGCCAGTGCACCGGCAGGGTGAGGGCGCGGCGGGCGATGCGCAGCAGCGCCTCGACGACGATGACGAGCACGGCGGCCTTGATGCCGAGAAAGGCCGCCTCGACCAGCGGCACCTTGCCGTATGCCGCGTAGACGGCGGCGAGCAGCAGCATGAAGGCGGCGCCCGGCAGGACGAAGAGCAGGCCGGCGATCAGCCCGCCGACCCAGCCGTGCAGCCGCCAGCCGGCATAGGTCGCAAGCTGCGTCGCCTCCGGGCCGGGCAGCAGCATGCAGAAGGAAAGCACGCCGAGGAACTGCCGCTCGGCGAGCCATTTCTTCTCGTCGACCAGCACCCGGTGCATGAGCGCGATCTGCGCCGCCGGGCCGCCGAAGGATTGCAGCCCGATCATCGCGAAGGTGCGGAAGGTTTCCGGGAAGCCCGGGGCGGGTTTGTTCATGGGGGCGGATCGCGGTGGATTGCTGGAGCCGGGCCGTCGCGGCGAAAGGATCGGGCCCGGCGAAGCGGATTGTCAATCTCGGGGCGCTCTGCAACATAGGCCCTTAGTCCGACCGGGAACAAAGCCGTGACCGAAACCCCGACATTCGAGGATGTACGCGCCGCCGCCAAGCGGCTCGACGGTGTCGCGCACCGCACGCCGGTGCTGACCTCACGCACGCTCGACGAGCGGCTCGGCGCCAGCCTGTTCTTCAAGGCGGAGAACTTCCAGCGCGGCGGCGCCTTCAAGTTCCGCGGCGCCTACAACGCGATCTCGCTGCTCGATCCGGCGGTGCGCCGGCACGGCATCGTCGCCTTCTCCTCGGGCAATCACGCGCAGGGCATCGCCTATGCGGCGAAGCTGCATGGGGTGCCGGCGGTGATCGTGATGCCGGACGACGTGCCGGCGGCGAAGCGCGAGGCGACGCAGGGCTACGGCGCGGAAATCGTCTCCTACGACCGCTACGGCGCGGCCGACCGGCTGACCATCGCGCGCGAGATCGCCGAGCGCCGCTCGATGACGCTCATCCCGCCCTTCGACCATCCGGGTATCATCGCGGGGCAGGGAACGGTGGCGCTGGAGCTGATCGAGGAGACCGGGCCGCTCGACGCGCTGCTGGTGTGCACCGGCGGTGGCGGGCTGCTCGCCGGCTGCGCCATCGCCGCCCATGCGGTGACGCCTGACTGCGCGGTGGTCGGCGTCGAGCCGGAGGCCGGCGACGACGCCAGGCAGTCGATGGCCAAGGGCGAGATCGTCGCAATCGCGACGCCGCGCACGCTCGCCGACGGGGCGCAGACGACGGCGGTCGGCACGCTCAATTTCGTGATCATGCGGCAGCTGGTCAGCGAGATCGTGACGGTGCCGGACACGGCGCTGGTCGAGGCCATGCGCTTCTTCGCCGAGCGGATGAAGATCGTCGTCGAGCCGACCGGCTGCCTCGCCGCGGCGGCGGCGATGAGCGGCGCCTATCCGGTCGAGGGCAAGCGGGTTGGGGTGGTGATCAGCGGCGGCAATGCCGATTTGAAGGCCTATGCGGCGCTACTCGCCGGGTGAGGCGGCGAGCTTTCCGCGACCGCCCGAAAGCTCGGCTTCCAGCGCCTTCTCGATGGCGCCGCGCGGCCGCGTGAAGCGCGCCAGCAGGTCGTAGAGCACCGGCGTCACGAACAGCGTCAGCACCGTCGACAGGAACAGGCCGCCGATGATGACGCTGCCGATGGCGATGCGGCTTTCGGCGCCGGCGCCGCTCGCCAGGACCAGCGGCACGGCGCCGAGAATGGTCGAGATGACGGTCATCACGATGGGCCGCAGGCGCAGCACCGAGGCGTCGATGACGGCGTCGCGGACCGACTGGCCCTCGTCGCGCAGCTGGTTGGCGAACTCGACGATCAGGATGCCGTTCTTCGCCATCAGGCCGATCAGCAGGATGATGCCGATCTGCGAGTAGACGTTGAGCGACAGCCCGCCGAGCAGCATGGCGTAGATCGCGCCGGCGAGGCCGAGCGGCACCGTCAGCATGATGACCAGCGGGTGGATGAAGCTCTCGAACTGCGCCGCCAGCACCAGGAAGACGATGAGCAGGGCGAGGGCGAAGACGAGATAGGCGCCGCCGGTCGCCTCCTGGAAGACCTGCGACTGGCCGGACAGGCCGACCTTGGCCTCCGGCGGCAGGTTCGCCGCGGCGGCGTCGAGCATGAAGTCGACTGCGGCGCCGAGGTCGTAGCCTTCCGCCAGCGAGGCGGAGATCTGGATCGACGGCAGGCGATCGTAGCGGCGCAGGCTCGCGGCGGCCGCGTTCTCCTCGAAGGAGACGAGGGCGGAGAGCGGCACCAAGGTCTTGCCGTCGCCGGCGCGCACGAAGATGCTGGCGATGTCCGAAGGGTCGCGCCGGTCGGCGTCCTCGGCCTGCACGAGGACGGGATATTCGCGGCCCCGGTCGACGAACTGGGTGATCTCGCGCGAGGCCAGCATCGTCTGCAAAGTCGAGGCGATGGTCTCGACGCTGATGCCGAGATCGTCGGCGCGGGCGCGGTCGATGGTCAGGCTGATCTGCGGCTGGTTCTCCTCGAAATCCATTTCCGGGCCGATGATGCGGGGATTGCCCTCGGCGATCTCGAGCAGCTGCTTGGCCCACTGCTGGACGCTCTCGAAATTGGGGCCGCTGACGACCACGCGCAGCGGCGTCGAGTTGCCGCGCAGGCCGAGCCCGGCGGGCACCGCCGGGAAGCCGCGGGCGATCGTCACCTCGTTCATGCGCGGGGCGATCTCGCGGGTGATCTCGCGATGGGTGCGGGTGCGCTCCTCCCACGGCGCGAGCCGGAGCACGACGAAGGAGCGGTAGGGCTGGTTGCGGAAGCCGGTGAAGGTGTAGATCGTCCTGACCTCGCCGGACTGGTAGAGCGGCATGACGATCTTCTCGGTCTGCCGGGCGGCCTTGTCGGTGTTCTGGATGGTCGAGCCCTGCGGCGCGGTCAGCGGGATGAAGGCGACGCCGCGATCCTCCGAGGGGGTCAGCTCGCGCGGCAGCGACGCGTAGAAGGGCACGGCGCTGGCGAAGACGACGGCGGCGAGCACCAGCACCACCAGCGGCATGGCGATCGCGCGTTCGAGAAGCCGCCGGTAGAAGCGCAGGAAGCGGCCCTCCGGCTTGTCGGCATGGGCGTCCTCGCGCTTCGACGGCTTGAGCAGCTTGGAGGACAGGGCCGGGCAGGCCGTCAGCGCGACGAAGGTGGAGATCGCCACCGCGCTCGCCATGACGAAGCCGAACTCGACGAACAGCCGGCCGACATTGCCCGGCAGGAACGACAGCGGGACGAAGACGGCGATCAGCGTTACCGAGGTCGCGAGCACCGCGAAAGTCACCTGGCGGGTGCCGAGGAAGGAGGCGACGAGCGGCGATTCCCCGAGCTCGATGCGCCGCTGGATGTTCTCCAGCACGACGATGGCGTCGTCGACGACGAGGCCGATGGCGAGCAGCAGGGCGAGCAGCGTGAGGACGTTGATCGAGAACCCGAAGGCGTTGATCAGCAGGAAGCACCCGATCAGCGCGATGGGGATGGTGATCGCCGGCACCAGCGTCGCTCGCCAGCTCATCAGGAAGATGAGGATGACGGCGACGACGAGGACGAGCGAGATGCCGAGCGCCGTCACCACCTCGCGGATCGACGCGCCGACGAAGATGGCGTCGTCGGAGCCGACCTCGATGGACATGCCTTCCGGCAGCGTCGGCGTGATGGCGTCGATCTCGGCGCGGATCGCGTTGGAGATGGCCACCGTGTTGGACTTGCTCTGGCGCAGCACCGAAAGCCCGATGGCGTCGCGGCCGTTGTTCCTCACGATGGTCGTGTCGTCGGAGACGCCGGCCTCGACGCGGGCGATGTCGGCCAGCGTGACGGGATAATTGGCGACCTTGTCGACGACGATGTTGCGGAAGGCCTCGACCGAGGACAGCCGGCTGTCGAGGCGGACCTGGAGCTGGCGGGTGTCGGATTCGATCTCGCCGGCGGGCAGCTCGACATTGTTGCGCCTCAGCGCCGCCTCGACATCGGCGACGGTGAGGTTGCGCGCCGCGAGCTTGCGCCGGTCGAGCCAGATGCGCACCGCGAAGGGGCGCTCGCCATAGACGTCGAGACGGGCGACGCCCTCGACGGTCGCCAGCCGGTCGACGATATAGCGGTCGACATAGTCGGTGATCTCCTCGGTCGTCATCCGGTCGGAGACGACGGCGAGGCGCATCACCGGATCGGCATCGGAGTCGCTCTTGACGACCTGCGGCTCGTCGATCTCGTCGGGCAGCAGGCCGCGGATCCGGCCGACCGCGTCGCGGACGTCGTTCGCCGCCTCGTCGATGTTGCGGCCGGTCTCGAATTCGATGACCGTGCTCGAGCGGCCGCGGCGGCTCTCCGACTGGATGGTCTTGACGCCGGCGATGCCGGAAACCGATCCCTCAATGATCTCGGTGATGTCGGTGTCGACGATGGCCGGCGCGGCGCCGGTATAGGTCGTGGTGACGGTGACCACCGAGGTGTCGATGTCGGGCAGTTCGCGGATCGGCAGCGACAATAGCGCGGCGACGCCGAAGACGACGATCAGCAGGCTCGCCACCGCGGCGAGCACCGGGCGGCGGATCGCGATATCCGATAGCGTCATCCGGCCTCGCCCGGCATGGCCTGCCCGTCCCTCATGCTGGTGGCGGGCGCGCCGCCGGCCGTCTCGTTGAGGATCTTGACCTTCGAGCCGTCGCGCAGCCGCTGGTGGCCCTCGGTGACCACGGTCTCGCCTTCCTCCAGGCCACCGAGCACCTCGACGAAGCCGGCGCTGCGCTGGCCGGTCTTGATCTCGCGCCGATGGGCGGTCGCTTCGTCGACGGCGTAGACATAGGTCTCCGCACCCTCGGCGATGACCGCAGCGTCCGGCACCACGCTGGCGTTCGTGGCGTCGAGGGTGACGGTCAGGAACATGAACATGCCCGCCGGCAGCCTGCGGTCGGGATTGGGCAGGCGGGCGCGGACCTTGAAGGCGCGCGAGGCTGAATCGACGCGGCTGTCGATGGAATAGACGGCACCGGCGAACTGGTTCTCGCCGAAGGCGGCGCTGCGCGCCTCCACCGGCATTTCCTTCTCGATGCGCCCGTAGAGCGTCTCGGGAACCGCGAACTCGATCTCGATGGTGTCGAGGTCGTCGATGGTGGTCAGCACCGTGCCGTCGTCGACGCGGGCGCCGACGTCTATGGAGGTCAGTCCGACGACGCCGTCGAAGGGCGCCTTGACCGTACGGTCGGCGAGACGGCGGCGGGCGCGCTCGACGGCGGCCTCGGCGGCGCTCATCTCGGCGCGCGCCGTCTCCAGCGTGGCGGCGCTGACGGTCTTGTTGGTGCGCAGGGTCTCGGCGCGCTCCACCGCCTGCTTCTTCTCGACCAGCGAGGCCTCGGCCTCGGCCAGGTCGGCGCGCTCGATATCGTCGTCGAGGCGGGCCAGCACGTCGCCCTTTGCGACCTTGCTGCCGGGCACGATGTCGAGTTCGACGATACGGCCGCTGGCCAGCGGCACGATCTCCACCGAACGGACGGCGCGGGTGGTGCCCACGGCCTCGATGTTGCGCTTCATGACGCGGCGCTCGACGGTGGCGACGGTGACGGGGATCACGGGCGCCTGGCCGCGGGCGGCGACCGGAGCGGCCGGCGAATGGAAGCGGTCGTAGTAGAAATAGCCGCCGATCGCCGCGCCCAGCACGAGCAGGATCAGGATCTGCCTCAGGATCGACAAGTCGCTTCGCTCCGGATGTCGGAATTTCGCACGGGCGGTCCGTCAATCGGCCGGAAATCGCCACCGATGCGGACTTTAGATGAGTTCGCCGACAAATTCTCCCATGAAATTGTAACGCGATATCCCGAAACCGCGGACTTTGTCCTTTTCCGCGTGTCCCGCTTGAAGTAGGCGCGTATGTGCGCCAATTTGGCGGGGCAGTGCGAAAACGGGAGTTCGCTAGCGGATAATGCAGGATTTCAGCAGCTCTTTCGGCCTCGCCATGGACATGGTGATGCGCGCCGATCCGGATTTGCTGGAGATCATCGCGCTGTCGCTCCGGGTGAGCCTCAGCGCGACCGCCGCCGCCTGCGTCATCGGGCTGGCGCTCGGCGCGCTGGTCGCGGTGACGCGGTTTCCCGGGCGCGGCGCCATCGTCGTCATCCTCAACTCGATGATGGGCCTGCCGCCGGTGGTCATCGGACTGCTGGTCTACATGGCGCTGTCGCGCGCCGGCCCGCTCGGCGTCTTCGGCCTGCTCTACACCCCGACGGCGATGATCGTCGCCCAGACGATCCTCATCACGCCGATCGTCGGCGCGTTGTCGCGGCAGGTGCTGGAAGACCTCAACGGCGAGTATGCCGAACAGTTCCGCTCGCTGAGCGTGCCGTTGTCGCGGCAGATCCCGGCGCTTCTCCACGACGCGCGCTACAGCCTGCTGACGGTGGCGCTCGCCGGCTTCGGCCGCGCCATCGCGGAGGTCGGCGCGGTCATCATCGTCGGCGGCAATATCGATCACCTGACGCGGGTGATGACCACGGCGATTGCGCTGGAGACCTCAAAGGGCGATCTGGCGCTGGCGCTGGCGCTCGGCATCGTGCTGCTGACCATCGCGGTCGCGGTCAACGCCGCGGTCATGGCCCTGCGCTCGTCGGCGAGGCGGATGGCCTATGCTTGACCGCACCGCCGCGATCGCCATCCACGATCCTGCCGTCGAAACCGACGCCGCGATGCCCATCGTCGCGCGCGGGATCACCATCGAGATCGACGGCCGGCGCCTGCTCGATTCGCTCGACATCGAGATCGGCGCCGAGGGCGTCACGGCGGTCATGGGCCCGAACGGGGCGGGCAAGAGCCTGCTGGTGCGGGTGCTGCACGGCCTGATCGAGCCGACGCGGGGGCATGTCGAGTGCGGCGGCCGGCCGCTCGACGCCGCGGTGCGGGCGCGGCAGGCGATGGTGTTCCAGAAGGCCGTGCTACTGCGCCGCTCGGTCGCCGCCAACATCGATTTCGTGCTGTCGCTCAAGGGCAGGGCCGACGCGGCGCGGCGCGACGCCATCCTCGAGCAGGCCGGGCTTCTCGCCCACGCCCGGCAGCCGGCGCGGCTGCTTTCCGGCGGCGAGCAGCAGCGCCTGGCGCTGGCGCGCGCGCTGGCGACCGAGCCGGACGTGCTCTTCCTCGACGAACCGACGGCGAGCCTCGATCCCGGATCGGTGCTGCGCATCGAGGGCGTCATCCGCGACGCCGCCGACCGCGGCATCAAGATCGTCCTCGTCACCCACGACATCGGCCAGGCGCGGCGGCTCGCCCGCGACGTCGCCTTCCTGCATCGCGGCCGCGTCGTCGAGCGCGGCCCGGCGGCCGATCTGCTGCATGCGCCGGCGAGCGCGGAAGCGAAAGCCTATCTCGGGCACGAGATCGTCATCTGAGACGAAAACGAACCACCAACGCCATACGAAAGGGAGAACGACCATGAAAAGGAACCTGTCCATCATCGCCGGCGCCGCGATCGCCGCGGGGCTCGCGGCCGCGCCGGCGGCGGCGCAGGACAAGTCGATCATCGTGCAATCGACCACCTCGACCCAGAATTCGGGCCTCTACGACCACATCCTGCCGATCTTCGAGAAGGCGAGCGGGATCAAGGTCAACGTCGTCGCGGTCGGCACCGGGCAGGCGATCAAGAACGCGCAGAACTGCGACGGCGACGTGCTGTTCGTGCACGCCAAGGCGGCGGAGGAGAAGTTCGTCGCCGCGGGCTACGGCGTCGAGCGCTACGACGTGATGTACAACGACTTCATCATCGTCGGCCCGCCCGCCGACCCGGCCAAGGTCGACGGCTCGCACGACGCCGCCGCGTCGCTGAAGAAGATCGCCGAGGCCAAGGCGCCGTTCGCCTCGCGCGGCGACGATTCCGGCACCCACAAGAAGGAAGTCAGCCTGTGGAAGGACGCCGGCGTCGACATCAAGGCGGCCAGCGGCGACTGGTATCGCGAGACCGGCTCGGGCATGGGCGCGACCCTCAACACGGCGGTGGGCATGGGCGCCTACGCGCTGACCGACCGCGCGACCTGGATCAGCTACAAGAACAAGGGCGACTATAAGATCGCGGTCGAGGGCGACGAGAAGATGTTCAACCAGTACGGCATCATGCTGGTGAACCCCGAGAAGTGCCCGAACGTGAAGAAGGCCGAGGGCCAGGCCTTCGTCGACTGGGTGCTGAGCGCCGACGGTCAGAACGCCATCAAGAGCTACATGCTCGACGGCCAGCAGCTCTTCTTCCCCAACGCCAAGGGCGGCGAGATGAAGAAGGCCGGCTGAGCCGGAAAGGCACGAAGGGGCCGGCCCCGCCGGCCCCCGTATCCCCCATGACCGGGAGACCCCGATGTCCAGAATCACCACCCTGTGGGCGGCGGCGCTCCTCGCCGTTGCCGCGATGACGTCCGCGCACGCCGAGGACGAGGTGCGGCTCATCGCCGCCGGCAGCCTGCGCGCCTCGCTGACCGACGTCGCCGAGGCCTTCACCGCCGAGACCGGAACCCCGGTCGCCACGATGTTCGGCGCCTCCGGCCTGATGCGCGAGAAGATCGAGGCCGGCGAACCGGCGCATGTCTTCGCGTCGGCGAACATGAAGCACCCCAAGACGCTGCACGAGGCGGGCAAGAGCGGGCCGGTGCGCCTGTTCGCCCGCAACCGGCTCTGCGCGCTGGCGCAGCCGGAGGTGAAGGTCGAGAGCGCGACGCTGCTCGACACCATGCTCGCCGACGACATCCGCCTCGGCACCTCGACACCCAAGGCCGATCCCTCGGGCGACTACGCTTTCCAGCTCTTCGGCAAGGCGGAGGCGGTCAAGGCGGGCGCCACGGCGAAGCTCGAAGCGAAAGCCCTGCAGCTGACCGGCGGCCCGACCTCGCAGAAGGCCCCGGAGGGGCGCAACCAGTATGGCTGGGTGATGAGCGAGAAGAAGGCCGACATCTTCCTCACCTACTGCACGAACGCCGTGCTCGCCGCGCGCGACACGCCAGGGCTGCAGATCGTCCAGATCCCGGCGGAACTCGCGGTCGGCGCCGATTACGGGCTGACGGTCATCGCCGGCGCGCCGCCGGCGGCGGAGAAGCTCGCCGACTACATCCTGTCGCCGGCCGGCCAGGCGGTGCTCGGGGAATACGGCTTCACGGTCGAGGGCGCGGCGCAGTAGATATCGTCCGCAGGAGTTGCGATGGACAGGCTGCGTCTTCTCGTTCCGCTGCTGGCGCTCGTGCTGGCGGCATCGCCGGCGGCGGCGCGGACCGTCACGGATTCGGCCGGCCGCACGGTCGAGGTTCCCGAGCGCGTCGAACGCGTCTACGCGGCGGGGCCGCCGGCCTCCATCCTCGTCTACATCCTCGCGCCCGACACGCTGACCGGGTGGCCGCGGGCGCTGCGCGAGGAGGAGCGGCCCTATGTCGCCGAGGCCTATCGCGACCTGCCCGAAACGGGCCGGCTGACCGGGCGCGGCGACACCGCCAATCTCGAGGTGATGCTGGCGACGAAGCCGGACCTCATCATCGATTTCGGCTCGGTGAAGGATACCTACGTCTCGCTCGCCGACGCCGTGCAGAAGCAGACGGGCATCCCCTACATCCTCATCGACGGGCGCTTCGAGAACACGCCGCGGGCGCTGCGGCTCGTCGCCGAGGTCCTCGGCGTTCCCGAACGCGGGGAAATGCTCGCTTCATATGTTGAGTCATTATTCAGCGAGATATCGCAAGGCCTTGAGAAAATTCCCGATTCGGACCGCCCCAGAACTTACCTGGCGCGCGGGCCGGCGGGTCTGGAGACGGGGCTGAAGGGATCGATCAACGCCGAGATCATCGAGCGCGCCGGCGGCGTCAACGTCGCCGACCCGGGCGATTCCAGCGTCCGGCGCGGCATCACGGAAGTCTCCATCGAGCAGGTGATCGTCGCCGACCCGGACACCATCGTCACCTGGGACCGCAACTTCTACGACGCGGTGTGGAACGACCCGCTGTGGTCAGGCATCGCGGCGGTCATGCGCAAGCGCGTCTACCTGTCGCCGACGGCGCCCTTCGGTTGGATCGACCGGCCGCCGTCGATCAACCGCATCATCGGGCTGCGCTGGCTGTCTGGCGTCTTCTTCCCCGACACCTTCCGCTTCGATCTCGCTTCGGAGACGCGCCGCTTCTACAAGCTGTTCTACCATGTCGACATCGACGACGAAGCGCTCGACCGGCTGATCGAATGGGCGAACGGGCGACCCTGAGCAATCGCGGCATGTGGATCGCCGGCCTCGCCGCCGGCGTCGCCGCGCTGTCCCTCGTCTCGCTGCTGACCGGGGCGTTCCCGCTCGCCCCCGGAGATGGCATCGCGGCGCTGATCCGCGCCATCGTGCCGGGCGCCGAGGCGCAGGGGCAGGCCGACATCGTGATGCAGCAGATCAGGCTGCCGCGGGTAGGCGCCGGCCTGCTCACGGGCGCGGCGCTGGCGGCGGCCGGCGCGGTCTATCAGGGCCTGTTCCGCAACCCGCTGGTCTCGCCCGACATCCTCGGCGTATCGACCGGCGCCGGGCTCGGCGCGGCGCTCGGCATCTTCCTGTCGCTGCCGATCATCGCGATCCAGGGGCTGGCCTTCGCCGGCGGGCTTGCGACGGTCGCCATGGTCTATCTCGTGGCCCGCTCGGTCAGGGGGCACGAGCCGGTGCTGGTGCTCGTCCTCGCCGGCGTCGTGCTCGGCGCGCTGGCCGGGGCCTGCCTGTCGCTGCTGAAGATCCTCGCCGACCCCTACGACCAGCTTCCGGCGATCACCTTCTGGCTGCTCGGCAGCCTCGCCAGCGTGCGCACGGGCGACGTCTTCGCCGCCGCGCCGGCGGTGGCGCTCGGCATGGTGCCGCTGGTGCTGCTGCGCTGGCGCATGAACCTGATGACGCTCGGCGACGAGGAGGCGGCGAGCCTGGGCATCGATCCGGGCAGGCTCAGGCCGCTCTTCGTCGCGGCGGCGACGCTGATGACGGCGGCGGTCGTCTCCATCGCCGGCGTCGTCGGCTGGGTCGGCCTTGTCATCCCGCATATCGCCCGCCTCGCCGTCGGGCCGAACTTCTCCACCATGCTGCCGGCGGCGATGCTGATGGGCGCCGGCTACATGGTGTTCATCGACATGCTGGCGCGGACGATCTCGGCCACCGAGACGCCGCTCGGCGTGCTCACCGCCTTCGTCGGCGCGCCGGTCTTCATCTGGCTGCTGGCGAGCGGCAGGCGGGGCTGGTGATGCTCGAGGCGCGCGCGCTCGCCTTCGGCTATCGCGGCTTCCCGGTCGGGCTGGACGCCAGCTTCACCCTGTCGGCGGGGGAGGTGGTCTGCCTGCTCGGGCCGAATGGCTGCGGCAAGACCACGCTGTTCAAGACGGTCCTCGGGCTGATCCCGCGGCAGGGCGGCAAGGTGCTCATCGACGGCGACGCCATCGAGGCGCTGCCGCGGCAGGAAGTCGCGCGGCGGCTCGCCTATGTGCCGCAGGCGCATCCGGCGGTGTTCCCCTACAGCGTCGGCGAGATCGTGCTGATGGGCCGCACGGCGCATCGCGGCATGTTCGCCAGCCCGACGGCGGAAGACCGCCGCCGCGCCCGGCGCGCGCTCGACGAACTCGGCATCGAGGAGCTCGCTGTGCGCGACTACACGCGGCTTTCCGGCGGCCAGCGGCAACTCGTCCTGATCGCCCGCGCGCTGGCGCAGGAATCCCCCTACATCGTGCTCGACGAGCCGACGGCGAGCCTCGACTACGGCAACCAGGTCAGGCTTCTCGAACGGGTGCGCAGCCTCGCCGGGGCGGGCAGGGGTCTGATCATGTCGACCCACAATCCCGACCACGCCTTCGCGCTCGCCTCGCGGGTGCTGGCGATGCGCGACGGCCTCATCGTCGCCGACGGCGCGCCGGCCGACATCCTCGACGCCGCGCGGCTCGCCGAGATCTACGGCGTCGCCGTCGACGTGGTGACGCTCGCCGACGGGCGGCGGATCACGGTGCCGGCCGCCTGAGGGCGCTCAGTCGTCGACGCCGATGATGACCTCGCTGGCCTTGATGATCACCGACACCTCCTTGCCCTCCGCCAGGCCGAGCCGCTTGGCCGAGCCGACGGTGATGGTCGAGGTGATGACGTTGCCGTTGCCGACATCGACCTCGACCTCGGAGGCGACGGCGCCGTTGGTGATGTTGCGGACCTTGCCCTTGAGGATATTGCGGGCGCTGAGCTTCATGACGGTCTCCCTGATGCTGGCGCGGCGGCGGGTATCGCCGTCGCGGCTGGCTCCGACCGCTCCATAAAGGCCGGGAGACGCCGTTTTCAAGCCCGGCTCCGCGCAAGCGACGCTTCATTGACCGCGAGAGGCGGCGGTGCAAGAATTCAAAAAACTGAATATTTGGAGGAGGCCGGGATGCGCGATCTCATGAAATCGGCGACGCGCCGCGAGGCGTTGCGGGCGGGCGGCCTGGCGGCGGCGGCGGCGGGCATGGCGGCGTATTGCGGGCTGATCCCGCTTCGTGCCGCCGCCTCGCCGATCCGGCTCGGCGAGCGCAGCGTGGAACCGGTGAGCGACGGCCATCTCACCCTGCCGATGAGCTACTACATGCCGGATGCGCCGAAGGAGGGGGTGGCGGCGCTGCTGGCGGCCAACGGCCTGCCGAGCGACCAGGTGCACCCGCCCTGCAACGCGACGCTCCTGCGCGACGGCGACAGGCTGGTGCTGTTCGACGCCGGTTCGGGGCCGAACTTCATGTCGAGCGCCGGCAGGTTGGTGGAGAATCTCGAGGCGATGGGCGTCGCCGCGGACGCCGTGACCGACGTCGTCTTCACCCATGGCCATCCCGACCATCTCTGGGGCGTTCTCGACGATTTCGAGGAAGAGCCCTTCGTCAATGCCGCCTATCATTTGGGTGCGGCGGAATTCGACTACTGGCGGGCCGAGGGCACGCTGGCGGCGACGCCGGAGGCGCGCAAGAGCTTCGTCGTCGGCGCGCAGAACCGGCTGGCCGCCATCGAGGAGCGGGTCAGCGTCTTCAAGGGCGGCGACGAGGTGCTGCCGGGCATCGAGGCGGTGGACACGCCGGGCCATACGCCGGGCCACGTCTCGTTCGTCGTGCACGGGGGCGGCGAGGCGGTGACGATCATCGGCGACGCCATCGTCCATCCGGTGATTTCCTTCGCGCATCCCGAATGGCGGGCCGGCTCCGACCAGGATCCCGACCTCGCGATCGCGACACGGAAGATGCTGCTGGACCGTCTGGTGGCCGACGGGGCGCAGCTCATCGGCTTCCATCTCACCGCGCCGGGCGCGGGGCGTGTCGAGCGCAGCGGCAATGCCTACAGGTTCGTCGCCGCCGGCTGATCTCAGGAGCGCAGGCCGAAGGCCGGGCGGAACGAGCCCTCCATCAGCCAGGCGAGGCCGAGGCGGGCGCCGAAGGCCATCGACAGCATGACG
This sequence comes from Flavobacteriaceae bacterium, assembly GCA_050186955.1. GTDB lineage: Bacteria > Pseudomonadota > Alphaproteobacteria > Rhizobiales > Tepidamorphaceae > JACKJP01. The sequence goes on from JBFWXZ010000004.1 coordinate 37,917, forward strand.
AAGGGCACCGACAGCGCGAGGGTGGAGGCCGCGCTTATTCCCTGCCCGATGGTGCAGCCGAAGGCGAAGACGCCGCCGACGCCCATCAGCGCCGCGCCGGCGAGGTGCCTGCCGAGCTCGCGGGCGTCGTCGCAGGCCTCCCACCGCACGTCGCGCTGCCGCCAGGCGGCGAGCCCGGCGCCGAGCACGACGCCGATCACCAGCCCGACGCCGTAGTCGGGGAGGACGCCGGTATAGGTCGCGACCTGCATCAGCGTGTCGCCGACCGGCACGACGAAGGAACCGGCCTCGATCTGCACCGGCACGAAGGCGTTGCGGGCGCCCCAGCAGGTGATCGCCCAGCCGGCGGCGACGAGGGCGCCGATGGCGACGCCGGTGAAGATGGCGCGGCGGTTGGCGCGCATGGCGGGCGAGGAGAATATCCACGCCAGACCGCCGCCGATGATCGCCACGGCGGTGACGAGGCGCAGGTCGGCGCCGGCCAGCGCCGAGACGAAGCGCCCGGCCGACTGGTCGCCGGCGAAGCCTAGATCGATGGCCAGCTCGTCGACGAGGTGCAGGCGGGCCTGGGCGACGAGGCCGCGCTGCGCGGCGAGCGCGCTGAGGCCGAGCACGATGAGCGCGACGAAGGCCTTGAGGCTGCCGCCGCCGAGGCGCACCAGCGCGCCGAAGCCGCAGGTGCCGACGAGCGCCATGCCGAAGCCGAAGGCGATGCCGCCGATGATCGCTCCGGTGAGCGGCAGGGCGGGCGCGAGATAGAAGCTGCCGACGAGGCTGATCGCGCCGGTGAAGACGAGGGCCTGGGTGATCGCGGCGGCGGTTGCGGCGGCCAGCGCCCAGGTTCGGATGCCGATGCTGTCGCCGGCGTACCAGAGCCTCTCGAACGCGTTGAGGGTGCAGAAATGCGCCCGCCGCGCGACGAAGCCCAGACCCGCGCCGACCAGCAGGCCGGCCGGCGCCATCAGGTGGGCTGCTTCGAATCCGCCCATTCTCCCTCCCGTGCGGCGCCTTTGCGGGCCGCCTATTGCTCCGGATTTCTCACCGGTTTGCAGAACAGCTCGTAGAGCGTCTCGACGATCGAGGTCACTTCGCTGTCGGAAATCGAATAGTAGATCATGCGCCCGTCGCGGCGCGCCGTCACCAGATTGTCGAAGCGCAGCCGGGCGAGCTGCTGGGACACCGCGGCCTGCGGCATCGACAGGATTTCCTCCAGCTCGGAGACCGATTTCTCGCCCTCCGACAGCAGGCAGAGGATCAGCAGGCGGCATTCGTGCGACAGCGCCTTCATCAGGTCGCTCGCCTTGCGCGCCTGCTCGAGGAGCTTCTCGAACTCCTCGGGGCCGGCGTCGGGCTTGAAGCGCGGCAGGTTCATCCCGAGCGCCTTCCGTCGAGCTTGTCGAGCATCTCCTCCAGCATCGGCCAGAACCAGTTGTCGCCGGGATAGCCGCGCAGGCGGGCAATCTCGACGCCGTCGTCGATCAGGATGAAGGTCGGCGTGTAGCGGTCGGGCGCGATCGTCGCGAGGTCCTCGGGCCAGTCGCGGGTGATGTCGACGCGCCGTAGCGGCGCGATGCGGCCCTCAGGCGACTTCTCGTAGGCGCCGGCGATCTCCGCGTCGAAGCGCTGGCACCAGTGGCAGCCCGGTTGCTCAAGCATGACGAGGCGCGTCTCGGCGTCCGCCGGCGCGAGCGTGGCGAGGAGGATAAGCAGGGCGGCGGTCAGCAGGCGCATGGCAGGGCGGCGAATTTCGGTGTCGATCTTTGCACGAGTCATATATAGGAAAATCCGAATATCTTCCAGATGCCCGGGAGGGATATCGTAGCATGCTCGAAGTCGGTATCGGCGCGGCTTTTCTCGCGGGCCTGCTGTCCTTCGTCAGCCCCTGCGTGCTGCCGATCGTGCCGCCCTATCTGTGCTATCTCGCCGGCGTCAGCCTCGACCAGCTCAAGGGCGAGGACGTAGCGCCGGGAACCGGGCGGCGGATCGTGCTGTCGGCTGTCGCCTTCGTGGCCGGCTTCACCACTGTTTTCGTGGCGCTGGGGGCGACCGCCAGCGTCGTTGGCCAGTCGATCGCCCGGCATTTCGACACGCTTTCGGTCATCGCCGGCGTCATCATCATCGTCATGGGGCTGCATTTCCTCGGCGTTTTCAGGATAGGGCTGCTCTACCGCGAGGCGCGGGTGAACGTCGACAAACGGCCGGCCGGGCTTCTCGGCGCCTATGCGATGGGGCTGGCCTTCGCCTTCGGCTGGACGCCCTGCGTCGGGCCGGTGCTGGCGGCGATCCTGTTCATCGCGGGCTCGGAGGGGACGGCGCTGCGCGGCGCGGTGCTGCTCACCGCCTATTCGCTGGGGATCGGCATCCCCTTTATCCTCGCGGCGGTCTTCGCCACCAGGTTCCTGCGCTTCGCCGGCGGGTTTCGCAAGCACATGCACCGCGTCGAGCAGGCGATGGGCGCGCTGCTAGTCGTCACCGGCATCCTCTTCATCACCGGCCAGATGTCGGCGATCGCCTACTGGCTGCTGGAAACCTTCCCCGGATTCACCGAAATAGGGTAATCCCGGCCGACAAGGAGAAACCGGACCATGCATCGTCTCCCGATCCTGATCGCCGCCCTGTTCCTCGCCTGCCTGCCGGCGCGCGCCGCGACGATGGGCGATGACGGCCTGCACAAGGAGGACTGGTTCGCGCTGACCTTCCGCGACGTCGCCGAGGATATCGAGACGGCGGCGGAGGAGGGCAAGCGGCTGGTCCTCGTCTTCGAGCAGCGCGGCTGCATCTACTGCCGCAAGATGCACGAGGTGCTGCTCGCCGACCCGGAGGTCGCCGACTACATCAAGGCCAATTTCAAGGTGGTGCAGTACAACCTGTTCGGCGACGAGGAAGTCACCGACATCGACGGCGAGACGCTGAGCGAGAAGACGGCGGCGCGGCGCTGGGGCGTCGTCTTCACGCCGACGATCCTGTTAATGCCCGAAAAGGCGCCGGAGGGCGGCACCGCGGCGGAGGCCGCCGTGGCGACGATGCCCGGCGCCTTCGGCAAGTGGACCTTCCTCAACATGTTCCGCTGGGTGCGGGAGAAGGGTTACGAGAGCGGCGAGCACTTCCAGCACTACCACGCCCGCATCATCAACGAATTGCGTGCCGCGGGGCGCCTCGACGCCGAGTGACGGTCGCTGCGCTGCAACATATTCAAAAAATTATATTCTTGGATTGATCGTCACGCAGAACATGCTACGGTCGCGCGAGAGACAGGCCGGTCAACCGGCCGGGAGCCGGAGGAGACGAGCGCCATGAGACTGGCCACCAGCCTGATTGCCGCGGGCTTTCTTGCCGCATCGATCCAAGCCGTATCGATCCATGCCGCGACCGCCGATGCGGTGGGGCCCGACGACGTGAAATTCGAGGACGGCAAGGTCGCCTCGTCGCTGACCGGCGCCGCCGGCGACGTCGCCACCGGCTCGAAGGTCTTCGCCGACCGCAAGCTCGGCAACTGCCTTGCCTGCCACGCCAACAAGGACCAGTCGGACCAGCTCTTCCACGGCGAGGTGGGGCCGCCGCTCGACGGCGTTGCCGACCGCTGGTCGCCGGAGGAGCTCAGGGCGATCGTCGTCGACTCCAAGCAGGTCTTCGGCGAGGAGACGGTGATGCCCGGCTTCTACAGCCTGAAGGTCGGCGCCAATGTCGCCGAGCAGTTCGCCGGCAAGACGATCCTCTCCGCCGAGCAGGTCGAGGACGTGGTCGCCTATCTGTCGACCCTCAAGGAATAGTCGCGGGATCCGCTAATCAGGAGATGTCCCACATGTATCTGACACGACGCCAGTTCGTCGCCGCGGGCGCAAGCGCCGCCGCGATCGCCGGCTTCGGCATCGCGCCCGCCTTCGCCTCCGCCGAGGATGCCGAGAAGCAGCTCATGGAGTTCGCCGGTGGCAAGACGCCGGAGACCGGCAAGATCACGCTCAACGCGCCCGAGATCGCCGAGAACGGCAACACGGTTCCCATTTCCGTGGAGGTCGACAGCCCGATGACCGCCGATTCCTATGTCGAATCGGTGATCATCCTGGCAGCGGGCAATCCCAATCCCGGCGTCGCGACCTTCCATTTCTCGCCGATGAGCGGCGCCGCGGCGGCGACCACGCGCATGCGGCTCGCCAAGACCCAGCAGGTCATCGCGGCGGCCAAGATGAATGACGGATCGGTTTATGTGGACCGCAAGGAAGTCAAGGTCACGATCGGCGGCTGCGGCGGCTAGGTCGAAGAAAGGACGCGACGAGAATGGCTACTCCCAAACCGCGTGTGAAAGTGCCCAAGACGGCGTCGAAGGGCGAGGTCATCACGATCAAGACGCTGATCAGCCACGAGATGGAATCCGGCCAGCGCAAGGACAAGGACGGCAATCCCATCCCGCGCAAGATCATCAACAAGTTCACCTGCGAATTCGCGGGCCAGACGGTCTTCTCCTGCGACATCGACCCGGCGATCTCGGCCAACCCCTATTTCGAGTTCAACGCCAAGGTCGAGGAAAGCGGCACCTTCAAGTTCACCTGGGTGGACGACGACGGAACCGTCTACACCGCCGAGGAACCGATCGAGGTCAAGTGACGGCAAGGCGACGCGGCCCAGGTGAAGCACCGGCCGCGCACGATCTGGAGGAAATGCCGTGAGGAAGAAACTGGCAACATTCGCAGCGGGCGGCCTTATCGCGGTCGCCGCCATCTGGTCCGCGCAGGGCGATCCGGTCGACGACAAGCTGGTGATCGACGGGCAGGAAATGATCACCCAC
>JBFWXZ010000005.1:0-41818 GCA_050186955.1 Flavobacteriaceae bacterium
TGACGTCGAACTGGGCCGAGAAGGCCGTCGACACCACCGAGGGCCTCGACGAGCACACCCGCCACAAGGCGCATTTCTATCTCAGGCAGATCATCAACGCGCTGTCGCCGTCGAATTTCGTGATGACCAATCCGGCGCTGCTGCGCGAGACGCTGGAGGCCAATGGCGAGAACCTCGTGCGCGGCATGCAGCTGCTGGCCGAGGATATCGAGCTGGGCAAGGGCGAACTGAAGATACGCCAGTCCGACCCGAGCAAGTTCAGGATCGGCGAGAACATCGCGATGACGCCCGGCAAGGTCGTCTACCAGAACGACCTGATGCAGCTCATCCAGTACGAGCCGACGACCGAGGAGGTGCTCAAGCGGCCGCTGCTTGTGGTGCCGCCCTGGATCAACAAGTTCTACGTGCTCGACCTCAATCCGGAGAAGTCCTTCATCCGCTGGGCGGTCGCGCAGGGACACACGGTCTTCGTCATCTCGTGGGTCAATCCGGACGAGCGGCAGTCGCTCAAATCCTTCGCCGAATACATGATCGAGGGGCCGCTGACGGCGCTCGATGTGATCCGCGACATCACCGGGGTGAAGAAGGTGAACGCCATCGGCTACTGCGTCGGCGGCACCCTGCTGGCGGTGACGCTGGGCTGGATGGCGGCGCGCAAGGACACGCGCATCGCCACCGCCACGCTGTTCACCACGCAGGTCGACTTCACCCATGCCGGCGACCTCAAGGTGTTCGTCGACGAGGAGCAGATCTCGGCGCTGGAAGCGGAGATGGGCAAGCGCGGCTATCTGGAGGGCCGGCGCATGGCGACCGCCTTCAACATGCTGCGCTCCAACGACCTGATCTGGCCCTATGTCGTGAACAACTATCTGCGCGGGAAGGGGCCGACGCCCTTCGACCTACTCTACTGGAACTCCGATTCCACGCGCATGCCGGCGGCCAATCACTCCTTCTACCTGCGCAACTGCTATCTGGAGAACAACCTCAGCCAGGGGCGCATGGAGGTCGCGGGCACGCGGCTCGACCTGAAGAAGTGCAAGATCCCGATCTACAACCTCGCCACCCGCGAGGATCACATCGCGCCGGCGAAGTCGGTCTTCGTCGGCTCCGCCGCCTTCGGCGGCGAGGTGACCTATGTGGTGTCGGGCTCCGGCCACATCGCCGGCGTGGTCAACCCGCCGGAGAAGAAGAAATACCAGTACTGGACCGGCGGAAAGCCGGAGGGCGACTTCGACGAGTGGATGGCCAAAAGCGAGGAGCATCCCGGCTCCTGGTGGCCGCACTGGCATGCGTGGATCGAGTCGCACGACGCCCGCAAGGTGCCGGCGCGCAAGGTCGGCAGCGACGACCATCCGCCGCTGGAGGACGCGCCGGGCTCCTACGTCAAGGTGCAGACCTAGAGCGATTCACGGGAACAGCGGAAGCTGCTCCAGCCCCGTCGTCTCGGGCAGGCCGAGCATCAGGTTGAGGTTCTGGATCGCCTGCCCGCTCGCGCCCTTGACGAGGTTGTCGAGCGTCGAGATGACGATGGTGCGGCCCGGCCTGCGGTCGGCGGCGACCCCGATCAGGCAATAGTTGGAGCCGCGCACATGGCGCGTCGCCGGCGTCTGGCCGAAAGGCAGGACGTGGACGAAGGGCTCGCCCGCATAGCGCGCCGCGAGGCATTCGTGGACCTCCGCCGGGTCGGCCTTCAGATAGGTGGTGGCGAGGATGCCGCGGTTCTGCGGCAGCAGATGCGGGGTGAAGCTCGCGATCACCTCGCGGCCCGCCGCCTTCGACAGCTCCTGGTCGAGCTCGGCCATGTGCCGGTGCCTGCCGACGCCATAGGCCTGGAAGCCCTCGGACACCTCGGTGAAGAGGCTGCCTTCCTTCGGCGCCCTGCCCGCGCCCGAGACGCCCGACGCCGCGTCGATGACGATATCGTCGGCGTCGGCGAGCCCGGCCTCAAGCACCGGCACCAGGGGGATCAGCGCGGTCGCCACGTAGCAGCCGGTGTTGGCCACCAGCCGCGCCTTGGCGATGCTGTCGCGGTAGAATTCCGGCAGGCCGAAGACGGCCTCCTTCTGCAGCTCCGGCGCGGAATGGGGATGGCCGTACCATTCCTCGTATCTCGCCGGGTCCTCCAGCCGGAAGTCGGCGGAGAGGTCGACCAGCTTCAGATGCCTCGGCAGGCCCGAGAGTACCTGCTGCGTGGTCGCGTGCGGCAGCGCGCAGAAGACCGCGTCGATGCCGTTCCAGTCGACGGCGTCGATGGTGGTCAGCGCCGGCAGCTCGACCATGGCGAGATGCGGGAAGACGTCGGCCATGCCCTGCCCCGCCTTGCGGTCGGCGGTGATCGCGGAAATCCTCATGTTCGGATGGCGGGCGAGCAGGCGCACCAGTTCCGCGCCGGTGTAGCCTGAGGCGCCGAGGATCGCGATCGAATAGGTCTTGCCGTCCATGTCTTTCATCCTGACCGGTCTTTGAGAAATAGGGTTCAAACGAAAAAGGGCGCCCCGCGGGGCGCCCTTGAACTTTCGCGTGCCGTCCTGCCCCGTGAGGATCAGCGCTTGGAGAACTGGAAGCTGCGGCGGGCCTTCGCCTTGCCGTACTTCTTGCGCTCGACGACGCGCGGGTCGCGCGTCAGGAAGCCGCCCTTCTTGAGCACGGCGCGAAGCTCGGGCTCGAAATAGGTCAGCGCCTTGGAGATGCCGTGACGGACCGCACCGGCCTGGCCGGAGAGGCCGCCGCCGCTGACCGTGCAATTGACGTCGTACTGGCCGAGACGGCTCGCCGCCACCAGCGGCTGCTGCAGGATCATCCGCAGCACCGGACGGGCGAAATACTGCTCCATGTCCTTGCCGTTGACGATGATGCGTCCGGCGCCCGGCTTCACCCAGACGCGCGCGATGGCGTCCTTGCGCTTGCCGGTGGCGTAGGAGCGGCCGAGCTCGTCGACCTTCTTGACGTGGACGGGCGCTTCCGGCTCGCCGGTGTTCAGCGCGCTTCCGAGTTCTTCGAGAGACTGCAATTCCTGGCTCATTTCATTCGCTCCGCTTTAGTCCGCGCGCACGTTCTTGGCATTCATGCCGGCGACGTCGAGGGTCACGGGCTGCTGCGCTTCATGCGGATGCGACGGCCCCGCATAGACGCGGAGGTTCGACAGCTGCTTGCGGCCGAGCGGACCGCGCGGCAGCATGCGCTGCACGGCCTTCATCAGCACGCGCTCGGGAAACCGGCCCTCGAGGATCTTGCCGGCATTGCGTTCCTTGATGCCGCCGGGATAGCCGGTGTGGTGATAGTAGTTCTTCTGTGCCAGCTTGTTGCCGGTGAAGACCACCTTCTCCGCATTGACCACGATGATGTTGTCGCCGCAGTCGACATGGGGGGTGAAGGTCGCCTTGTGCTTGCCGCGCAGGCGGCGCGCGATCTCGACCGCGAGGCGGCCGACCACGAGGCCGTTGGCGTCGATGAGAAGCCACTTCTTCTCGACCTCGGCCGGTTTTGCCGAATAGGTGTTCATCTTGCGTCGTTTCTCTTCTTGGTGATTTCGCCTGTGGCGGCGTTTCGGCGCGCAGTGCTATAGGCAGGCAGGCCCGTAGTCAAGCACGTTCTGTCGCCGAACGGCAGAAAAACCGCCGTATTTTCATAGTTCTATCGATAAGGTATCTGAATACCCGTCATTCCTGCGCGGGTATCGAGTAGGTGACCTGCGCATGCGCCACCAGCCGCTCGTCGCCGGCGGTGTGCAGGCGCACGTCGGCAACCGCCAGCCGCTTGCCGAGCTTGAGCAGTTCGCAGTCGGCGACGAGATCGCCGGGCGCCGGCTTGCGCAGGAAGCTGATGTTCAGATTGGTGGTCACGGCGAGCGCCACCGGGCCGATATGGGCGAGGATCGCCACATAGGCGGCGTAGTCGGCGAGCGCCATCATGGTCGGGCCGGAAAGCGTGCCGCCGGGGCGGAGCTGCCGCTCGTCATAGGCGCAGCGCACGGCCGCCCCGCCGGCCCTGACGCCCTCGATGATGAAGGGCGTCGCCCCGGTGGCCATCTGAGGAAACACCTCGGCCAGGAAGGCGTCTATCGCCTCCTTTGACATTTTCAGCTTCTGGGACATCATTCCCCGCGGGCGACGGCTATCGACAAGTGGCCCGCCTCCATGCCACGCCCTGCCCTCACGCTCAATACGACCCCATATTTCCCTGCGAAAGCCCGCGAAGCATCAGATCATGAGCAGTCCCGCCCCCAGAACCGCCCCCGTCAAAGCCGGCGAGCCCCCGATCCTGCTGCGGGAGGATTCCGGCAGCGTCGCGCATCTGACGCTCAACCGGCCGGCGCAGCGCAACGCGCTGAGCTCGGATCTGATCGACGCGCTGAGCGGGGAGATCGCCCGGGCGGGCGCCGATACGGCGATCCACGCCATCGTCCTGTCGGGCGCGCCGCCGGCCTTCTGCGCCGGCCACGACCTCAGGGAGATGACCGCGGCGCGCGCCGGCGCCGACCGGGGCCGCGCCTGGTTCGAGGACACCTTCGAGCGCTGCGCGGCGATGATGCAGGCCATCGTCGCCTGCCCCAAGCCGGTGATCGCCGCCGTCGAGGGAATCGCCTCGGCCGCCGGCTGCCAGCTCGTCGCGAGTTGCGACCTCGCCATCGCCGGCGAGGCGGCGGGGTTCGCCACCCCCGGCGTCAATATCGGGCTGTTCTGCTCGACGCCGATGGTGGCGCTGTCGCGCAACGTGCCGCGCAAGCAGGCGATGGAGATGCTGCTGCTCGGCGAGACCGCCGGCGCGCGGGACGCCCTGCGCCACGGCCTCGTCAACCGCGTCGTCGCCGCCGGCGGCGCGCTGGAGGCGGCCCTCGACTGGGCGCGCGTGATCGCGTCGAAGTCGCCGCTGACGGTGCGCACCGGCAAGGAGGCCTTCTACCGCCAGCTCGAGATGCCGCTCGCCGACGCCTATGCGATGACCGCCCGCGTGATGACCGAGAACATGCTGGCGCGCGACGCCGAGGAAGGGATAGGCGCCTTCCTCGACAAGCGGCCGCCGGAATGGACCGGAAACTGACGGCACCCATCATGGATCACGACAACTATACCGACGGCTATATCCGCGGCATCCTCGACAGCGTGCGCAGCGTCGCCATCGTCGGCGCATCGCCGAAGGACGTGCGGCCGAGCTACTTCGTCACCAAATACCTGATCGACAAGGGCTACACCGTGTTCCCGGTCAATCCCGGGCACGCCGGCAAGGAGCTGCTCGGGCGCATGGTCTATGCGGATCTCGCATCGATCCCCTTCCCCGTCGACATGGTGGACATCTTCCGCGGCTCCGACGCCGCGCCCGGCATCGTCGAGGAGGCCCTGAAGCTCGACCCGTTGCCGAAGGTGATCTGGATGCAGCTCGGCGTGCGCAACGACGAGGCGGCGCGACGCGCCGAGGAAGCCGGCATCCAGGTGGTGATGAACCGCTGCCCGAAGATCGAATACGGCCGGCTCTCGCGCGAGATCGGCTGGGTCGGCGTCAATTCGCGCACGCTGTCTTCCAAGAAACCGGCGATGCGCAGCGGATTTCAGAGCTTCGGGCTGCGCCCGCGCAACTGAGCGCCACCGTTCCCGGCAATCGGGGAACCGGGTGCCAAGCCGCGTTCACCCTGCGAAATGCAATGCTTTGCCTTGGATCGCCGCGATAGGCTAATGCTTGCGGCGAGACATTCGATCAATTCCGACGGAGACAAGAAACGATGAGCGAGGAACGCACACCCGGGTTCGACACGCTGGCCATCCATGCCGGCGCCGCGCCCGATCCGGCCACCGGGGCCCGGATCACGCCGATCTACCAGACCAACTCCTACGTCTTCGACGACGTCGACCACGCCGCCTCGCTGTTCGGGCTGCAGGCCTTCGGCAACATCTACACCCGCATCATGAACCCGACCCAGGCGGTGCTGGAGGAGCGCGTCGCCGCGCTGGAAGGCGGCACCGCCGCCCTCGCCGTCGCCTCGGGCCACGCCGCACAGCTCATCTGCTTCCACGCCATGATGCAGCCGGGCGACGAGATCGTCGCCTCGCGCAAGCTCTATGGCGGCTCGATCAACCAGCTCAGCCAGTCCTTCAAGAGCTTCGGCTGGAACGTCGTGTGGGCTGACACCGACGACCTGACCTCGTTCGAGAAGGCGATCACGCCGAAGACCAAGGTCATCTTCGCCGAGTCGCTGGCCAATCCCGGCGGCGTCGTCACCGACATCGCCGGCATCGCCACCATCGCGCGCCGCGCCGGGGTGCCCTTCGTCGTCGACAACACGATGGCGACGCCCTATCTCTGCAAGCCGATCGAGCACGGCGCCGACATCGTGGTGCACTCGCTGACCAAGTTCATGGGCGGCCACGGCAACTCGATGGGCGGCATCATCGTCGACGGCGGCAGCTTCAACTGGTCGCGCGACGGGCGCTATCCGATGCTGTCCGAGCCGCGGCCGGAATATCACGGCATCGTGCTGCACGAGACCTTCGGCAACTTCGCCTTCGCCATCGCCTGCCGGGTGCTCGGCCTGCGCGATCTCGGGCCGGCGATCTCGCCCTTCAACGCCTTCATGATCCTGACCGGCATCGAGACGCTGCCGCTGCGCATGCAGCGCCATTGCGACAACGCGCTCGCCGTCGCCGAATGGCTGTCGAAGCACCCGCAGGTGTCGTGGGTCAGCTATGCCGGCCTGCCCGGCGACCGCTACCACAATCTGGCGCAGAAATACGTGCCCAAGGGCGCCGGCGCGGTGTTCACCTTCGGCCTCAAGGGCGGCTACGACGCCGGCGTGAAGCTGGTGCAGAACCTCCAGCTGTTCTCGCATCTCGCCAATATCGGCGACACCCGCAGCCTCGTCATCCACCCCGCCTCGACGACCCACAGGCAGCTCTCCGACCAGCAGAAGACGGCGGCCGGCGCAGGCCCTGACGTGGTCCGCCTGTCGATCGGGCTCGAGGACAAGGACGACATCATCGCCGATCTGGATCAGGCGCTGAAGGCCGGCTGATCGTCCGAACGCATAACGAAATCGAGGAAGGCCCGGCGGCGACGCCGGGCCTTTTCATTTCGCCTCACTTCGCGGGCGCGACGTAGAGCGATTGCAGGTGGGAGACGAGAAGCGCGACCAGCACCAGCGCGCCGGCCTGGTGGGTCAGCGCCACCGGCAGGTCGACGCCGCTCAGCAATGTGGCGATGCCGAGCAGCATCTGCAGGAAGGCCATGGCGGCGAGCATCAAAGCGCGCCGCGAGCCGCCGAGACCCCACGAGCGCGCGGCGTGGACGATCGCCAGCAGCACAACCGCATAGCCCAAGCAGCGGTGCACGAACTGCACCGTCAGCACGCTCTCGAAGAAATTCGTCCACCAGGGCGACATGAAGAGCAGCCCGTCGGGAATGAGTTGGCCGTCCATCAGCGGCCAGGTCGGATAGCCGAGGCCGGCGTCGAGGCCGGCAACGAAGCCGCCGAACACGATCTGTGCGAGCAGCAGCGCCGCCAGCAGCCATGCGGTCGAACGCAGGGCCGCGGGGCGCGGCCGCGACGGCGGCCTGCCGAGGCTGCGCGCCACCCAGATAACGGCTGCGAAGATGAGGATCGCCAGCGTCAGATGGGCGGCGAGCCGGTACTGACTGACATCGACGCGGTCGACGAGGCCGCTGGCCACCATGTACCAGCCGAGCGCGCCCTGCAGCCCGCCGAGCACGAAGATCGCCGCCAGCCGCGGCGCGAGCTCGCGGCCGATGCGGCCGGTCCTCCAGAACCAGACGAAGGGAACGAGGAAGAGGAAGCCGATCATCCGCCCGAGGAAGCGGTGCGCCCACTCCCACCAGAAGATGCCCTTGAACTCGGAAAGGCTCATTCCCTTGTTGATGCGGCTGTATTCGGGAATCTGCCGGTATTTCTCGAAGGCGTCGTTCCAGTCGGCGTCGGTGAGCGGCGGCACGATGCCGACGATGGGCTTCCACTCGGTGATCGAGAGGCCGGAATCGGTGAGCCGCGTCGCGCCGCCGACGAGAACCATGGCGGCGATGGCGAGCGCCACGATCTGAAGCCAGATGCGCACCGAACGGTTGCGGTCGGCGGCGATCCCGCGGTCGATGACGGCTTCGCTCATGTCATGCCTTCAATTCCAGGTTCAGTCGCGCTAGCTAAACGTCCGCGCGCCGGCGAACAAGCCGGTGCGACCATTGGTCCGCGGGAAAGGGAGAGGCCGCTCATGCCGGCACGAGTCAGAAAACTGGTCGGCACGCTCGCCCTGCTCGTGCTCATCGCCGTCTACAGCCTCGTCGTGATGCGGCTCGGCGCGGACCTGATGGAGGGGACCAACATCCTCGTGCAGACGGTGTTCTGGATCGTCGCCGGCATCGCCTGGGTGCCGGCCGCGGGCTATCTGGTGCGCTGGATGGCGCGGCCCGATCAGGCCGCCGACTGAAGCGTGTTGTAGAGCGCGAAGGGCACGCCCGACAGCAGCAGGTCGACATAGTGCATCGACTGGTAGTCGCCGTTGAGCGACACCCGCGGCAGCGAGAAAAGCCGCTCGCGCGCGCCGCGCGAGATGACCGCCTGATTGGTCGTCACCGCCAGCTTGAAGCCGAGATCGGCGACCGCCTCGAACTCCCGCTTCCCCGCCGAGCAGGAATCGCCATAGGGGTAGGCGAAGAACTCCGGCTCGCGGCCGATGGCGTCGGCGAGGATGCGCCGCCCGCCCTCGATCTCGCCGCGCATGCGCCTGTCGTCGAGCTTGGCCAGCGCGTGGTGGCCCATGGTGTGGGCGCCGATGGTGCAGAGCGGGTCGGCGGCGATGGTGCCGATCTCCGCCCAGCTCATCGAGGCCTCGCGGCACAGCGCCGCCAGGTCGATCTTGTAGTCGAGGCAGAGCTGGTCGACGGTCGCCAGCTTCACCGCCTCCTCCTGGCGGCGCAGCCACCAGTAGATCCGCTCGTAGGTGGCGTATTTCTCGTCGATCTCGGCGCACTGGAAGTAGTGCCGCTCGCCGTCCATCTCCAGCGCGACGCCCTCGCTGGCGTCGATGACCCGCTCCAGCCCGCGCCACCACAGCTTCATCGCGCCGTCCGGCATGCCGGTTGCGACGAACACCGTGTAGGGGCAGTCATGGGCGCGGAAGACCGGCGCCGCGTGCTCCAGATTGTCGCGATAGCCGTCGTCGAGGGTGAAGGCGACGAAACGCCGCTCGCGGGTTCCCGAGACGATGCGGCGATGCGCCTCCGCGAGCGAGACGAGGTCGGCGCCCGAGCGCTTCACCTTGGCGATGACGCGGTCGAGGAAGTCCGGCGTGATCTCGAGCAGCCCGTTGGGGCGGAAGGGATTGTCGTCGGCGGGCCGCACATGGTGGAGGGTGAAGATGATGCCCATGCCGCGCGTCAGGGGCGCGAGCCACCATTGCGCGCCAGTGGCGTAGAGGCCGTTGAGCCCGGCCTTCAGCATCAGTGTACGGCTGCGATTCATTCGACCTTGATGGCACGAAACCGTAACGATCGGGTTTAGACGGGCCCGCCTGCCGGCGGAAAAACCAATTATTGAGCTTTCGAGCGTATCAGTCTTCCGGAAAAGCCTATCCAGGAAGCCCCGGAGACACTCGATGCAGCATGCCGCAAGCGCCGTCGCGATGAACGACACCCCGCAACGGGCTGCCGGACACTCCCTCGCCGTCGAGGTCTTCGCCGGCCCGGCCGAGGCGATCGAGGCATGGCGGACGCTGTTCGCACACGGCCATTCGACGCTCTACCAGAATCCGGCGATGGGTGCGCTCTACGCCGCACATATTGCGCCGGCGGAAGGGCTGGAGGCGAAATTCGCCCTTCTGCGCGACGCTTCGGGCGCGCCGGCCCTCCTGATGCCGATGGAGCTCAGCGCCCATACCGGCGTCAGGATCGCCGAGACGCTCGGCGGCAAGCACTGCAACTATCTGATGCCGCTGATGGCCAAAGGCCTGGCGCGGAGCGTTTCCGGCGCCGAGCTTGAAGAGATGATCCGGCGCTGCGGCGCCGCCGCCGGCGCGGACATCGTGGCGCTGCGCAACCTGCCGAAGGAATGGGACGGCGCCGAGACGCCCTATGCGCGCCTCCGGCACCAGGCGTCGCCGAGCTTCGCCTATTCGACGCCGCTTGTCGCCGACCCGGAAGCCAATTTGCAGGCGCTGCGCTCGTCCTCGGCGCGGCGGCGGCTGCGGCGCTACATGCGCCGGCTGGAGGAAATGGGCGACGTCGTCATCGAGCGCTGCAGAGAAGTGCAGGACGCCGAGGCGGCGATGGAGACCTATTTCGCGCAGAAGCACGAGCGGATGAAGACGCTCGGCCTGAAGAACGTGTTCGATCTCGAGCATGTGCGCGCCTTCTACATGGCGCTCTGCCGCGCGGAAGCCGGCGACGGCGGCCATCTCGACCTCTACCGGCTGCGCGTCGGCGCGGACGTCGCGGCGATCTGGGCCGGCATCCATCATGGAACGCGCTGGTCGGGCATGATCACCTCCTTCGACCAGGAGAAGTTCGGCACGCTGCACGCCGCCGAGATCATGATCATGATGATGCTCGCCGATCTCTGCCGGCGCGGTTTCACCTCCTTCGACCTCGGCATCGGCGAGGCCCGCTACAAGAACGACTGGTGCTCGACCGCCGACGAGTTGATCGACATCTTCGTGCCAGTCACCGCCAAGGGCCGCATCGCCGCACCGCTGCTCGCCGCGGCCTATCGCGCCAAGCGCTACGTCAAGCAGAACCCGCGTCTCAAGGAAATGGCCCTGAAGGCCTCCGCCGCCTGAGCAGCCGATACCGGGTTCAGGCGGTTTCGAGAACCCGCGGCCTGTGGGGCACGGGCGCTGCCGGCGACGGCTCGTCGCCGAGCGTCGTGATATCCGCGATTCCCGCTTCCAGGAGCCTGCCGCGCGCGCGTCCGATGGCGCCCTGCGAGCATCCCGCATTGGCAACCAGCACGGCGCGGCCGGCGCGGCGCGCCAGCATCGGCGTTTCCGGCGCGAAGGCTATCGGCGCGGCGACCAGAACCACCGTCCCGTAGGTCTGCGCCAGCGCGTCGAGGAAGGTCTGCATGGCCTCGGAGCCGGCAAGGGCCGCCGGATCGCCCTGGATCCCGCCGGCGGGGATCATGTGGACCCCCGTGTCGCCATCGCGATGGATGATCTCGGAATAGGCCGCGTTGCCGGCCAGCAATTCGCCGAGGCCGGCGCGGGCAACGAAGCCCATGGCGCGCTCGAGGTTGCGGCCGCCGAACTCGCAGTCGACGACGATCGCCCTGCCCCCGGCCGACAGGCACGAGCGGGCGAGCCTGACGGCGGCGGGGTAGATGTCGGAGGTGCGCCGGACGGCGGTGACGAGCACCAGTTTCGACGCCGCCGCGGGCTTTTCGACCGCGGAAGCAGCGACCGGCTGGCGAGGCGCCGCCGCAGGCGCGGGTGATGCCTCCGGCGCGGTGTCCGCCCGATGCGCGACAGGCGCGGGATCAACCGGCCGCTCGACGATTTCGGTTTCGGCGAGCTCGAACTCCGCGAACTCGTATTCTTCGCTGCGCCGTCGCGCCGCGCCGGCGGCCGCGCCGAGCTGGCTCAGGATGTTGATGCCGCAAGCGAAGATGAGGGTCGCCGCCGTGGCCATGGCGACGACCGGGGCCTTGCGCGGGAAATAGGGGATCGACGAGGGAACGGCGCGGGCGATGATGCGGGCGTCGGCGGGCGCGGCGGAGCCCTCCTCGCGGCCGACCGCCTCGCGGTAGCGCGACAGATAGTTCTCCAGCAGTTCGCGCTGGGCGGCGGCCTCGCGCTCGCGGGCGCGCAGCTCGATCTCGTCCTGGTTGGTCGTCGCGGCGACGCCCTTCAAGGCGTCGAGCTTGGATTGCAGCTCCTGCTCGCGGTCTGCGGCGATGCGCGCCTCGTTCTCGAGGCCGCGCACGACCCGCTCCGCCTCGCCGCGAATCTGGCTGCTGAGGCCGCGAAGCTGGGCGTTGAGCTCCTTCATGCGCGGGTGCTGCGGCAGCAGCGTGGAGGACAGCTCGGCGATCTGCGCGCGCAGCCGCACCTCCTCCTCCATCAGCCGCTGGATAAGCTGCGAGTTGAGCACGTCGTTGGCGTCGATGGGCTTGCCGGCCTGCAGCGCGTCGCGGATCAGCCGCGCCCGCGCCGTCGCCTCGCTGCGCTGGGCGCGCGCCTGGGTCAGCTCGCTGGAGAGCTCGCCGAGCTGCTGGGCCGACAGCGTCATGCCCGGCGACTGTCCACCGCCGACCTCGAAAAGGCCCTTCTCGGCTCGGAAGTCGGCGACACGCTTCTCCGCCTCGGCGACACGCTGGCGCAGCGTCTCGATCTGCGAGGCGAGCCACTGCGAGGCGTCGCGGGTGTCCTCGCGCTTGGCGTCGCGGCGCGCCGTCAGGAAGCGGTCGGAGATGCGGTTGGCGACCTCGGCGGCGAGCCTGGGGTCGCGCGAGGTGAACTCGACGGCGATGACGCGCGACTTGCCGATCTGGTAGACGGCGAGCTTCTCGTAGAAGCGCTCCTCGACCCGTTCTTCCATGGTGTGGCTGTTGGCCCCGCCCATGCCGAGCATGCCGCGCAGGGTCGACATCAGGCCGGCGTCGAGCGCCGGGTTGAACTCGCGGCGGTCGGCCAGTCCCAGTTCCTCGATGACCGGCACGACGAGATCGCGCGAATCGAGCTGCTCGACATGGCTGCGGATCGCCGCCTCGTCGGGCGCCGACATGGAGGACGAGGCGCTTTCGCCTTCCGGGCGGGTGAAGGCGGTCTCGCGGTCCTCGATCAGGATCTTGGTGGCCGAACGGTAGGTCGGCGTCGCCGTCATCACATAGGCGATCGCGGCGGCCATCACGAGCAGGGTCGGCAGCAGGATGCGCAGGCGGGCGCGCCAGAGGCCGGCGAGCAAGCCGCCGACCGTTACCGATTCAGTGTGCTGCGTATTGCGGACGGTGCGCGAGGCGGACATGCGATTCCTCTGCGGGCGGAGGCTTTCCCTGCCCGTCAAATTGCGCGCTCATGGTAACGATCCCGTTAATCCGCCCGGCAAACCGGCGCGCGGGTGAGGGTTCATTAACCCTGATTGTTCATCATCGCTTTCGGATTTCGGCCCCTTTCGATCTGGCAGAGCCCCGCGATGCGTATGAAGTTCATGTGTTGGATGCTGCTGGCGCTCGCCGCCCTCGCGTTGCCCTCCTGCGCGAGCAACCGCCATGTCGCCGGCTTCACGGCGAGCGGCGAACAGCCCTACCTGCTCGACAGCGGCGACCGCATCCGCATCATCGTCTTCGGCCAGGAAGAACTGACCAACAGCTTCGCCGTCGACGGCGCCGGCGTCGTCTCGCTGCCGCTGATCGGCGACGTGCCGGCGCGCGGCCGCACCACCGGCCAGCTCGAGCAGTCCATCGCCGCCAAGCTGCGCCAGGGCTTCCTGCGCGATCCCCACGTCACGGCGGAAGTCGAGATCTACCGGCCGTTCTTCACCCTGGGCGAGGTCGCGGCGCCCGGCCGCTACGCCTATGTGAACGGCATGACGGCACGCAACGCGGTCTCCATCGCCGGTGGCTTCACGCCGCGCGCGGTCAAGAACCGGGTCAAGATCGTCCGCCAGTTCAACGGCGAGGAGATCGAGGCCGTGGTGCCGATCGACACGCCCGTGCGGCCCGGCGACACGGTCCAGGTGATCGAACGCTGGTTCTGATGACGGCGCGGCGCGCCGGAAGCAGAACGGACATGGCGGAACCCGGCCTCTCCATCCTGCATGTGATGCGCGCGCCCATCGGCGGGCTGTTCCGTCACGTCTGCGATCTCGCCGAAGGGCAGATCGCGCGCGGCCACCGGGTCGGCATCGCCTGCGCCGATACCCATGCGAGCGAGCAGGCGGAAGCTCGGCTGAAGGCCCTCGCCCCCGCGCTGGCGCTCGGCCTGCACCGCATCGCGATGCCGCGCATCCCCGGCATCGGCGACTATCGCGCGACCCGCGCGGTCTCCGGGCTCGCCACGGAGACGGCGCCCGACATCCTGCACGGCCACGGCGCCAAGGGCGGCGCCTATGCGCGGCTGGCGGCGGCGCCCGGCGATCCGCTGCGCGTCTATACGCCGCATGGCGGCAGCCTGCACTACGCGCCGGCCTCGCCCGCCGGCATGGTCTTCATGGCGATGGAGCGGACGCTGGCGCGCCGCACCGGACTGTTTCTCTTCGAGAGCGACTACAGCAGGCGCGTCTTCGACAGCCGCGTCACCCGAACGGGCGAACGCGGGCGCGTCGTCCACAACGGCATCGGCGAGGCGGACCTCGCCCCCGTCAAGCCGGCCTCCGACGCCGCCGACATCCTCTTCGTCGGCGAGCTGCGCATGCTCAAGGGGGTCGACGTGCTGATCGAGGCGATGGCGATATGCGGCCGGCGCGGCGAGACCCCGAGCGCGCTGATCGTCGGCTCCGGGCCGGACAGGGATCGATTCATCAAACAGGCGGAAGCCGCTGGCCTGAAAGGAAAAATCGCCTTTCCGGGAGCGATGCCGGCGCGCCGGGCCTTTGCGCTGGGACGCCTCGCCGTGGTGCCCTCGCGCGCCGAATCCCTGCCCTATATCGTCCTCGAGCTCGCCGGCGCCGGCGTGCCGATGATCGCCACCGATGTCGGCGGCATCGGCGAGATATTCGGCGAGCAGCGCGGCCGGCTGGTGCCGCCGGGCGACGCGGAAGCGCTGGCCGATGCGATGCTGACGGCGCTCGGCGACATCAGGGCCGCCCGTAGCGACGCGGCGCGGCTGCGCGCCGGGGTCGCCCGCGCCTTCTCCCTCGACGGCATGGTCGAGCAGGTCACCGGCGCCTATTCGGCAGCCCTCGCGGCGCGCGATCCGGGCCGGGATTAAGCCTTCCTACAGGAAAATACGGTATCGCCCTTGGTGTGGGACACGGGGCGCGCTCGGGCGCACCGATCTGGGTGACCGTCAGGATGGACATGCCGTCGAATTCCGGCTTCGCAGAGCCCCTCGCCCGAGTGGCGGGCGAAGACGGCGCTGGCATCGGCGCGCACCATGACGCGGCGCTCTCCGCCGTCGTCGTCTCGGGCTTCGTGCGGCTGATCGAGTTCGTCATCATCGGCGTCACCGGCTTCGCCTGCTATTTCGCCTATGTCTTCCCGCAGCACGGCCTGCTGCCGGCCTATCCGACGGCGATCCCGCTGGCCTCGCTGCTGGCGGTCACCGCCTTCCAGCTCGCCCGGGTCAATACCGTCGCGATGTTCCGCAACCCGGCGCGCGCCTCGGTGCGGCTGTTCGGCGCCTGGCTCGCCGTCTTCGCGATCACCGCGGCGGCCTTCTTCTTCATCAAGCTCGGCGACCAGCTCTCGCGCGCCTGGCTCGCCATGTGGTTCGTGTTCGGGCTGGTGGCGGTGATGTCGTTCCGCGCCGCGCTCGCCATGCAGGTGCGCGAATGGACGCGCAGCGGCCGCCTGGTGCGGCGGGTCGCGGTGGTCGGCGGCGGCCAGCGCGGCGAGGAGCTGATCCGGATGCTCGACGCCGACCCGGAATCCGACCTCGAGATCTGCGGCGTCTTCGACGACCGCAACGACGCGCGCTCGCCCGACATGGTCGCCGGCTACCGCAAGCTCGGCACCGTCGACGACCTGGTGCGCTTCGTGCGCAAGACGCGCGTCGACCTGCTGATCGTCACCCTGCCCTTCTCGGCCGAGGCGCGGGTGCTACAGATGCTGAAGAAGCTGTGGGTGCTGCCGGTCGACATCAGGCTTTCCGCCCACACCAACCGGCTGCAGCTGCGCCCGCGCAACTACAGCTTCGTTGCCAATGTGCCGATGCTCGACCTGTTCGACCGCCCGCTCGCCGACTGGGACGTGATCGTGAAGGCCGCCTTCGACCGCGTGCTCGGCGCGCTGATGCTCGTCGCCGCCTCGCCGGTGATGCTGGCGGTGGCGATCGCGGTGAAGCTCGACAGCAAGGGGCCGGCGCTGTTCCGCCAGAAGCGCTACGGCTTCAACAACGAGATGACCGAGGTCTTCAAGTTCCGCTCGATGTACACCGACATGAGCGACGCCGGCGCCGCGAAGCTGGTGACGCGTGACGATCCGCGCGTCACCCGCGTCGGCCGCTTCATCCGCAAGACCAGCCTCGACGAGCTGCCGCAGCTCATCAATGTCGTGCGCGGCGAGCTGTCGCTGGTCGGGCCGCGGCCGCACGCGGTGCAGGCCAAGGCCGCCAACCGGCTCTACGATGAGGTCGTCGACGGCTATTTCGCCCGCCACCGGGTCAAGCCCGGCATCACCGGCTGGGCGCAGATCCACGGCTGGCGCGGTGAGACCGACACGCCGGAGAAGATCCAGCGCCGCGTCGAGCACGACCTCTACTACATCGAGAACTGGTCGATCTGGCTCGATCTCTACATCGTGGCGATGACGCCGATCTCGCTCGTCACCAAGACCGAGGGCGCCTATTGATGGCATATGCGGGGGCAGCGATCCGCCCCGCCGCGCCGCCGCTCGCGACGCTCAGGGCCTGCGTGCTGGCGTTCTTCGTCGCCTCCGGCTTCTTCGTCATCGTCGAGCCCTCGCCCTATGAGGCGACCTTCACGCTGGCGCTCGTCGTCTTCGTGGCGACGGGGCTCTCCCTGCACGCGGCGATCGCGCCGATGGTGCTGCTGCTCGTCACCTTCAACATCGGCGGGCTGTTCGCCGTCATCCCGATGATCGACGACGGCGAGGCGATCACCTTCATGGCGGTTTCCGCCTATCTGGCGGTGCAGGCGGTGTTCTTCGCAGCCATCGCCGCCCACGACACCGACCGCCATCTGGAGGTTGTCCGCCTCGCCTATGCGGCGGGCGCGGTGCTCGCGTCGCTCGCCGCCATCACCGGCTATTTCGACCTCGGCGGCTTCGGGGAGACCTTCACCCGCTACGGCCGCGCGTCCGGCACCTTCAAGGACCCCAACGTGCTCGGCTCCTTCCTCGTCGCGCCGGCGATCTTCCTGTTCCAGGACGTGGTGACGGGCCGTCGCTTCATGGCGCTGCGGGCCGCCGCCCTCGGGCTGATCGTGCTGGCGATCTTCCTGTCGTTCTCGCGCGGCGCCTGGGGCAATCTCGCGCTGTCCGGCCTGTTCTTCTGCGTGCTGTCGTGGAACGCGCATCGCGACCCGATGGTGCGCCTGCGCATCGTCAGCTCGGCGATCTTCGCGATCTTCGGGCTCGTCGCCCTGGTCGTCATCGCGCTGTCGGTGGAGGCGATCCGCGACCTGCTGATGCAGCGGGCGAGCCTCAACCAGTCCTACGACGTCGGCGAGATGGGGCGCTTCGGGCGGCAGTTGCGGGCGCTTCCGGAGATCCTCGAGCTGCCGCTCGGCTACGGCCCCTACCGGTTCAGCCGGCTGTTCGGCGAGGACCCGCACAATGTCTATCTGAACGCCTTCGCCGCCTATGGCTGGCTCGGCGGGATCTCGTACCTGGGGCTCGCCGGCGCGACGCTCTACGCCGGCTTCCGGCTGTGCGCGGTCGCCGGGCCGCTGCGCCGCCACGTCAACGCGTTCTGGCCGCCGCTGTTCTTCACCATGGTCCAGGGGTTGCAGATCGACACCGACCACTGGCGGCACTTCTACCTGCTGCTCGGCGTGGTCTGGGGCCTGCACGCGGCGGCCCGCATAAAGGAAAACGCCGCGGCAGCGTGAACTGCGCGGCGTTCCCCGGTCGAGTCCCGGATCGCACCGTCCGCGCGGCCCTTGCGGCCCGTCGCGGCTCTCCCCCCAGAGAAAAAGGACGCCTCCCCAGGCAACCCTCAACCTTCGGTGCGATGGAGGGAGGATCGCGGAAAACGCGGCCGTTGAAAAGGGTGAACCAGCGGTTAACGCGCCCCATGTGATTTCTTGGTAAATCGCGCCGCCGCAACGCCGCACCCGCCGACTTGCGACATATCAGCCGCGCGCCTGCGTTTTTTGGGTTGCGCGGCCGGCGTCCAAAATATAGGCCTTTGCGCGGTTCGGAGCGTAGCGCAGCCCGGTAGCGCACTTGTCTGGGGGACAAGGGGTCGTGGGTTCGAATCCCGCCGCTCCGACCATCTTCTCCGTCATGAAATCGCCATTCGCCACGCTCGGCGGCCCGTGATAGGATCGCCCATCGTCGTATCCGATGCGGCAAGCGACGACAGAGAGACAAGGCCTCACCAGAAGGCTTGCTCCCGCCGAATGCGAGGGAGTAACGATTTGGCGCCGAGTCATTCACATCACCACAAGCTGGTCTGCCCGTCCTGCGGGCACGTGAACGAGATCACGACCGATCTCTCCAATCTCGGACAGATCGAATGCGCCGCCTGTCATCAGCCGGTGAACGACCGCACCGGCGTGACGCCGGCAGACACCGCGCCGCCCGTGGCGCAGCCGGCCTGAGAGACCCGGGAACGATTTTCCTGACGGCGGATTGACCTCCCGACCCGGCAGTAGCCGGAACGCGCGGGAGTTTTCCATGAGCTATGCACGGTTTGGCGCGATGATCGCCGTCTCGACGGCGGTGATGTTCGCGCTGATGTATCTCAACACCTACGCGCTGGACCATGTCTGGTTCAGCCAGACGCGGATGTGGATGGCGCTGCTGATGGGCGCCGCCATGGCCATCGTCATGCTGGCCTTCATGGCCGCGATGTATCCCAACCGCGCGGCCAACCTCGCGATCTTCGCCGCGGCGGCGGTCATATTCGCCGTGTCGCTGTGGCTGGTGCGCAGCCAGGAGACCGTCGACGACGTGTCCTACATGAAGGCGATGATCCCGCATCATTCCATCGCCGTCATGACGAGCCGTCGCGCCCATATCAGCGACCCGCGCGTGCGCGCGCTGGCGGACGGGATCATCGAGGCGCAGATTCGCGAAATCGGCGAGATGGAAGCCCTGATCGAGGATCTGGAGAAGTCGCCGCCACGAAACGGCGGCTGACAGCGCTTCAGGCGGCCTCGCCGCGCGCCGCGGCCAGCCGCTTCCGGCATTCGGCGAGCTGCGTCAGCGCCGATTCCAGCCGGCGGAGCTGCTGCGCGGGAATGCCGGGCTGCGCCGGTTTGGACGGCGCCGGCCGGCTTCCCACGGATTCGGGCTCGGCGCGGGCCGGCTGCGGATTGGCGGCCTGCTCCTCGGCCTCCTGCCAGGCGGAGACGACGTGGCGGATGCCCTGGTCCTTGAGAATGCGCTGGACGCCCTTGATCGTGTAGCCCTCGCCATAGAGCAGGTGGCGGATGCCGCGCAGCAGGTCGACGTCCTCGGGGCGGTAGTAGCGGCGGCCGCCGCCGCGCTTCATCGGCTTGATCTGCGTGAACCGGGTTTCCCAGAAGCGCAGGACGTGCTGCGGGATGTCGAGGACCTCGGCGACCTCGCTGATGGTGCGGAAAGCCTCGGGCGCCTTCTCGCTCATTCGGCGCTACCGTTCACGCGCGACTTGAGCACCGCGCTCGGCTTGAAGACGAGGACGCGGCGGGGCTCGATGGGCACCTCCTCGCCGGTCTTCGGGTTGCGGCCGACGCGCCTGCCCTTCTCGCGCACGAGGAAGGAGCCGAAGGAGGAAAGCTTGACGCTTTCGCCGCGCTCCAGCGCGTTGCACATCTCGGAGAGGACGGATTCCACCAGTTCCGATGATTCCGAGCGCGAGAGCCCAACCTTCTGGTAAACGGCCTCATATAACTCGGCACGCGTAATCGTCTTGCCGCTCATGCCCTAACGAGCCCCCGATATTGTCAAGACGTCCAATCTATCAATGCGTTACATGTTTTAGTAGTCGCCAGTCCCGCCGCCGTCAATCGTCGGCGACGCTTTTGGCGGTACGAAAAGCCGTTCACCAGCGCATGAGCGCGGCGCCCCAGGTGAAGCCGCCACCCAGCGCCTCGATCATCACGAGGTCGCCCTGCTTGATGCGCCCGTCGCGCACCGCCACGTCGAGGGCGAGCGGAATCGACCCCGCCGAGGTGTTGCCGTGCATGGCGACGGTGGAGACGATCTTCTCGTCCGGCCAGCCGAATTTGCGCGCCGTGGCGTCGATGATGCGCTGGTTGGCCTGGTGGGGGACGAACCAGCTCACCTCCTCGGCGGCGACGCCGGCGTCGGCGAGCGCCCCCTCTATCACGTCGGAGAGAAGGCCGACGGCGTGGCGGAAGACCTCCCTGCCCTCCATGCGCAGGAAGCCGGCGGTCTGCGTCGTCGACGGCCCGCCGTCGACATAGAGCTTGTCGCGGAAGCGTCCGTCGGCGCGAAGCCGCGACGACAGCACGCCGCGGTCGCCTGCGCCGGCCTTCTCCGTCGCCTCGAGGACGATCGCGCCGCCGCCGTCGCCGAACAGGACGCAGGTCGTGCGGTCGTTCCAGTCGAGGATGCGCGAGAAGGTTTCCGCGCCGATGACGAGGGCTCGCTTGAAGCGGCCCGAGGCGAGATAGGCGTCGGCGGTGGTCACGGCGTAGACGAAGCCGGCGCAGACCGCCTGCATGTCGAAGGCGGCGCCCTCGGTGATGCCGAGGCGCTCCTGCACGGTGACGGCGGTCGCCGGAAAGGTCTGGTCGGGGGTCGCGGTCGCGAGGATGATCAGGTCGATGTCGGCGGCGTCGACGCCGCTGGCGGCGAGCGCCGCCTCGGCCGCCTTGGTGGCGATGTCGGAAGTGTATTCGCCTTCCGCCGCGACATGGCGCTGGGCGATGCCCGTGCGCTGGCGAATCCAGGAATCGTCGGTGTCCACGCGTTTGGCGAGTTCGGCATTGGTGACGATGCGCGCCGGCAAATAGGAACCGGTGCCGCGGACGACGGATCGAAGTTCAGACACGCAAATCTACTCCTGGGTAACCGCCGCTGCGACTGGTCTGGTGTTGCGGAATTTCTCGAGATCGCGGGCGATATGCTCGAGGAGGCTGTAACGCACGACATCAAGGCCGATATCCATCGAGGCCGCGAAGCCCTCGGCGTCGGTGCCGCCGTGGCTCTTCATGACGATGCCGTTGAGGCCGAGGAAGACCCCGCCATTGGAACGGCGCGGGTCGAGACGCGCCTTGAGCTCGTCGAAGGCCCCGCGCGCGAGGAAGCCGCCGATGCGCGTCAACAGGCTGCGCGACATGGCGGCGCGCAGGTAGGAGCTGATCTGCTTGGCGGTGCCTTCCGCCGTCTTCAGCGCGATATTGCCGGAGAAGCCCTCGGTGACGACGACGTCAACGGTGCCCTTGCCGATGTCGTCGCCCTCGACGAAGCCGCGGAAATCGATGTCGAGGCCGGAGTCGCGGATCAGGCTGGCCGCGGTCTTGATCTCGTCGAGACCCTTGACCTCCTCGACGCCGATATTGAGCAGGCCGACCGTTGGGTTTTCGAGGCCGAGCACGGCCTTCGCCATGGCCGCCCCCATGACCGCGAAATCGACGAGCTGGCCGGCCTCGGCGCCGATGGTCGCGCCGAGATCGAGGACGACGCTTTCGCCGCGCACCGTCGGCCAGATGGCCGCGATCGCCGGGCGCTCGACATTCGCCATGGTCTTCAGGCAGAACTTGGCCATCGCCATCAGCGCGCCGGTATTGCCGGCGGAGACGGCGAAATCAGCATCACCGTGGCGCACCGATTCCAGCGCCAGCCACATGCTGGAGCGGCGGCGGCCGTGACGCAGCGCCTGGCTCGGCTTGTCGTCCATGCGCACCACGACGTCGGTGTGGTGCACCGAGCTGACCGCCTTCAGCGCCTCGAACTTCGCAAGCTCCCCATCGATCGCCCCGCTGTCGCCATGCAGCAGGAACCGCAGCGAGGGATAGCGCTCGAGAATGAGCGCGCAGCCGGCGATCGTGACCTCGGGCCCGAAATCGCCGCCCATCGCATCGACGGAAATCCGAATTGGCTGGTTCATGCCGCCTGTCTTGTTGTCGTTTTCAGCAGCGCCCGCGGGCAGGCTCGCCGCAATGCAGCGGACAATAGCGTTTTGACGGTCGGGCACAACACCAATCTCTGGCGGCGACCGGCCGGCGGCGGGATGCGGGGAACGCCATGAGGGTCAACGCTTGCCGCGGAAGTCCTTGAGCGCCGCGAAGGGATTGGGCTGCTCCGCGGCGCCCTCCTCGCGCGACGTCGAGAAGCCCTCGAAATCGATGCCGGGCTTGCGCGGATAGGGATCGATGCCCATGGCGAAATACTGCTCGAGCACCGCGCCGATATCGGCGCGCCCGTCGACCATCGGCTCGGGCGCGTTGTCGGCGTCGGCGGCCTCCGGCTCGACCTCGTCGAAGCGTTCGTCGATCGCCTCGTCGATCTGCGTCTCGACCGGCTCCAGCGTGACCACGCATTGCTGCACGATCAGCGCCTCCAGCCGGCCGCGCACCGCGACGCCGCGACGCCGCCAGGGGGCGATGTCCAGCGCCCAGCGCAGCGACGAGACCGCCGACAGACCGTAGCGTCCGGCAAGCGCCTCGAGCACGTCCGGCGGCGCGTCGAAGACGGAGTCCATGCCGTCCGGCGGCAGCTCCGCGCGGCTGACCACAAGGTCGAGGACGGGGCTTTCGGCGGGCGCGCTCATCGCGACGGCGGCGCCGGCCAGCGGACGCCTCCCCGCAGCACCTCGTCGACATCGACGTCGCCGAGCGCCCGGTGCACCGCCTGCAGATATCCGGCGAGCGGGGCGGCGAAGGCCTCCTCCTCCATCGGCACGTTGCGGGCGATGGCGTCGGCGAGGCCGGCCTTGTCGTCGTCCTCCAGCAGGCGGCGATAGACGGCGGCGTGGCCGTAGACGTTCTCGGCCATCCTGCGGATGCGCTTGGGCACCGCGAGGTCGCCGGTTCCCATCTCGCGCAGCGACTGGTCCATGTCGCGGAAGAACAGGTCGAACAGCGCCTGGCCGCCGGCGCGGCCCCCCTCGCCGGCCTTGTGCAGCCGGTCGAGGACGGGAATCAGGTGGAGGACGATCATCTCGAAACGGCCGTCGACGCTGTCGGGAACACGGCCGGCGCCGTAGAAGTCGGGCTGCCGCGCTTGTGCCACGATCGTTTCATACAGCCTCGCGGGTCGTTGCGGCGAGCGCATGAGATCGAACAGTCGAGTGAGCATCCCGCAATCCGCCGTTGTCAAAAGCCGGGCATCCGGTTGCAAAACGCCCGGCCACGCTGTAGCGGTGCGCCGGGGCAATGCCACGAAATTTCGCGTATCGAGGCCGAATGATCATGTTTGAAACCATAGTGCAAGCGCCGGTCAACAGGCGCAGGAAGGCCTCGCGTGCCCGCGGCGTCGCCCTCGCCGCGCTCGCGGCACTGGCGCTGGCGGGCTGCAGCGGCGGTTCGGTATCCGACGTCGGCAAGGGTCTCCAGACCATGCGCTTCGGGAAGAACATCCGCTTCGATTCGATCAACGAGCGCACCAGCCACGGCTACGTCTTCAGCCAGGACACGGTCGAGCAGGTTCCGGTCGGCGCCAGCCGCGAGCAGGTCGAGTTCGTGCTCGGCACGCCGTCGACGACGGCGACCTTCGGCAACCAGATCTACTACTACATCTCGCAGACGACCGAGCGCCGCCCGGCGCAGAAGCCGATCATCGTCGACCAGCGCGTCATGGCGGTCTATTTCGACGCCGACGAGCGCGTCGAGCGCATCGCCGACTACGGCATCCAGGACGGCGCGATCTTCGACTTCGTCAGCCGCACGACGCCGACCACGGGCGACGAGAACACGCTGCTGAAGCAGATCTTCGCCAACGCCCTCGGGCCGAAGGAATAGCGCTTAGCGCCAGGCCCCGCGTACAAGCGGTGAAACGAAAAAGGCCCCGCGGAACGCTTCCGCGGGGCCTTCGTCTTTTCAGGCTCGACGTTCCTGTCAGCCGTGCGCGAGAACCGCGAGCAGCAGCAGGGCGACGATGTTGGTGATCTTGATCGCCGGGTTGACGGCCGGGCCGGCGGTGTCCTTGTAGGGATCGCCGACGGTGTCGCCGGTCACCGAGGCCTTGTGCGCCTCGGAACCCTTGACGTGCTTGACGCCGTCCTTGTCGGTGAAGCCGTCCTCGAAGGACTTCTTCGCATTGTCCCAGGCGCCGCCGCCGGAGGTCATCGAGATGGCCACGAACAGGCCGTTGACGATGACGCCGAGCAGCGAGGCGCCGAGGGCGGCGAATGCCGAGGCCCGCGAGCCGGAGATCAGCAGAACGCCGAAATAGACGATCAGCGGCGCCAGCACCGGCAGCAGCGACGGGATGATCATCTCCCGGATCGCGGCCTTGGTCAGCATGTCCACCGCACGGGCGTAGTCGGGGCGATCCTTGCCCTTCATGATGCCCGGCTTCTCCTTGAACTGGCGGCGCACTTCCTCGACCACCGCGCTGCCGGCGCGGCCGACCGCGGTCATGGCGATGCCGCCGAAGAGATACGGGATCAGGCCGCCGAAGATCAGGCCGGCGACGACGTAGGGGTTCGACAGGTCGAACGACACGTCGCCCATGCCCGAGAAGTACGGGAACCGCTCGGAATTGGCGATGAAGAACTGCAGGTCGTTCGAATAGGCGGCGAACAGCACCAGCGCGCCGAGACCGGCGGAGCCGATGGCGTAGCCCTTGGTCACGGCCTTGGTGGTGTTGCCGACCGCGTCGAGGGCGTCCGTCGTCTTGCGCACGTCGGACGGCAGGTCCGACATCTCGGCGATGCCGCCGGCATTGTCGGTGACCGGGCCGAAGGCGTCGAGGGCGACGATCATGCCGGCGATGCCGAGCATGGCGGTGACCGCGATACCGGTGCCGAACAGGCCGGCGAGCTGGTAGGTCGCGATGATGCCGCCGACGATGACCAGCGCCGGAAGCGCCGTCGACTCGAGCGACACCGCGAGGCCCTGGATCACGTTGGTGCCGTGGCCGGTGACGGAGGCCTGGGCGATCGAGTTCACCGGACGCTTGTCGGTGCCGGTGTAGTACTCGGTGATGATCACGATGAGGCCGGTCACCAGCAGGCCCACGAGGCCGCAGGCGAACAGGTTGGTGCCGTTGATCGAGCTGCCGTCGGCGAGCGCGATCTCGCCCCAGCCGATCGTCAGCGAGGTCGCGATTGCGACGCCGCCGACCGACAGCAGGCCGCAGGCGATCAGGCCCTTGTAGAGGGCGCCCATGATCGAGCCGCTGGCGCCGAGCTTCACGAAGAAGGTGCCGACGATGGAGGTGATGATGCAGACGCCGCAGATGGCCAGCGGATAGACCATCACGGAGCCGAGCACGGCGGTGCCGCCGAAGAAGATGGCGCCGAGGACCATGGTCGCGACGACGGTCACGGCGTAGGTCTCGAACAGGTCGGCGGCCATGCCGGCGCAGTCGCCGACATTGTCGCCGACATTGTCGGCGATGGTCGCCGGGTTGCGCGGATCGTCCTCGGGAATGCCGGCCTCGACCTTGCCGACGAGATCGCCGCCGACATCCGCACCCTTGGTGAAGATGCCGCCGCCGAGACGGGCGAAGATCGAGATCAGCGAGGCGCCGAAGCCGAGCGAGACCAGCGCGTCGATGACGACGCGGTCGTCGGAGGCGTAACCCATCATGCCGGTCAGCACGAGGAAGTAGACGGCGACGCCGAGCAGCGCCAGTCCGGCGACCAGAAGGCCGGTGATGGCGCCCGCCTTGAAGGCGATGTCGAGGCCCGCGGCGAGGCTCTTGGAGGAAGCCTGCGCGGTGCGCACATTGGCGCGGACCGACACGTGCATGCCGATGAAGCCGGCGGCGCCCGAAAGCACGGCGCCGATCAGGAAGCCGATGGCGGCGGTGCCGGAGAGCAGCCACCAGGCGAGCGCGAATACGACCGCGCCGACGATGGCGATGGTGGTGTACTGGCGCGACAGGTAGGCGGTGGCGCCTTCCTGGATGGCGCCGGCGATTTCCTGCATGCGCTTGTTGCCGGCATCCGCCGACATCACGGACTGCGTGGTCCAGATGCCGTAGATGATCGACAGCGCGCCGCAGGCGATGATTGCCCAAAGAGCGGTTGTCATGGGATCAGCCCCGTTTCGTCTCGTTGTGATTGTCCAATTGTCCGTGGCATCCCGGCTGCGGGCCGCAAGCGCCGTCCACGCTGATGGGGATCCGGCGAATCTGTCGGCCCTGTCGGCTCCGGGGCCGCAGGTCGGCGCGGAACTTATTGAAAATGAGTGTGCGACGCAACAGGTCCGAAAGTCTTGTCCCGGCGCGCTCTCACACCCCTTCCCCGCGGCGCAGAAGCGCGTTGACCAGCAGCAGCACCATGCACAGGCCGACCACCGGGAAGACGATGTGGTTGATGGTCTCCCAGCCGTGGGCGTTGAACAGGTTTCCCGACATGAAGGAGGCGAAGGCGACGCAGCCGAAGAGCAGGAAGTCGTTGGCCGCCTGGACGGTCGCCTTCTCCTCCGGGCGATAGGTCTCGGTGACCATCGCGGTGGCGCCGATGAAGCCGAAGTTCCAGCCGACGCCCAGCAGTATAAGCGCCAGCCAGAAATGGGCGAGGTCGACGCCGTTCAGGCCGACGACGGCGCAGGCGGCGAGCAGGATCAGGCCGAAGGCGACCACCTTCTCCTTGCCGAAGCGGGCGATCAGGGCGCCGGTGAAGAAGCTCGGCCCGTACATCGCCAGCACATGCCACTGGATGCCGAGCGCCGCCTCGGCCTGGCTGTGGTTGCAGGCGATCATGGCCAGCGGCGCCGCCGTCATGACGAAGCTCATCATCGAGTAGGCGCCGATGGCGCAGAGCACAGCGACGATGAAGCGGCGCTGCGAGAGGATCTCGCCGAGCGAGCGTCCGCCCTGCGGCTGCTCGCGCACCGGCACATGGGGGATGTCGAGCCGCAGCAGGATCGCAGCCGCGATCATCGCCAGCGTCGCCGCGCCGAGATAGGCGCCGGCGAAGGGCAGCGGCGACAGCAGGTCCTTGGTGAGGATCGCCGTCTGCGGGCCGGTCACGGCGGCGCCGATGCCGCCGAGCATCACCCACGAGATCGCCTTGGGCGCGAAGGCCGGCGTCGCCACGTCGGCGGCCGCGAAGCGGTACTGCTGCACGAAGGCGTTGGCGAAGCCGAGCATCACATGCGCGAGGCAGAACAGCCAGAAATGGTGGACGACGACCGCCCAGGCGGCGACCAGCGCACCGGTCATGGAGAGTATCGCGCCGCACAGGAAGCCGTTGCGGCGCCCGACATATTTCATCAGCAGCGCGGCGGGGATCGAGCCGGTCGCGGTCCCGAGGATGAACATCGACACCGGCAGCGTCGCCAGCGACTTGTCAGCACCCAGCAGATACTGGCCGGCGAGGCCGCCGACGGCGACCGAGATCGCCGGGATGCCGCCGCCGAAGCACAGCGCCAGCGCCAGCACGAGGGCGTTGCGGCGCGCCTTGCGATCGGCCGACGCCATGGGATGGCTGGCGGCGGTCATCGGCGCCGCTCCGGGCAGCTTCGGTCGAACGACATGGGTCACCTGATATGGCTGTAGCCGCGCGAGGGCAGCGCGACGTCGCCGCCATAGTGGCTGAGGAAGCGTGCGCCGCCGGCGCGGATGAACTGCCCGATCTCGGTGATCTGGATGCCGGCTTGGGCGGCGGCGGCGACGAGCGCGTCGATATTGGCCGGGGGAACCGCCATCAGCAGCTCGTAGTCGTCGCCGCCGGTGATGCAGGTCGTCATCAGGTCGGGCTGGAAGACCAGCGCCAGGGTGGCCGGCGCGCTGAGCGGCACCGTCTCGACGAAGACCGTCGCGCCGACGCCGGAGGCCGCGCACATGCGGTCGAGATCGACGGCCAGCCCGTCGGAAATATCCATCGCGGCGCGCGCGAAGCGCTGGACGGCGGAGGCCAGCGGGGTGCGCGGCTGCGGGCGCTGGTAGCGGTCGACCAGCCATGCCCTCACCTCGCCATGGACATCGGCGACCGCGCCGGGGTCGAGCATCATCAGGCCAAGCGCGGCGTCGCCTATGGTTCCGGTGACGAAGATGCGGTCGCCGGGCCTGGCGCCGCCGCGCGGCGTCATGCCGCCGGCGGGAACCGTGCCGAGCGCGGTGATGCTCACCGTCACCGGCCCGTCGGCGGTAATCGTGTCGCCGCCGAGAAGCGGCAGGCCGTGGCGCGCCTGCTCGCCGCCGAGGGCGGCGGCGAAGGCCTCGTACCAGGCGAAGGGCGTGCCCGGCCTGGTCGACAGCGACATCATGTAGCCGAAGGGCGTGGCGCCCTTCGCCGCGAGGTCGGAGAGATTGACGCCGAGCGCCCGCACGGCGATGTCCGCCGGGTCGGCGTCGACGGGGAAATGGACCCCCTCGGCGATGGTGTCGAGGGTCAGGACGATGTCCGCGCCCGCCGGCGGCGTGATGTCGGCGGCGTCGTCCAGCAGGCCGCGCGAGGCCGCGCTGGTCGCAAGCGGCACGAACAGGCGCTGGACGAGATCGTCCTCGGCATTGGCCATCAGCCTTCTCCGCCGAACTCCGCCGGGCGGGCAATGCGGCCGACGCGGTCGAGCACGCCGTTGACGATGCCGACCTCGTCGCCGTCGAAGAACGCCTTCGCCACCTCGACATATTCGTTGATGGCGACCCGGGCGGGAACGTCCTCGCGGTTGAACAGCTCGTAACCGCCGGCGCGCAGCACCGCGCGCAGGATGGAATCGACGCGCGCCAGCGGCCAGCCTGCCTTCAGCGTCTCGTTGACGGTGCGGTCGATGCGCAACTGGTCGGAGACGACGCCGGTCAGCAGGTCGCGGAAGAACGCCTCGTCGGCGTCGTGCAGTCGCATGTCGTCGATGGTGGCGCCGAGCCGGTGCAATTCGAACTGGGTGACGGTGGTGGCGAGGTCGGTGCCGGCGATGTCCATCTGGTAGAGCGCCTGCACGACCGCCAGCCGCGCCGCGCCTCGGCGCTTGGCGCGGTCGCCCTTCTTGCCGTTGCGGCCCTTGCCGCCGCCATTGCCGTTGCCCGCGCCGCTCATTTCTCGCCCGTCATCCGGTGGCGCAGCCGCATCATGGCGATGGCCGCGCGCGCCGCCTCGCCGCCCTTGTCGCGCTCGCCGCGCCGCGCCCGCGCCCAGGCCTGCGCCTCGGTGTCGACGGTGACGATGCCGTTGCCGAGCGACAGGTGGTGGGTCACCGACAGATCCATCAGCGCGCGGGCGGATTCGCGCACGACGACATCGAAATGGATGGTCTCGCCGCGAATGACGCAGCCGAGCGCCACATAGCCGTCATAGCGCGGGGCGAGCGCCGCCCTGCCCGCCATCATGGCGTAGGAGATCGCCGCCGGCAGCTCCAGCACGCCGGGCACGCTCACCTTATCGTAAGCGATGGACTCGGCGTCCAGCGCGGCGGTCGCACCCTCCAGCAAGGCAGCGGATATATCCTTGTAGAAGACCGCCTCGACGATCAGGAAACGGGTATCGCTCATCGCGCGGCATGCTCCGCGAGACGGGCGGCGTAGCGCGCCATCATGTCGACCTCCAGATTGACCCGGTCGCCGGCCCGCCGCTCGCCCCAGGTCGTGACCTCCAGCGTATGGCGGATCAGCAATACGTCGAAATCGTCGCCGTCGACGCCGTTGACCGTCAGCGACGTGCCGTCGAGGGCGACCGAGCCCTTGGGCGCGACGAATTTCGACAACGCCGAAGGCGCCCGCAGCGTGAAGCGCACCGCCTCGCCGGCCTCGCGGCGCTCGAGGATCTCCGCCGTGCCGTCGACATGGCCGGAGACGAGATGGCCGCCGAGTTCGTCGCCCATCCTGAGCGAGCGCTCCAGATTGACGCGCGCGCCGGCTTTCCAGCCGCCCAGCGTGGTGAGCTTCAGCGCCTCCCCCCACGCCTCGACCTCGTACCAGCCGGCGTCGCCGGCCTCGGGCAGCGCGACGACGGTCAGGCAGCAGCCGGCATGGCAGACGGAAGCGCCCGTCTCCAGCGTCGAGACGTCCCAGCCGGTGGCGATGCGCAGGCGCAGCCCGCCCGGCGCCGGCGTCAGGGCGCGGACGATCCCGATGTCGCTGATGATGCCGGTAAACATGCCTGCAGGTCCGCCGGAAATCCGCTGCGCCGGAAACGCAGCATGCGGTCGGCGCCCAGTTGCGCCGTTTCGACGAGGCTGTATGCCTCATGAGCCTCCAGCGCGGCAAGCCCGCGATCGCCGAAAGGAAGCAGCCCGCCGGCGCCCGCCTCCGCCGCGCCGCGATAGATCGCGATCTCGTCGGCGAGCCCGGAATCCAGCAATTGCGCGGCAACCTCGGCCCCGCCCTCGACCAGCAGGCGGGTGATCCCCTCGCCCGCCAGCAGGGTCAGCATGGCAGCCATGCCGCCGTGCCGCTCGACGCGGAGGC
The DNA here is from genome assembly GCA_050186955.1 of Flavobacteriaceae bacterium. Classification (GTDB taxonomy): domain Bacteria; phylum Pseudomonadota; class Alphaproteobacteria; order Rhizobiales; family Tepidamorphaceae; genus JACKJP01. The sequence goes on from JBFWXZ010000005.1 coordinate 30,245, forward strand.
TGCGGACATGGCCGGGAAGCCCCGTCCGCCCGGGCCCCAGAAGCCATACGGGCGCGGACGCATCCGCCAGCATTCGCGCCGACGCCGGCACCGACCCCGAGCCGTCGAGCACGATGCGAACCGGCGACCAGGCCGCCATGCCCGGCAGCCGGCAGGTCAGCAGCGGATCGTCGGCGCGCACGGTGCCGGCGCCAACGAGGATGCCGTCATGGATCGCCCGCAGCATGTGCGCATGGGCGCGCGCCGCCTCGCCGGTGATGGCGACCGGCTTGCGGCCCGCCGCGGCGATGAAGCCGTCGGCGCCGACCGCCAGCTTGAGCGTCACGAGGGGGCGGCCGCGGGCGATGCGCAGCACGTGCCCGGCATTCGCCTCCAGCGCGCTTTCGACCGCGAGGCCGGTGACGACCTCGATACCCGCCGCCTCCAGCATGGTGCGGCCGTTCCCCGAGACGCGGGCATCGGGATCGTCGAAGGGATAGACGACCCGCGCCACCCCCGCCTCGGCGAGCGCCAGCGCGCAGGGCGGCGTGCGGCCGTGATGGGCGCAGGGTTCGAGCGAGACATAGGCGGTAGCGCCGCGCGCCAGTGGTCCGGCCTCGGCGAGCGCCTGCGTTTCGGCGTGCGGGCGCCCGGAGGGAGCGGTGACGCCGCGCCCGACGATCCGACGGCCGCCGGCGCCGTCAGCGACGATCAGGCAGCCGACGGCGGGGTTTGGAAAAGCGCGCCCGAGATTGCGACGGCCGAGCCGGATCGCCGCCTCGAGATACCGTCCGTCGATGTCTGAGGGCCCGGGCAAATCGAATGCACATCCCGTTTGAACGTGTTCATGCGGCTCAGTCAGCCGTTTCCTCGTCCAGGACGGCCTCGCCGGCTTCCTCCCCGTCTTCACCGAAACCGCTAAGGAACTCCTCGAAGTCCTTGGCTTCCCTGAAGTTCTTGTAGACGGAGGCGAAGCGGACATAGGCCACATCGTCGAGCGAGCGCAGGCCTTCCATGACGAGCTTGCCGATGGCGCTCGATTTGATCTCGTTCTCGCCCATGCTTTCGAGCCGGCGGACGATGCCGGAGACGAAGCGCTCGATGCGATCGGTCTCGACCGGGCGCTTGCGCAGTGCGATCTGCACCGAGCGCATCAGCTTGTCGCGGTCGAAGGGTACCCGCCGGCCGTTCGTCTTGATGACGGTCAGCTCGCGGAGCTGGACCCGCTCGAAGGTCGTGAAGCGCTGGCCGCAGTCGGGACATACCCGACGGCGGCGGATGGCGCCGTGATCCTCGCTCGGCCGCGAGTCCTTAACCTGCGTTGCGAGTCCGCCGCAAAATGGACAGCGCAATGGGGCCCCTCTTCCGTTAGAGCGTCGGGTAGATCGGGAACCGCTCCGTCAGCGCGATCACCTTCTCACGCACCGCCGACTCGACGGCCGCGTTGCCCTCATCGGAATTGGCAGACTTCAATCCGTCAAGCACTTCGGCGATCAAACGGCCGATTTCCCCGAATTCGGCCTCGCCGAAGCCGCGCGTCGTGCCCGCCGGCGTGCCGAGACGGACGCCCGAGGTGACGAAGGGCTTCTCCGGGTCGAAGGGAATGCCGTTCTTGTTGCAGGTGATGTTGGCGCGGCCGAGCGCGGCCTCGGCGCGCTTGCCGGTGGCGTTCTTCGGCCTGAGATCAACCAGCATCAGATGGTTGTCGGTGCCACCGGAGACGATGTCGAGGCCGGTCTCCTTGAGGCTCGCGGCCAGCGCCTTGGCGTTGGCGGCGACGTTCTGCGCGTAGGTCTTGAATTCCGGGCGCAGCGCCTCGCCGAAGGCGACCGCCTTGGCGGCGATCACATGCATCAGCGGGCCGCCCTGCAGGCCGGGGAAGACGGCCGAGTTCAGCTTCTTCGCCAGATCCTCGTCATTGGTGAGGATGAGGCCGCCGCGCGGCCCGCGCAGCGACTTGTGCGTGGTCGAGGTGCAGACATGGGCGTGCGGCACCGGCGAGGGATGCACGCCGCCGGCGACGAGGCCGGCGATATGGGCCATGTCGACCATCAGCCAGGCGCCGACGGAATCGGCGATCTGGCGGAAGCGCTTCCAGTCCCAGATGCGCGAATAGGCGGTGCCGCCGGCGAGGATCAGCTTCGGCTTGTGCTCGTTGGCGAGGCGCTCGACCTCGTCCATGTCGAGAAGATGGTCGTCCTTGCGCACGCCGTAGGAGACGACGTTGAACCACTTGCCCGACATGTTCACCGGCGAGCCGTGGGTCAGATGGCCGCCCGAATTGAGGTCGAGGCCCATGAAGGTGTCGCCCGGCTGCAGCAGCGCCAGGAACACGGCCTGGTTCATCTGGCTGCCGGAATTGGGCTGGACGTTGGCGAACTTGGCGCCGAACAGCTTCTTGGCGCGCTCGATGGCCAGTTCCTCGGCGATATCCACGAACTGGCAGCCGCCGTAGTAGCGCTTGCCCGGATACCCCTCGGCATATTTGTTGGTCATGATCGAGCCCTGCGCCTCGAGCACGGCGCGGGAGACGATGTTCTCCGAGGCGATCAACTCGATCTCGTGGCGCTGGCGGCCGAGCTCCTTGCCGATGGAGTCGGCGATCTCAGGATCGACCGAGCGCAGATCGGCGGTGAAGAAGTCGCGCACGGCGGCTGAATTGCTGGTGGCTGTCATAGCTGCCCCTTCCATGTGGCGTGCCGCATCGAAGCCGGACCTACCGGCGTTACGTGGGGCAATCCCTGCAAAAATGAGGACAGGCGAATACCACAAGGTTGCAGCCAGAAAAACTGCGGCGGGTCAGCGAATCCCGCTCTTTTCCCTTTCGAGGCGGAGTTTCAGTTTTGCCAAAGCGAGCCGCTCGAGGTCGCGCTGCGAGGCGTTTGCGGGCCCGACGACCTGCACCTCGACGCCCGTCGCCGCATCCACGGCGGCAACGCGCATTGAAGAACCTATTCTGCGGAATTCAAAATAGACCTGCCCCATCGCGGCAATCTACCGCCCGGGAAGCATCGGCCGCCAGCCCCGCCGCGATCAGATGTCGTTGGCGACCAGGCCCTGCGCGTCGCGGTCGTAGACGTCGGGACGGAAATTGACGATGCCGTCATCCGTCACCCAGGCCGTTACATAGGCGAAGTGCAGCTCGGGGCGGTTGCCGACCGGCACGTCGAGGCGCTCGCCGGAGCGGATCACCGCGTCGATCTTGCTGCGCGGCCACTCCCCGCTCGGCTCGAGGATCCAGGCGGCGAGCTCGCGGATGTTCTGCACGCGCACACAGCCGGAGCTGTGGAAGCGGAAATTCTCGCCGAACAGCGTCTGTCCGGGCGTGTCGTGGAGATAGACCGCGTGCTTGTTGGGGAAGTTGATCTTCATCGACCCCATGGAATTGAGGTCGCCGGGGTCCTGGCGCACGAAGATCTTGGTGGAATCGACCGTGTTCCAGTCGACCGTCTCCGGCGGGATCTCGTTGCCGCTGGCGTCGTAGATGCGGATCTTGAACTTCGCGAGATAGTCCGGATCCTCCTGCATCTTGGGAATGATGTCGCGGCGAACGATGGATTCCGGCGCGTGCCAGTAGGGATTGAAATTGATCTCGGAGACCTTGCTGTCGAGCAGCGGCGACGGCCGGTCGATCTTGCCGACGACGGCGACATGGCGCTGCACGACGATACCGTGGTCGACCACCTCGATCTCGGCGCCGGGGATGTTCACGAGAATGTAGCGGTCGCCGAGATTGCTGCCGAGATTCTGAAGGCGCGCGAGGTTCATGCGCATCTGGTTGATGCGCGCCTCGACCGACACGTTGAGGGCGTTGAAGGTTTCGGTGCTGACGATGCCGTCGGGGACGAGACCGTGACGGGTCTGGAAGCGCAGCACCGCGGCCTGGACGAAGGTGTCGAAGGTGTCGCCGGCGCCGGCTTCCGGCGCCAGATCGCCGGAAGCGGCGAGCCGCCGGCGGAGCGCGGTGACGGCCGGGCCGCGCTGGCCGATGCGCATCGCCTTGTCGGCGGGCACGGTGCCCCAGCCGCCGCGCACGGCGATCTCGGAATAGAGCGCGATGGAGCGCTGCATGTTCGACAGCGCGGTCGGCGACATGATCGGCGAGGTCGAGTTGACCTCGAAGGTCATGGTCGAGCTGGAAGGATCGAACTCCTGGCCCCAGTTGCCGCCATTGGGGTCGATGGCGATGCTCGAGGGGTCGCCCTGGCGCCCGGCGCCGAAGGCCGCCGGTGAGAGGGTCGCCATGGAAACGCCGCCGGCCAGTGCGGTGAAGGCCAATCGGTTGAATCGCCTGCGATCGATCATTTCTCGGAATTCTTTCGTCTGTCTGGTCGCTATGGACGCCGCTCCCGCGGCAATGCAGACGCCCAACACCGGCGCGCCTGATCTAATTTCACGGATCAGGGTCACCGGTTCATTAACATGGTGGCCCCACGATCACCAACAAGGGCCAGATGGCGGCATTGTGGCGAAATCCGGCGGCTTGCCGAAACATGCGAGCCCTGTTGCCCCAAAGACACGAAAAGCCTCCGGCCAGGAAGCCGGAGGCTGTTCAAATCTTCGTAGTCCGCCGCGTTCGCCCGCGGCGATTCGCCCTTACAGGCGATAGAGAATGTGGTCGGTCCAGAAGCGCTCGAGCTTCTGCAGCGCCTTGTTGACGCTGTCGAGCTCGGCGTTGTCGAGACCCGCGACCTTCTCCAGCGACTTCAGGTGACGGTCGTAGAGCTGGTCGATGACCTCGCGCACTTCCTGGCCCTTCGGGGTCAGCTTGATGCGCACGGCGCGGCGGTCGACCGAAGAGCGCTGGTGATGGATGTAGCCCATGTCCACCAGCTTCTTCAGGTTGTAGGAGACGTTCGAGCCGAGATAGTAGCCGCGCGAGCGCAGCTCGCCGGCGGTCAGCTCGCTGTCGCCGATGTTGAAGAGCAGCAGCGCCTGCACGGCGTTGATGTCCTTCCAGTCGTAGCGGTCGAATTCGTCCTTGACCACGTCCAGCAGCCGGCGGTGCAGGCGCTCGACGAGCGTCAGCGCCTCGAGATAGCGCGGCTTGAGTTCGGTTTCTTCAACCGCGGTCTGCGCAACGGCAGCCGCGGACTGTCCCAGTCCACCCATTGGAATAGCCTCTCTCTGTCTTAGGCGTGGTGTAACCCCACATTGATTGAGGAGAATACACACGGCCTCCTAAAGACGACTTAAGAGGCAGGCTTAAACGGGCCTGAATATTCGGCGTGAATCGAATCTGAACGCGAAACGGACGTTTAGATTCTATTTGCCACGAAGCATCCGGATGATGCCGGAGAAGTCGGTCTCGCCCTCGCCGGCGCCGGCGAACATCGAATAGATCTGGGCGGCCTCGGCGCCGAGCGGCGTCGTCGCGCCGGCGGCGCTGGCGGCCTCCTGCGCGAGCTTCAGGTCCTTCAGCATCATCGCGGCGGTGAAGCCGGCCTTGTAGTCGCGGTTCGCCGGCGAGGCGGGAACCGGACCGGGCACCGGGCAGTAGGTCGTCAGCGACCAGCACTGGCCGGACGCCGTCGAGGCGATGTCGAAGAGCTTCTGGTGGTCGAGGCCGAGCTTCTCGGCCAGCACGAAGGCCTCCGAGACGCCGATCATCGAGATGCCGAGGATCATATTGTTGCAGATCTTCGCCGCCTGGCCGTTGCCGGCGCCGCCGGCGTGGACGATCTTCTTGCCCATCTGCTGGAGCACCGGCTCGGCGCGCGCGAAGGCCTCGTCGCTGCCGCCGACCATGAAGGTGAGCGTCGCGCCTTCCGCGCCGCCGACGCCGCCGGAGACCGGCGCGTCGACCATGTCCATGCCCGCCTCCCCGGCGGCCGCGATCGCCGCGCGGGCGCTCTCGACGTCGATGGTCGAGGAATCGATAAACAGCGTGCCCTTCGCCGCCGCGGCGAGGATGCCGTCCTCGCCGAGATAGACGGCGCGGACATGCTTGCCGGCGGGCAGCATGGTGACGACGATATCGGCGCCGGCGACGCAGTCGCGCGTCGAGCCGGCGATCGCCCCGCCGGCCGCCCTGAGCGCGTCACAGGCCGCCGCCGACAGGTCGAAGCCGGTGACCTTGTGGCCCGCCTTGACGAGGTTGCGGGCCATCGGGCCGCCCATGTTGCCGAGACCGATAAAGGCAATCGCAGACATCGTTTCCTCCATTCACTCCGGCGGCAGCCGCAGCAGCTCGCCGATATTCTCCGGCGTCCCCGCCCACCAGGCGAGGCCGAGATAGATGACGATCGACAGCCCGTCGACGATCACGACGCCGGTGCTGGTCCCGAACATGTCGCTAAAGACCAGGTGCATGACGATCTCGGTGACGACCGAGAACAGGAAGCCGGCGACGCCCCAGACCGCGCCGAACCACAGGCCGACCGACGAGATGGCGTCGATGACCGCGAAATAGACGGTCATGATCCGCCACGGGATCTCCATGTCCTCGAAGGAGCCGCGGGCGCCGACGTCGATGCCCATGATCGACATCCAGTGGCCGAGCCCGCGCACCAGCATGACGATGGCCATGATCCGCAGGAAATAGACGAGCACGCGCGGCGCCCAGACCTTCTCGCGGATGAATCGGAGGACCATCGACACTCAGTCCAGTTGGAGCTCGCCGCCGGGCAGCGGCGCGAAATAGGAATCCACCATGGCATCGCCGACGCCGGAAAGCGATGGCGGATCCCAGTGCGGATCGCGGTCCTTGTCGATGATCTGGGCGCGCACGCCCTCGTAGAATTCGTGCCCCTCCACCACCCGCGAAACGATGCGGAACTCGGTGCGCATGCACTCCTCGAAGGAGGCGTCGGCGCCGGCCTGCATCTGGCGGAGCGCGATCTTCAGGCTGGTGGGGGATTTGGAAAGGATGGTCCTCGCCGTCTCGGCGCCCCACTCGCCCTCTCCGGCCAGCGCCTCGACGATGGCCTCGACGGTGTCGTGCGAGAAGGCGCGGTCGATGGCATCGCGATGGCTTGCGACGGCCGGCTCGCCGGCGGAGCGCTGGAAGGGCCGGAGCGCCTCGTCGACATCGTCGGCCGCGCACAGGGCGTCGACAATGGCGTCGCGGTCGTCGCGCGCCACGGCATGGGTGAGCACGCCGGCCTCCAGGGCGTCGGCCTGGCCGAGGCGGGCGCCGGTCAACGCCTCCCAGGTGCCGATGCGTCCCGGCATGCGCGGCAGGAAGTAGGTGCCGCCGACATCGGGAAACAGGCCGATCCCCGTCTCCGGCATGGCGAACATCGTCGCCTCGGTGCCGAGCCGGTGGCTGCCATGCACCGAGATGCCGACGCCGCCGCCCATGACGATGCCGTCGATGAGCGAGACATAGGGCTTGGGGAAGCGCTTGACGAAGGTGTCGAGGCGGTACTCGTCGCGATAGAACTCGAGAATGCGAGGGTCGCCGGCGCGGCCCCAGTCATGCAGCGCGCGGATGTCGCCGCCGGCGCAGAACGCCCGGTCTCCGGCCGCCCGCACGACGACACGGGCGATGTCGGGATCGACAGCCCATTCGCGAAGCTGGCCGTGCAGGGCGTGGACCATGCCCGAGGTCAGGGCGTTGAGCGCCTCCGGCCGGTTGAGCGTGACGAGCCCCGCCCTGCCGCGGCGCTCGAACAGGATCTCGCCGCCGCTCACCGCTGCTGCCCGAACAGGCCGCGGGCGATGATGACCCGCATGATCTCGTTCGTCCCTTCGAGGATCTGGTGCACGCGCACGTCGCGCAGGATGCGCTCGATGGGATAGTCGCGCAGATAGCCGTAGCCGCCGTGCAGTTGCAGCGCCTCGTTGACGATGGAGAAGCCGGCGTCGGTGGCGAAGCGCTTGGCCATGGCCGCCGCCCGGCTGGCGCCGGGATCGCGGGCGTCGAGCAGCGAGGCGGCGCGGTAGACCATGAGGCGGGCGGCCTCCAGCTCGGTCGCCATGTCGGCGGCGCGGAACTGCAGCGCCTGGAAGCCGGAGAGCGGCTGGCCGAACTGCTTGCGCTCCTCCATGTAGCCGAGCGTGCGGTCGAGCGCCGCCTGGGCGCCGCCGAGCGAGCAGGCGGCGATGTTGATGCGGCCGCCGTCGAGCCCGGCCATGGCGATGGAAAAGCCCTGCCCCTCGCTGCCGATCAGGTTCGCGGCGGGGACGCGGCAATTCTCGAACATCACGGCCGATGTCGGCTGGCTCTTCCAGCCGAGCTTCTTCTCCTGGGCGCCGAAATTCAGGCCCGGCGTGCCGGCCTCGACGGCGATGCAGGAAATGCCCTTTGGACCGGATTCGCCGGTGCGCACCATGCAGACATAGACGTCGGAGCGCCCGCCGCCGGAGATGAAGGCCTTGGCGCCGTTGAGGACGTAGTGGTCGCCGTCCCGCTCGGCGCGGGTGCGCAGGCTCGCTGCGTCCGAGCCGGCGCCGGGCTCGGTCAGGCAGTAGCTGGCGAAATGCTCCATGGTGGTCAGCTTCGGCAGGAAGCGCCGGCGCTGCTCGTCGCCGCCGAAGCGGTCGATCATCCACGACGCCATGTTGTGGATCGAGATATAGGCGGCGGTCGAGGTGCAGCCATGGGCCAGCGCCTCGAAGATCAGCGCCGCGTCGAGCCGCCCGAGGCCGGAGCCGCCGACGTCGTCACGCACATAGATGCCACCGAAGCCGAGCGCGGCGGCGGCGCGCAGCGTTTCCTCGGGAAAGGTCGCGTTCTCGTCCCAGTCGGCGGCGTGCGGCGCCATCTCGGCCCACGCGAAGTCGAGCGCGGTCGTCTGGAATGCCTGCTGGTCCTCGCTCAGCGAAAAGTCCATCGGCGGGCGGTTCCTCGCTTTTTCCTTGTCCGATCTGGTTATCGGCGGCCCGCCGAAGCGTCAATGCGCGGCGGCGCAAAGCCCGATGGCAGGTTCTGCAAGACGCCGGCCCCCGCGCCGTCGCGCCTCGCCATGGAGCGCCGCGTCCCGGCGTGATAGGAGATGCCCGGCGCCCGATGCGCCCGATACCGAAAACGGAGCAGGACCATGGCCCGCCGCGACCCCGACGCCGTCGACCCGGCAGACAGAGGCAGCAAGTTCAAGCTGGACGTCGCCTCGTCCGGCGGGGTGCCGGCGGTCAGGATGCGCCGCAACCGCCGCGCCGACTGGGCACGCCGGCTGGTGCGCGAGAACGTGCCGACGGTCAACGACCTGATCTGGCCGATCTTCGTCAACGAGGGCGACACGCCGCGCGAGCCGGTGAGGACGATGCCGGGCGTCGACCGCGTCAGCATCTTGGAGGCCGTGCGCGAGGCGGAGAAGGCGGCGAAGCTCGCCATCCCGGTCATTGCGGTCTTCCCCAACACGCCCGCGGCGCTGCGCGACGCCGGCGGCAGCGAGAGCTGCAACCGCGACAACATCACCTGCCGCGCCATCCGCGCGATCAAGAAGGCGGTGCCGGAGCTCGGCGTGATGGCCGACGTGGCGCTCGATCCCTATACCGACCACGGCCATGACGGGCTGGTCGAGAACGGCGTCATCCTCAACGACGAGACGGTCGAGGTGCTGGTGCGCCAGGCGCTGGTGCAGGCCGAGGCCGGCTGCGACATCATCGCGCCGTCCGACATGATTGACGGTCGGGTCGGCGCGATCCGCAACGCGCTGGAGGAACGGGGTTACCACAACACCCAGATCATGGCCTATTCGGCGAAATACGCCTCCTGCTTCTATGGCCCGTTCCGCGACGCCGTCGGCTCGTCGGCGACACTTTCGGGCGACAAGAAGACCTACCAGATGGACTTCGCCAACAGCGACGAGGCGGTGCGCGAGGCCGGCCTCGACATCGCCGAGGGCGCGGACATGATCATGGTCAAGCCCGGCATGCCCTATCTCGACGTGCTGCACCGGCTGAAGGAGACCTTCGGCGTGCCGACCTTCGCCTATCAGGTGTCGGGGGAGTATTCGATGATGGCGCATGCGATGGAGGCCGGCATCCTCGACCGCGAACGCGCGATGATCGAGATGATCTCGGCCTTCAAGCGCGCCGGGGCGGACGGGGTTCTCACCTATTTCGCCCCGATGCTCGCCCCTCTCCTGCCGCGCGGCTGACACGGCCATGATCGGCATCGAGGATGTGCGGTCCGCGGCCGGGCGGATCGCCGGACAGGTCATCCGGACCCCGCTTCTGGAAGCGCCGAGGCTCTCGGCGCTGACCGGCGCCGATGTGCGCATCAAGTTCGAGAACCTCCAGGCGACCGGCGCCTTCAAGGAGCGCGGGGCGCTGAACCGCCTCCTCCTGCTGGATCCTGTGGAGCGCAAACGCGGCGTCGTCGCCATGTCGGCGGGCAATCACGCGCAGGCCGTCGCCTGGCACGCGCGCCGTCTCGGCATATCCGCGATGATCGTGATGCCGCGGACCACACCCTTCGTGAAGGTCGCCAACACCGAGGCGCTGGGCGCCCGCGTCGTGCTGGAGGGCGAGACGGTCGCCGAATGCCGCGACGTGGTGCGCCGCGCCGTCGAGACCGACGGCCTCGTCGAGATCCACCCTTATGACGATCCGCACGTCATGGCCGGCCAGGGCACCATCGCGCTGGAGATACTGGAGGACTGCCCCGCTCCCGACGCCATCGTCGTCCCGGTCGGCGGCGGGGGGCTGATCTCCGGCGTCGCCACCGCCGCCAAGGCGGTGAACCCGGCATGCGCCGTCTACGGGGTACAGACGGAAAGCTATCCCTCGATGGTGGCGGCGCTGGAAGGCCGCGAGTTGCCGATGGGCGGCGACACCCTGGCCGAGGGCATCGCCGTCAAGGGCGTGTCGCAGACCGCCGTCGGGATCGTCCGCAAGCTGGTCGAGAAGGTGCTGGTCGTCTCCGAGCAGCATATCGAGGCGGCGATCTACGCCTATCTCACCAGGGCGAAGACGATGGCCGAGGGCGCGGGCGCGGCTCCCCTCGCCGCGCTTCTGGCCGATCCGGCCCGATTCGAGGGCAGAAACGTCGTGCTCGTACTGTGCGGCGGCAATATCGACCCGCGCATGCTCTCCGCCGTCACCGTGCGGGCGCTGGAGCGCGAGGAGCGCATCGTCGAGCTGCGCATCACCGCGCGCGACCGCCCCGGCATCCTCGGGCGCATCACCAGCCTCGTCGGCGAGCAGGGCGGCAACATCCTCGACGTCGCGCACCGGCGCTACGCCCTCAACGTCCCGGCCATGGCGGTATCCGTCGACCTCACCATCGAGACCCGCGACAAGGAACACGCGGGCCGCATCGTCGCGGCGCTCACCGAGAACGCCATGACCGCGCAGCGGCTGGCGCCGGGCTCCGGCGAAGAGGACTTCTGAGAAGGGTTTCCGGAGTCCTGTCCGCCCCTTGCAGCGAGGAATTGCGGGCCCATATCAATGTCACTGGCCTGACAACCGGAACCGCCGAACCACAATGACGAACGCCTCGACCATCAACGTCCCCGGCGACGACATCTATCAGGGCCGCGATTCCGCGGCCTTCTTCCAGGGTGTGCTCTCCCGGCGCATGCTAGCCTTCGTCGTCGACGCGATCATCATCCTGGGACTGATGGTCCTGGCGAGCGTCGTGCTGTTCATGCTGGGATTCGTGACCTTCTTCCTGTCCTGGTTCCTGTTCGGCCTCGTCTTCCCCGT
>JBFWXZ010000006.1:0-41614 GCA_050186955.1 Flavobacteriaceae bacterium
CCCGACGTCGCCTTCAACGCGCTGCACGGACCGTTCGGCGAGGACGGTTGCATCCAGGGCATACTGGAGGTGCTGGGTATTCCCTACACGCATTCCGGCGTGCTCGCCTCGGCGCTGGGAATGAACAAGGAGCGCTCCCGCGCGCTCTTCAAGGCGGCCGGAATCCCGGTCGCCGACGGCCGCGTCTACGACCGCGACGAGGTCGCCCGCGGCCATGTGATGAAGCCCCCCTACGTGGTCAAGCCGATCGGGCAGGGGTCGAGCTTCGGCGTGCTCATCGTCAAGGAAGATCAGGCGAATCCGCCCCAGGAGCTCTATTCGGCGGAGTGGAAATTCGGCGAGAAGCTGCTGGTCGAGCGATTCGTCCACGGCAAGGAACTGACCTGCGCGGTGATGGGCGACGTGGCGCTCGGCATCATCGATATCGTGCCGCAGGGAACCCGCTTCTACGACTATGACGCGAAATATCTGCCGGGGGGCTCCCGCCACATTCTGCCGGCCGAAATTTCACCGAAAATTTACCAATCTATACAAAAGCTTGCCCTTAAGGCGCATCAGGCGCTGGGTTGCCGAGGGGTGAGTCGTGCGGACTTCCGTTACGACGATCGGCCGGACGGGAACGGTGAAGTGGTCTGCCTCGAAGTGAATACGCAGCCGGGCATGACCGCCACGTCTCTCGTGCCGGAGATGGCAGCCCATGCGGGTCACTCCTTCGAGGAGCTGGTGAGCTGGATGGTGGAGGACGCTTCTTGCGGACGATAGGATCCCTGCTGCGCCTTTCGGGCGACGCTGCCAGGAGCAGCGGCGGCGGATCGCCGCGTCGCGGGATGACCGGCATCGCCGGCATCCGCCCGCGCCGGCTCGCCGCGATCCGCGACCGCATCGTCGTCGCCGCTGGCACGCTGCCGCCGCGCGCCGGGACCATCGCCGCCGCCGGCTTCCTGGCGCTGACCGGGCTCTATGGCGGCTATCTCGGCGGCGGCCTCGCCAACGCGGCCGACGGGGTCGTCGGCGCCGCCGACAGCGGCCTCGCCGCCGCCGGCCTGAAGATCAGCAAGATCCGCATCGCCGGCCACGCGATGCTGAGCGAGGAGGCGATCGTCGACACGCTCTGGCTGCCGCTCGACGGCTCGCTGCTGCTGTTCGACGCCGGTGCGGCGCGGGCGCGCCTGCTGGCGATGCCGCTGGTCGAGGAAGCCTCGGTCCAGAAGCTCTTTCCCAACACGCTGTCGGTCTCGGTCACCGAGCGCCAGCCCTATGCGCGCTGGCAGCATGACGGCCAGCGCCGCCTCATCGACCGCTTCGGCGTCGTCATCGCCGGGCGCGCCGACCAGATCGGCGCCAATCTGCCGCTGGTCGTCGGCAAGGGCGCGCCGTCGGAGACCGCCGCCCTGCTCAAGGCCGTCGCCGAGCACCCCTCGATCAATATCCGGCTGCTGGCGGCGATCCGCGTCGCCGACCGGCGCTGGAACCTCAAGCTCGACAACGGCATCGACATCAAGCTGCCGGAGGACGGCTTCGCCGAGGCGCTCGCCGTGCTCGACCGGCTCGACGGCGAGCAGGGCCTGATGCAGCGGCAGATCAAGTCGATCGACCTGCGCCTGCCGGACCGCGTCACCGTCGCCGTCGACGAGGCCGCGGTGAAGGAGGTCCAGGACACGGTGAAGGCCCGCATCACCGGCAAGGGCGGCAAGGTATGAGCGGCCACCTGCATCTGCCGCGGCCTCGCGACCTGTCGTCGGTGCGCGCCCAGACCATCGCGGTGCTCGACGTCGGCAGCGCCAAGATCTGCTGCGTGATCGCGCGGCTTTCCCCGCGCGCCGGCGGGCCGGAGCTGGCCGGGCGCACGCACGCCGTCGACGTCATCGGCTTCGGCCAGCAGCGCGCCCAGGGCATCCGTCGCGGCCTGATCGTCGACATGGAGCACGCCGAGCGCTCGATCCGGCTCGCCGTCGACCACGCCGAGCGGATGGCGGGGGTGACGGTCGAATCGGTGATCGTCAGCCTCAATGCCGGCCGCCTGCAGAGCGAGATGTTCGATGCCCGCGTCGCCGTCGCCAGCGGCGCGGTCTCCGACGACGACATCAACCGGGTGATGCGCGCCGGGCGGACCTATTCGGTCGCCGAGGACCGCGTCGTGGTGCATTCGCTGCCGACCGGCTACGCCATCGACGGCGAGGCCGGCATCTTCGATCCGCGCGGCATGATCGGCAACGAGCTCGCCATCGAGATGCACGTCGTCACCGCGCAGCCAGCGCCGGTCAGGAACCTGATGGTCTGCGTCGAGCGCTGCCACCTCAATATCGACGCGGTGGTCGCCGCGCCCTTCGCCAGCGGGCTCGCGGCGCTGGTCTCCGACGAGATGGAGCTCGGCGTCGCCTGCATCGACATGGGCGCCGGGACGACCTCGCTCTCGGTCTTCGCCGGCGGCAGCTTCGTCGGCTGCGACAGCGCGGCGATCGGCGGCCATCACATCACCATGGACCTCGCGCGCGGGCTCTCGACCTCGCTGGAGGCGGCCGAGCGCATCAAGACGCTCTACGGCAGCGCCATCGGCGGTGCGGCGGATCTGCGCGAGACCATCTCGGTGCCGCATATGGACGATCCGCGCGGCCAGGAGATTCACAACCAGGTGCCGCGCAGCTTCATCACCGAAATCATCCGGCCGCGCGTCGAGGAGATCCTCGAGGTGGCGCGCGACAAGCTGAAGGGCAGCGGCATCGAGGCGCGCGCGGGCCGCCGCGCGGTGCTCGTCGGCGGCGCCAGCCAGCTCGCCGGCATCACCGAACTCGCGGAGAGGATACTGGGTTGCAGGGTGCGCTTCGGCCGCCCGCTCGGCGTCGCCGGCCTGCCGGAATCGGCGCGCGGGCCCGCCTATGCGGCGGTCGCCGGCCTCGGCATCTATCCGCAGATCGCGCATATCGAACAGCACGAATTGCCCGCCTTCACGCGGGCGACCGGCACCGGCGGCTACCTCGCCCGTGTCGGGCAATGGATCAGGGAAGGCTTTTGAGTTGTCCGGACACATGAATGGCGCAAGACCATCAGCGGACGTTTTCTACGTGGCGAGCGCGGCTCGACCGAGGGGAAAGCCATGACTATCAATCTGAAAATGCCAGACATTACGGAGCTTAAGCCCCGTATCGTCGTGTTTGGCGTCGGCGGCGGCGGCTGCAATGCCGTCAACAACATGATCGAGGCCGGTCTCGACGGCGTCGATTTCGTTGTCGCCAATACCGACGCACAGGCGCTGTCTTCATCGCGCGCGGAGCGCGTGGTGCAGATGGGCGTCGCCATCACCGAGGGCCTCGGCGCCGGGTCCCAGCCGCAGATCGGCCGGGCGGCGGCGGAAGAGGTCATCGACGAGATCACCGACCATCTGCAGACGTCGCACATGGCCTTCGTCACCGCCGGCATGGGCGGCGGCACCGGCACCGGCGCGGCGCCGGTCATCGCCAAGGCGGCCCGCGACATGGGCATCCTGACGGTCGGCGTCGTCACCAAGCCCTTCCAGTTCGAGGGGCCGCGGCGCATGGCGACGGCGGAAGCCGGCATCGCCGAGCTGCAGAAGCATGTCGACACGCTGATCGTGATCCCGAACCAGAACCTGTTCCGGGTCGCCAACGAGAAGACCACCTTCGCGGAAGCCTTCGCGCTCGCCGACCGGGTGCTCTATTCGGGCGTCGCCTGCATCACCGACCTGATGGTCAAGGAAGGCCTGATCAATCTCGACTTCGCCGATGTGCGCACGGTCATGCGCGACATGGGCAAGGCGATGATGGGCACCGGCGAGGCGTCGGGCGAGAAACGCGCCACCGAGGCGGCCGCCGCGGCGATCGCCAACCCGCTGCTCGAGGACGCCTCCATGAAGGGCGCCAAGGGCCTGCTGATCTCGATCACCGGCGGCAACGACCTGACGCTGTTCGAGGTCGACGAGGCGGCGTCGCGCATCCGCGACGAGGTCGATCCGGAGGCCAACGTCATTCTCGGCGCGACCTTCGACGACAGCCTCGAGGGCATCATCCGCGTCTCCGTGGTGGCCACCGGCATCGACACCGAGGCCGGCGTCCATGACGACGCGGCCGAGGCCTCGATCGCCGCGCTGACGGCGCGGCTGCGCCAGACGGCGAGCGAGCGCGAGCAGCGCCCGCAGATCCGTCAGGAGCCGGCCCCGGCCATCATCGAGGCGCCGGTCGCCCAGGAGATGGACCGGGAGATCGCCCACGAGATCGCCGAGCCGGAGATCGAGGAGGCGCCGCAGCCCGTCGCCGTGCAGAGCGGCGACCGCACCGTGATGCTGGCGCGCAAGCAGCCCGTCGAGGCGATGCCGCCGGCCCCGGCCCCGGAAATGCCTGCCGAGGCGCCGGTCGCCGAGGAGGCGTTCATTCCGCCGGTGGCGGAACGGCCGCAGGCGGCGCGGGTCAAGATGCCGGAGATCGAGGACTTCCCGCCGATCGCGCGCAAGGAGATGGAGCAGCGTCGCCAGCCGGCGCCGCAGCCCGAATCCCGCAAGCCCGGACTTCTGCAGCGGCTGGTCGCCGCCGGCATGGGCAGGGTCGAGCAGGAGGCCGCCGCGCCGCAGGCGGTTCGCGCCGAGCCGCGAATCCGCCAGGAGGAGCGGGCCGACGAATCGGTCTCCGAATACGCCAGAAGGCCGCGTCCCGCGCAGCCCGAGCGCGCCGCCGTGCACGCTCCGCGTGCCGAAGCGGCCCCGCGGAAGGTAACAATGAGTGATGACGATCAGTACGAGATTCCGGCCTTTCTCCGCCGCCAATCCAGCTGACCGTCTCTAACCTACTGAAAACGCACGGGTTCCGGCGCTTCCCCTCCGGTTCCCGTGCGTTTCGCAATCCGGCCGCAATCGGGCCGGAATGCGGCAAAAGCGTAACACGGCGAAAAAATCCGTGATTTGGCGATAAAGGGGGCATCGGCTAGAAAAGCTTACGAACAAGACGGGGTTCGAACCCCGCGTCCGGAAGTCCGGTTTCGGGGGTCCTTAAACCGGCGGGGCGTCAACAGCAGACAGGCAGTAGTGCCGCGATGACCGTGCAGTTCCATCGGTCGTTGCCGTTGAACGGGTGTTGGGGCGAATGACGCATTATCGGCCGGCTGTCCAGACGACGCTTGCAGAGCAGGTGATCCTCGAAGGAATTGGTGTCCACAGCGGCGCGCCGGCCTCCCTCATCGTCCATCCCGCCAGTCCCGATACGGGAATTCTCTTCGTCCGCACCGGTCTTTCCGGCGGCCACGAAGTCGAGGTGCCGGC
The DNA here is from genome assembly GCA_050186955.1 of Flavobacteriaceae bacterium. GTDB lineage: Bacteria > Pseudomonadota > Alphaproteobacteria > Rhizobiales > Tepidamorphaceae > JACKJP01. Next base: position 5,267 of record JBFWXZ010000006.1, read on the forward strand.
CAAGGTGTCGGCCGTCTCCTCCACCGATCTTTGCACCAGCATCGGCTCCGCCCGCGGCATCTCCATCGCGACCGTCGAGCATCTGCTGGCGGCCCTTTCCGGCCTCGGCGTCGACAACGCCGTCATCGAGATCGATTCCGACGAGGTGCCGATCATGGACGGCTCGTCGGAAGCCTTCGTCGAGGAGTTCGACCGCGTCGGGCTGCGCCACCATTCGGCGATGCGCAAGTTCATCCGCGTCGACAAGCCGGTGCGCTTCGAGAACGGCGAGGCCTATGGCGAGCTGCTGCCCTATAACGGCCGCCGCTTCGAGATCGAGATCGATTTCGACTCGCACATCGTCGGCTATCAGAAGATCGCCTTCGACCTCGACGCCGATACCTTCCGCCGCGACCTGTCGCGGGCGCGCACCTTCGGTTTCATGCGCGACGTCGAGCGGCTCTGGGCCGCCGGTTTCGCGCTCGGCGCCTCGCTCGACAACACCGTCGTCATCGGCGAGAGCAGCCTGGTCAATCCGGAAGGCCTGCGCTTCGAGGACGAGTTCGTCCGTCACAAGGCGCTCGACGCGGTGGGCGACCTAGCGCTGGCCGGCGCGCCGATCCTCGGCAACTACCGCTCGTCGCGCGGCGGCCACAAGGTGAATTGCGGCGTCGTCGCGGCGCTGCTGGCGGATCGCGACGCCTGGACGCTGGTCGAGGAAGAGCCGGCGCGCCGCGAGGGCGGATATGCCGAGTTCGGCGCCCTTGCCCCGGCCCCGGTCTACAAGCCGTCCGTTTCCTGATAAGATCGACGATCACGCTGCGGGTGCCGAAACGGTTCGCCGCAGAATTGCTGTATTCGTCGTCCAGCAGACTGGCCGTGGTGCGGCATTCGGGATAAACAGCCGGCAACCGTCGGGATACGGCGCAGGCCGACAACCGTCCGGGTACGGCGCAAGCCGATGGCGGCAAGAGGAATTCGCGGTTGATGTCGATCTGGGATAAGTCACCGAACAGGGCGCGCTCGATGCGCGTGGCGGGCATCGCGGCGGTGCTGGCGCTGGTCATGGCGGCCGGCGGCTGCGAGAACGGGCCGCTCGGCCGTTCCTCCTCGCCCGAGGGCTCCTCGACCAAGAGCAGCGCCGGGTTCCCGAGCCTGCCGACGCTGTCGCTGCCCTGGCTGAAGAAGGCGCCGACCGAGGACGAACTGGAGAACACGCCGGCCGGCCAGCTCTTCAACCGCGGTCTCGGCTATCTCAACGAGAACAGCTTCATCAACGCCATCAGCACCTTCTCGCAGGTCGAGCGGCTGCATCCCTATTCGGAATATGCGCGCAAATCGATGCTGCTGATCGCCTATTCGCAGTACCGGCTCGACGAGTACGACGCCTGCATCGCCGCCGCCCAGCGCTACATCACGCTGCATCCCGGCGACGAGGACGCGGCCTATGCGCAGTATCTGATCGCCGAATCCTACTTCAAGCAGATCCCCTCCATCGAACGCGACCAGCGGGGCGCGGAGCGGGCGCTGCGCGAGATGACCGAACTGGTCGAGAAGTATCCCGATTCCGAATACGCGCCGGACGCGCGCGAGAAGATCCTGATCGCCCGCGACCAGCTCGCCGGCAAGGAGATGCAGATCGGCCGCTACTATCAGGACCGCGGCAACTACCTGGCCGCGCTCAACCGCTACCGCGCCGTCGTATCGAACTACCAGACGACGCGGCATGTCGAGGAGGCGCTGCACCGGCTGACCGAGACCTATATGGCGCTCGGCGTCGTCAGCGAGGCGCAGACGGCGGCGGCCGTGCTCGGCCACAACTTCCCGAATTCCGAGTGGTACAAGGATTCCTTCCAGTTGCTGCAGACCGGCGGCGTGAGACCGGAGGAAAACCGGGAAAGCTGGATCAGCAAAGCCTTCCGCAAGGCGGCGGCCGCGATATAAATAGCGGGCCATGCTGGGCTCGCTCTCGATCCGCGACATCGTTCTCATCGAATCCCTGGAGCTTGAATTCTCCGGCGGCCTGACCGTGCTTACCGGCGAGACCGGGGCCGGCAAGTCGATCCTGCTCGATTCGCTGTCGCTGGCGCTCGGCGGGCGCGGCGACGGCGGCCTCGTGCGCAAGGGAGCCGAGCAGGGCGTCGTCACCGCCGTCTTCGATCCGCCCGCCGGCCATCCCGTGCGCGCCCTCATCCGCGAGCAGGGCATCGAGGCGGACGATGCCGTCATCCTGCGCCGCGTGCAGAACCGCGACGGCCGCAGCCGCGCCTTCGTCAACGACACCGCCGTCGGGGTGACGCTGATGCGCGAGATCGGCCGCATGCTGGTCGAGATCCACGGCCAGCACGACGACCGGGCGCTGGTCGACGCCAACGCCCACCGCATGCTGCTCGACGCCTATGGTGGGCTGGAGCCCGCCGTCCGGCGTGCCGCCGAGACCTGCGCGGCGCTGCGAGAGGCGGAGGCGCTGCGCGACGAGGCGCGGGCGAAGCTGGAGCGGGCGGAGAAGGAGCGCGCTTTCCTCGAGCATGCCGTCGGAGAACTCGCCGAACTCGACCCGCAGCCTGGCGAGGACGAGGCGCTGAGCGCCCGGCGGCAGACTATGATGCAGGCTGAAACGGTGGCCGACGACCTCAATGCCGCCCTCGACGCGGTGGCCGGGCAGAACGACCCCTCCGTGCCGGTCGCCGGCATCCTGCGGCGGCTGGAGCGGCGCGCAGGCGCCGACGGGCCGGTCATCGGGCCGGTGGTCGCCTGCCTGGAGCAACTGCTGACCGAGCTCGGCGCGGCGCGCGAGACCATCGAGCGGATCATCGCCGACAGCGCCTTCGACGCCGGCGAGCTGGAGCGCATCGAGGAGCGGCTGTTCGCGCTGCGGGCGCTGGCGCGCAAGCACAATGTCCAGACCGACGAGCTGGCGGCGCTCAGGACGCAGATGGAGGGCGACCTCAGGGAGATCGAGACCGGCGCGGAGACGCTGGCGCATCGCGAGGAGGCGGTGGCGAAGGCAGCCGCGGCCTATCGCGAGGCGGCTGACGCGCTCAGCGCCGGGCGTCGTGCCGCCGCCGGGCAGCTCGACGCAGCGGTCGCCGGCGAGCTGGCGCCGCTGAAGCTCGCGCAGGCCCGCTTCGTCACCCAGGTGGAGACCGATCCAGGGCGCGCGCCGTCGCCGAACGGCGCCGACCGCGTCTCCTTCACCGTCCAGACCAATCCCGGCGCCGACTCCGGGCCCATCGCCAAGATCGCCTCGGGCGGCGAGCTGTCGCGCTTCATCCTCGCGCTCAAGGTGGCGCTGGCCGACCGCGGCAGCGCGCCGACGCTTGTCTTCGACGAGATCGACACGGCGGTCGGCGGGGCGGTCGCGGACGCCATCGGCCAGCGGCTCAAGCGACTCGCCGGCGAGGTGCAGGTGCTCTCCGTCACCCATGCGCCGCAGGTCGCCGCGCTCGCCGACCGCCACTACCGCATCGAGAAGCGCGCCGACGATTCCGGCGCGGTGACCGGCGTCGAGCGGCTCGACGAGGCGGGCAAGCGCGAGGAGGTGGCGCGGATGCTGGCCGGCGCCACGGTCACCGACGAGGCGCGCGCCGCCGCGCGCCGGCTGATCGGGGCGGCGGGATGAGCGAGGACTTTGCGGCGGTCGACCCCGGCGAACTGACGCTCGAGCAGGCGGCGGCGGAGCTGGAGCGGCTCGCCGGCGAGATCGCCTCCCACGACCGGCGCTACTACCAGCAGGACGCGCCGACCGTGTCGGATGCCGAATACGACGCGCTCAGGCGGCGCAACGCCGAGATCGAGGCGCGCTTTCCCGAGCTGATCCGCGAGGACAGCCCGTCGCGGCGCGTCGGCGCGGCGCCGGCGGAGGGCTTCGCCAAGGTCCGTCACAAGGTGGCGATGCTGTCGCTCGACAACGCCTTCGACGAGGAGGATGTGGCCGATTTCGTGCGCCGGGTGCGCCGTTTCCTCGACATGGGCGAGAGCGAGGAGGGACCGGATTTCTTCGCCGAGCCGAAGATCGACGGGCTTTCGGCGAGCCTTCGCTACGAGAAGGGCCTCTTCGTGCTCGGGGCGACGCGCGGCGACGGCTATGAGGGCGAGAACGTCACCGCCAATCTGGCGACGGTCGCCGAGATCCCGCAGAAGCTGAAGGGCGGCGATCACCCGGAGGTCTTCGAGGTGCGCGGCGAGGTCTATATGAGCCACGCCGACTTCGCCGACCTCAATCGGCGGCAGGCCGAGGCGGGGAAGGTGATCTACGCCAATCCGCGCAACGCGGCGGCCGGCTCGCTGCGCCAGCTCGACGCCGAGATCACGCGCTCGCGCAAGCTCCGGTTCTTCGCCTATGCCTGGGGCGAGGTCTCGGGCCTGCCGGCCGACACCCAGTCGGGCGTGCTGGGGGCGATGGCGGAATGGGGCTTTCCGGTCAATCCGCTGTCGCGCCGGGTCTCGACGCTTGACGAAATCCTCGATTTCTACCGGGAGATCGGCGAGAAGCGCGCCTCGCTCGGCTACGACATCGACGGCGTCGTCTACAAGGTCGACCGCATCGCGCTGCAGAACAGCCTCGGCTTCGTCTCGCGCTCGCCGCGCTGGGCGACGGCGCACAAGTTTCCCGCCGAAAAGGCGGTGACGGTGCTCAACGGCATCGAGATCCAGGTCGGGCGCACCGGGGCGCTGACGCCGGTGGCGCGGCTGGAGCCGGTGACGGTGGGCGGGGTCGTGGTCTCCAACGCGACGCTGCACAACGAGGACTACATCAAGGGCCTCGACAGCGAGGGAAACCCGATCCGCGAGGGCCGCGACATCCGCGAGGGTGACACGGTGACGATCGAGCGCGCCGGCGACGTCATCCCGCGCGTCGTCGACGTGCTGATGGACAAGCGGCCGGAGGATTCCGCGCCCTATGTCTTTCCCGACACCTGCCCGGTCTGCGGCAGCCACGCGGTGCGCGAGGTCAATCCGAAGACGGGGCGGGCGGATTCGGTGCGCCGCTGCACCGGCGGGCTGATCTGCCCGGCGCAGGCGGTGGAGAAGCTGAAGCATTTCGCCTCGCGCCTCGCCTTCGACATCGAGGGATTGGGGGACAAGCAGATCGAGCTGTTCCACGAGGAGGGGCTGGTGCGCGAGCCGGCGGACATCTTCACGCTGGAGAAGCGCCAGGAGGCCGGCGACACCGACCTTACGCAGTGGGAGGGCTTCGGCGAGAAGTCCGTGTCGAAGCTCTTCGCCGCCATCCGCTCGCGACAGACGATCGCGCTTCACCGTTTCGTCTTCGCGCTCGGCATCCGCCATGTCGGCGAGACGACGGCGAAGCGGCTGGCGAAGCATTTCCGCAGCTTCGCGGCGTTGCGGGAGACGGCGGCGGCGGCCGGGTCGGGCGATGCGGCGGCGCTGGAGCGGCTGGAATCGGTCGAGGATGTCGGCGCGGTGGTCGCCCGGGCGATCGCCGACTTCTTTGCCGAGGATCACAATCTCGAAGCCATCTCGCGGTTGCTGGAGCATGTGACGGTCGAGGAGGAGGAGGGCCCCGAAGCGCCCGCCGACCACCCGCTTTCCGGCAAGACCGTCGTCTTCACCGGGGCGCTGGAGAAGATGACCCGGCAGGACGCGGAGGCGATGGCTGAGCGCTACGGCGCCAAGGCGACGGGCTCGGTATCGAAGAAGACCGATCTCTTGGTCGCCGGGCCAGGCGCGGGCTCCAAGCTCGCCAAGGCGCAGCAGCTCGGTATCGAGGTCATCGATGAGGACGAGTGGCTGCGGCGGGCGGTGGACTAGGACGGCGGCGTCTCCGGCGCATCCCTCTCATGCGCGTTTCGGGTTGCCAATGACGGCGCCGCGGTCATTCTGGGCGACGATAAAAAATCCGAAAAACGCCCATAGCCAATCATCCATGACCGACGACACGAAGCGCGCCGTGCGCCGCGCCCTGACGGACATCTTTCCTGTGATCGCCGCGGCCGCGCCGATCGGCTTGCTCTTTGGCGCGATCGCCGCCGGCAAGGGGCTGTCGCCGCTGGAGGCGTGGCTGATGTCGGCGCTGGTCTTCGCCGGCGGCGCGCAGTTCACGGCAATCGAGCTGTGGGCCTATCCGGTGCCGGTCGGCGCGGTGATCTTCTCGACCCTGCTGGTCAATTCCCGCCATGTGCTGATGGGCGCCTCGCTGGCGCCGAAGCTCACCGCCTTCCCGCCCCGCGCGAAGGTGCCGGCGCTCTTCTTCATGGCCGACGAGAACTGGGCGCTGGCCGAGCGCAAGGCGGCGCGTGATACAGTATCGCTCGCCTACTGGCTCGCCATGTCGCTCGCCATGTGGCTGACCTGGACGACGTCCACCGGCATCGGCGCCGTCCTCGGCGCGGCCATCGAGGACCCGGCGCGCTACGGCTTCGATTTCGTCTTCACCGCCATGTTCATCGGGCTGGTGATGGGCTTCTGGACGAGCCGGCATGCCGGCGCCGGCATCGTCGCCGCCGCCGCGGTGTCGGCGCTGACATACGAGCTCGCCGGGCCGCCCTGGCATGTCGCGGCCGGCGCGACCGCCGGGCTCGCCGCCGCCTTCATGACGGCGCGGCCGCAGGAGGCGCGGGCATGAGCCTCGATACGACGACGCTCGTCACCATTCTCGGGATGGCGGTCGCGACCTATCTGACGCGCATCGCCGGGATGTTCATCGCCGGCCGGCTCGGCCTGCTGACCGGGCGCGTGCGGCTGGCCTTCGATTCCATCCCGCCGATCGTGCTGATCTCGGTGGTGGCGCCGGTCATCCTGACGACCGGCGTCGCCGAGACGCTGGCCTCGGCGGTGGCGGTGCTCGCCGCCCTGCGGCTGCCGCTGCTCGGCGTCGTGGTGACGGGAACAGCGGCAATCGTGGCGTTGCGCATGGCCGGGCTTTAGGCCCGGCATATAGCGGAAATCAGTTCGCGAACTGCGAATTGTAGGGGCAGCTGTAGGCGCCGGTGCCGCCGTTCCAGTTGTAGCAGCCCTTCGACTTGGAGGCGGCCATGTCGTCGACCAGCCCGACGAAGTCCTCGCGCCCGTTGGAGAGCTTCTTGGCTTCGTCGAGAAGGGCGGACTGGCTCGGCATCGCGTCGAGGGTGCCGATGGCGTCGTCGGACAGCGTCGAGCGGATATAGGCGGCGGCGATCAGCAGCAGCGGGTCGTTCTTGGCGCGGCCGAGCGCGATCAGCTTGTTGGCGATGGTCACCTGCTCCATCGCGGCCGGCGAGAACGCCTTGTCGTCGGCGGAAGCGGCGGCGGCGAAACCGGTCGCGAGCATGACGGCGACGGCGGTGACTTTGAGAATCTTCATGTCTGTCCTCGTTATGGATTGAACCCTGGAAGGCGCCCCAACTTTCCTTAAGGGCAATGCGGGGTCAATTAAATTTAATGGTCATCTTCAAGGATTTGGACGGTCCAGCGGGCGCGTCGCCTGCTCCAGCCAGGCGCGGTCGTCGCCCTCTAGGCGGGGCTCGAGGAGCGCGCGCACCCGCGCGTGATAGGCGTCGAGCCAGTCGGCTTCCGCCTCGCTCAGCAGGGTGGCGTCGACGAGCCGCAAATCGATGGGCGCGAAGGTGATCGTCTCGAAGGCATGCATCCGCCGCTCGCCGCCGGGGATGTCGCCGGGCGGCGAGACGACGATCAGGTTCTCGATGCGGATGCCGTATTCGCCGGCCTGGTAGTAGCCCGGCTCGTTGGAGAGGATCATGCCGGTCCTCAGCGGCTGGTGGCCGGTCTTGGCGAGGCGCTGCGGCCCCTCGTGGACGCTGAGATAGCTGCCGACGCCATGGCCGGTGCCGTGGTCGAAATCGAGCCCGGCGTTCCACAGCGCGATGCGCGCCAGCGTATCGAGCTGGGCGCCGGTCGTTCCCTCGGGGAAGCGCGCGCTGGCGATGGCGATATGGCCCTTGAGCACCAGCGTGGCGCGGCGTACCGCCTCCGCCGGCGGATCGCCGACGGCGATGGTGCGGGTGATGTCGGTGGTGCCGTCCTGGAACTGGGCACCGGAATCGATCAGGAATAAACTGTCGGGCGGGATCGCGAGATTGGTCGCGGTGGTGACGCGGTAATGCGGGATAGCCGCGTGGCCGCCGGCCGCCGAGATGGTGTCGAAGGAGAGGTCCTTCAATTCGCCGGTGTCGCTGCGGAACGCCTCCAGCTTCCTGGCGACGGCGATCTCGTCGGTCTTGAAGCCCTCGCGGTCGAACCAGGCGAGGAAGCGCGCATAGGCGACGGCGTCGCGCAGATGGGCGGCGCGCGCGCCGGCGATCTCGGCCTCGTTCTTGGTCGCCTTGGGGAGCGCCGCCAGGTCGCCGCCCTCCACAACGGTGCCGCCGGCCTCCTCGACGCTGCGGGCAAGCGAGGCGGCGGCCCAGTTGGGGTCGAGCATAATGCGGCGGCCGGCGGCGATCTCCCGCAGCCGGGCTTCGAAGTCGCCGGGCTCGACGATGTCGGCGACCGCCTCGACGTGGTCGCGCGATTCATTGCTGAACTTGCGGCCGTCCATGGCCAGCAGCGGCCTTCCCTCGGCAGGCACGATGGCGAAGCCCAGCGCGAAGGGCGTGTGCGGCACGTCGCCGCCGCGGATGTTGAAGGTCCAGGCGATGGAATCCGGCTGGGTGAGCACGGTCGCGTCGGCCTTCGCCTTGGCGAGCGCCTCGCGCAGGCCGGCGATCTTGTCGGCGGCGCTGCGACCGGCGAGGGAGTCCGGCTGCACGACGATGCGTCCCGAGGGCGGCGGCGGCCTGTCCGCCCAGACGGCGTCGACGGGATTGTCGTCGATGGCCACCAGCTCGCCGCCGGCGCCCTCGACGGCGCGCCGCAGGCTCCTGATGCCGCCGATGGTGTGGAGACGCGGGTCGTAGCCGATCCGCATGCCCTCGCGGACCTCCTCGCCAAGCCACTTTTCCGGGCCGTATTCGAACAGGTGCAGCGGTTCGAAGATCGCGGTGTCGACCTGCTCGCGCACCTGCACCGTGTAGCGCCCGTCGACGAAGATCGCCGCCTTGTCGGCGAGAACGGCGGCGATGCCGGCGGAGCCGCCGAAGCCGGTCAGCCAGGCGAGACGCTCGGCGGCGGGCGGCACATATTCGCCCTGGTGCTCGTCGGCGCGGGGGATCAGGAAGCCGTCAAGCCCGCGCCGCCGCAATTCGTCGCGCAGCAGCGAGAGCCGCGCCTTGCCGGCCGTGGGGTCGCCGGAGACCTCGAAATTCTGAAACATGGCGCCGACCGTAGCGATGGCGCGCCAAGCCGGCAATCGGCAAAAAACGACTCCGGATTGGTCATCTGCACAGCCGGCGGGCAGCGCCCTGCCGCCTTTATATGCAATGCAAAAGTTTTTTGTGCGCTGCATGCATGTGAGACGGTTCTGTCATGCATTTGAAGGGGTTCAGTCAGAATATCAGTGCATTATCTTATTCGCAGCTGCAGCATTTCTGCTGCCCAAAGGAGATGACCGATATGGCATATGCTCCCGCCCATCCCGTTGCAGGCGCCGTCGTCGAGCGTCCGGCGCGGACCGGATTCTGGAAGCGCCTTCTCGTGGCGATGGTGAGGGCCCGCGAATTGTCGGCCCGCCGCCAGCTCGCGCTTCACATGACCCCCGAACTCGCCGAGGCGATCCTGACCCGCCAGCCGATGACCGCGCTCGAACTCGAGCAGTGGTTCGCCGGCCGCCAGGACTGACCGCAGACGACGATTACGGGTGCGCCGTCAGCGGCGCACCATCAGGGTCAGCCAGCCGTCGAGCGCGACGCGGTCCTCGAGTCTGAGGCCCTGGGCCACGCAGGCGGCGAGGACGCGTCGACCCTGCCAGGTCAGCAGGCCGGACAGGATTGCCCGGCCGCCCGGGCGAAGCGACCGCGATATGTCGGGCGCCATCGCCATCAGCGGTCCCGCCAGGATGTTGGCGAGGATGAGATCGTAGGGGCCGGCCTCGCGTATGGCGCGGTGGCCGAAGCCCGATGCCGTCACCGGGCGCACCAGCGCCCCGGCGCGGTTCGTGAGCGCGTTTTCGCGCGCGATCGCGACCGCCACGGGGTCGATGTCGCTCGCCGTCACCGGACGTCCGGTGGCCCGCGCGGCGGCGATCGCCAGCACCCCGGTTCCCGTTCCGACATCCAGGACATGTTTCGGGCGCTCGCGCCGCAGCAGCCGGTCGAGCATGATCAGGCAGCCGCGCGTCGTGCCGTGATGGCCGGTGCCGAAGGCGAGGTTGGCCTCGATCTCGATGCCGATGGCGTTGGCCGGCACGCGGTGCCGGTCGTGCCGTCCGTGGACCACGAAACGGCCGGCGGAGACCGGCGGCATGGCTTCCAGGCTGTCGCGCACCCAGTCGCGTGGGGCAAGCTCGACCAGCTCGATGAGCCGGTTCCGACCGCCGATGAGCTCGCGCAGGCGCTCGATGGCGGCCTCGCCGGGGTCTTCCTCGTAATAGGCGTCAACCCGCCAGCGGTCGTCGATCTCAAGCGCGGCGGCCGCGCTGGTGTCGGGCTCGGGCAGCGACATCAGGAGATCGCTGATCCGGTCGGCCTCGGCGGCGTCGCGCGCCGCGATACGCAGGAGATGCATTCGGCCCCGGACTCCTACTGACCTGGATCAGTGCTGCTCGAGAAAACTGTCGACCACGCGCTTCTCGCCGGAATGCTCGAAGTCGACGGTCAGCTTGTTGCCGTCGGCGGCGACGACACGGCCATAGCCGAATTTCTGGTGGAAGACGCGCGTGCCGACGGCGAAGCGCGAGGCCTCGCCGCCCGAGCGGGCGATGACGGTGCCCTCGATCTGCATCGGGCCGGAACGGCGCGGCGGGTTGGGGTTGGCCTGGCGGTTGGCTCTGGCGCGCTGCCAGCCCGGCGTCTCGTAGGTGTTCTGGAAGGGCTCGGCCATGTCGAAGCGCGAATAGCCGTAGCCGCCGCGGCTGCCGGCGACCGAGCCGGTCTCGATCACCTCGACATGCGCCTCGGGCAGCTCGTCGACGAAGCGCGACGGGATGCTCGACTGCCACAGGCCATGGATGCGCCGGTTGGTGGCGAAATAGACATGCGCCTTCTTCTTCGCTCGCGTCAGGCCGACATAGGCGAGGCGGCGCTCCTCCTCCAGCCCCGCGCGGCCCTGTTCGTCGAGGGCGCGCTGGTGTGGGAACAGGCCGTCCTCCCAGCCGGGCAGGAACACGGTCTCGAATTCCAGCCCCTTGGCCGAGTGCAGCGTCATCAGACTGACGCGGTCGCCGTCGGAGCCGCTGTCGGCGTCCATGACCAGCGAGACGTGCTCGAGGAAGCCGGCCAGCGACTCGAAGGCCTCCATCGAGCGGATCAGCTCCTTCAGATTCTCCAGCCTCCCCGGCGCGTCGGGCGAGCGGTCGTTCTGCCACATCGCCGTGTAGCCGGATTCGTCGAGCACGATTCCGGCGATCTCGGTATGCGGCATCGCGGAAAGCTGGCTGCGCCAGCGCTCGAAATCGTTGAGCAGGTCGGCCAGCGAGGCGCGCTGCTTGGGCTTCAGTTCCTCGCTGTCGACGAGGATGGAGCCGGCCTGGGTCATCGGCACCGAGCGGTCGCGGGCGACCGCGTGTATCAGCTTCACCGTGGAGTCGCCGAGGCCCCGGCGCGGCACGTTGACGATGCGCTCGAAGGCGAGATCGTCGGCCGGCGAGTGGATGACGCGCAGATAGGCCATGGCGTCGCGGATCTCGGCGCGCTCGTAGAAGCGCGGGCCGCCGATCACCCGGTAGGGCAGGCCGAGGGTGACGAAGCGCTCCTCGAATTCGCGCATCTGGAACGAGGCGCGCACGAGGATCGCCATCTCGTCGAGGTCGTGGCCCTGGCGCTGCAACTGCTCGATCTCCTCGCCGATGGTGCGCGCCTCCTCCTGGGAATCCCAGACGCAGGCGACAGAGACCGGCTCGCCCGGCGCGTCCTCGGTGTGCAGGGTCTTGCCGAGGCGGTCCTCGTTGTGGGCGATGAGGTGCGAGGCGGCGCCGAGGATGTTGGCGGTCGAGCGGTAGTTGCGCTCCAGCCGGATGACGACGGCGCCCGGGAAGTCCTTGTCGAAGCGCAGGATGTTGTCGACCTCGGCGCCGCGCCAGCCATAGATCGACTGGTCGTCGTCGCCGACGCAGCACAGATTGCCGCCGCTGCCGGCGATCAGCCGCAGCCACAGATACTGGACGACGTTGGTGTCCTGATACTCGTCGACAAGCATGTAGCGGAAGCGCGAGCGGAAATCGGCGAGCACGTCGGCGTTCTCCTGGAACAGCCGCAGGGGCTCCAGCAGCAGGTCGCCGAAATCGGTGGCGTTGAGGACCTTCAGCCGCTCCTGATAGTCGCGGTAGAAGCGCTGCGCCTCACCGTTGGCGAAGGCGAAGGCATCGCCGGCGGGCACGTTGTCGGGGGTCAGGCCGCGGTTCTTCCAGCCGTCGATGATGATGGCGAGCTGGCGCGCCGGCCAGCGCTTCTCGTCGATGTTGGAGGCCGACAGCAGCTGCTTGAGAAGGCGTATCTGGTCGTCGGTATCGAGGATGGTGAAGTCGCGCTTGAGGCCGGCGAGTTCGGCGTGGCGGCGCAGGATGCGGACGCCGATGGAGTGGAAGGTGCCGAGCCAGGGCATGCCCTCGACGCTCTCGCCGATAAGCTTGCCGATGCGCTCGCGCATCTCGCGCGCCGCCTTGTTGGTGAAGGTGACGGCGAGGATCTGCCCCGGGCGCGCCTTGCCGGTCGCCAGAATGTGGGCGATGCGCGTGGTCAGCACGCGGGTCTTGCCGGTGCCGGCGCCGGCGAGCACGAGCACCGGCCCCTCGGTGGTCTCGACGGCGCGGCGCTGCTCGGGATTGAGGCCTTCCAGATAGCGCGGCGCCGACGACGCGGCGCGGGCGCGCGCCGCTATGCCGCCGGCGCTGGGCGCGGCGGGATCGGCGGGCGTCGGCGTGGGATGCTGCGGCATGGCTTCCGGTAGATAGTGATTCGAGGTACTGATTCCACTCTAGAACCTTTGCCGGTCCGGTTGAATCCGGGCTAGATGTCCGCTGGCCGAGATAATTCGGGAGGCGGACGGATTTTGCGGATTCTTTACGCGACCGGCAGCAAGTTCCACTACTGCCGGACGATATTCCCCGAGCTCGAGCGGCTCGGCATCGACTACGGCTTCCTGGCGCTGGACGAGCACAACGGCGCGCGCCGGCTGTTCTCGAAGCGCTCGGGCGGCTCCCTCGGCAAATACTATCTCGACGACCGCTTTCTCGCCTCCGTCAGGGCGCAGATCGCGGCCTTCGCCCCCGACATCGTGCATGTGACCGGGCTTCGCGGTTCGCTCCTCAAGATCGTGCTGGCGATGCAGGCCTTCCCGCAGACGGCGCTGGTCTACGAGCGGGTGTCGATCGGCGGGCAGAACTATTTCAGCCCGCTCGACTGGTGGCTGTTTCCCAACCGGCGCATCGACCGGGTCATCATGCCGAGCTTCTCGATGCTCAACCAGCTGACGGCGACGGCGATGCGCCAGCGCATGTTCGAGGCCTCCCGCGCCGCCGTGCTGCACTACGCGATACCGCTGCCGAAACCCGATCCGGACGCCCGGGCGGCATGGCGCGAGAAGCTCGGCATCGCGCCGGACGCCTTCGTCGTCGGAACGGTCTGTCACTACCGCAAGATCAAGAACGTCGCGTTCCTGGCGCGCGCGGCGGGGCTTGCGAGGACCGACAGGCCGCTGGTCTTCCTGCATGTCGGCGGCCTCGTGAGGGACGGCGACAGGCGCGAGGTCGGCGCGGCGACGCAGGGCCGCGCGGTGTTCGCCGGCCCCATCCGGGCGGCCGCCGACCTGATGCCCGTCTTCGATCTCTACGCGACGCCGACCAGGGCGCCGGGCGAAAGCTTCGGCCTCGCCCATGCGGAGGCGATGTCGCACGGCGTGGCGACGCTGTGCACCACCATCGGCGGCCCGGCGGAGATGACCGAGGACGGCGTTTCCGGCTTCGTGCTGCCGCTGGTGGAGAAGGAATGGACGCAGGCCATCGAGTGGCTCGCCGGTGACGACGAGCTGCGCGTGCGGATGGGCGCGGAGGGGCGACGGCGCATCGGCTCGGCCTTCGCCCCGGCGCTCGCCATCGAGCGCTATCTCGGCGTCTACCGCGCGGCCATCGCGGCGAGGCGGGCGACGCCGGCCTGACGATGCCCGCCGCTACCGGTGCTCCTCGACATTGGCGGCGATCAGCGCGCGGGTGAAGCTCGACAGCGCGTCGACCTGGTAGGCGTAGCCGACCACCTTCGTCGCATCGTCCTCGGCGATGACGGGAATGCGCGAAACGCCCGAGGCGTCGAAGTGCTGCAACGCCGATTCCAGCGTATCCGACGGCGTCAGGAACGGTGTCTCGTCCTGCGGATCGAGGGGACCGGGATCCTCGTCGTCGCCGAGCAGCCGCATGAAGTCCGACACGCGGACCTGGCGGACGATGCGCTTGTGGGCGCCTTCCTGCAGGAACAGGCCGCGGCTCTGCAGCTGCCAGTGGAAATAGGAGCGCCCGTGCACGGCCTGGGTGAGGCCGCTGGCGACGGAGACGGCGACCAGCAGCGCCAGCGTCACCGAATAGCCGCCGGTCAGCTCGAAGACGATCATCGTGGTCGAGATCGGCGCGCCGAGCACGGAGGCGGCGACCGCGCCCATGCCGAGGATGGCATAGAGGCCGGCGCTCGAGGCCATGTCGGGGAACACCGAGGCGGCGATGATGCCGAAGGCGCCGCCGGTCATGGCGCCGAGATAGAGCGAGGGCGAGAAGATGCCGCCGCCGAAGCGCGCGGCGAGGGTTATCGAGGTCGCCGCCGTCTTGACGACGATGAGGGTGAGCATCAGCAGCAGCGGCAGCTTCTGGTGCAGGGCGAGGTCGGTCGTCTCGTAGCCGACGCCGAGGATCTGCGGATAGGCGATGGCGATGGCGCCGACCATCAGGCCGCCGACGACCGGCCGCAGGATCAGCGGCATGCGGATGTTGCGGGCGACATAGTCGCTGCCCATCAGGGCGAACTGGAAGAGGATCGCGACGACCGCGCAGACGAGGCCGAGCAGCATGAAGGCCGGCACCTCGAGATAGGAGGTGATCTGGTAGTCGGGGATGATGAAGGCGGGGAACTCGCCGAACCACAGCCGCGACAGGACGGTCGCCACCACCGAGGAGAGGACGATCGGCACGAAGGCGGACAGCGCGTAGTGGCCGAGGATCACCTCGTGGGCGAACAGCACGCCGGCGATGGGCACGTTGAACGAGGCGGAGACGGCGGCCGCCACCCCGCAGGCGAGGATGACCGGGCGCGCCGCCTGCGGCAGGTCGACGATCCGCTGGAGCTGGGTCGCCAGCGACGCGCCCAGATGCACCACGGGGCCCTCGCGGCCGGCGCTCGCGCCGGCGCCGAGCGACAGCGCGGAGATGGCGGCGCTGACCACGCCGCCGCGCAGGGTGAGGCGGCGGGAGGCGAAGTTGCGCGCCTCGATGACGTCGGCGACGACTTCGACGCGGCGGCCGGGCATGGCGTATTGCAGCAGCAGCCCGACCATCAGGCCGCCGGCCGCCGGCGTCAGCAGCAGGACCCACCAGGGCAGCGCGGCGGCGCTCGAGGCGACGCGCTCGGAGATGACGCCGAGCCACGGCCACTGGATGATCTCGATGGAAAGGCGGAAGACGATGGCCGCGATGGCGACGCCGACGCCGATGGCGACCGCCAGCAGCCACATGGCGGGCTGCCGCGTGCTACGGAAGACGCGCAGGTTGGGCGTGATCCAGTCGCGCAGGAACGCCAGTCCCTCGCGAAGATGTCGCCTGATCCCGAGCGGCATGGCGCGCTTTCAGTGCGGGATCGCGATCCGCCTCGACATCAGCGGATGCGGCGGAAGCGCGTCATGGGCGGCCTTGGCGGCCTCGATGCGGCGGCGGATGTCCTCCGGCCAGGGCGTCACCTTGCGCGCGCCCATGTCGACATGCAGCACCAGGCATTCGCCGACGGCGCTCAGCCATTCCTCGCCGGCGTGATGGAGCTCCTGCATGTAGTGCAGCCGCTTGGCGTCGAAATCGACTACCCGCAGCGTCGTGTAGACGGGGGCGTGGACGGGCAGCTCGCGCTTGTAGCTTACATGGCACTCGGCGGTGAAATAGGAGGCGTTGTGGGCCTTCAGGTAGTCGAGGCCGAGGCCGACATTGAGCAGCATCTCGTCGACGCCGCGGTCGAACAGCACATGGTAGTAGGCCATGTTGAGGTGGCCGTTGTAGTCGATCCACGCCGGTTCGACGGTCATCACCGAGGAGCGGAAGGGTGCGGCCATGGCCGAAGCCTCCGGAATGTCGCGATCCGCCACGTCTCCCCCTCGCATTTCTGCCCGAAACCGTCGGGACGCCGGGTGTAGAATCTTCCCGTCCGCCCTAGCGGTTGATAGTTTTGATCTTTGAAGGGATCAAACCTCGAGTTCGGAGGAAGCGCAAGGATGGCACCGGCAGAACCGGCGGCGGCGGCGCCGGCCGCTATTCAAACCGTTATCGAGGCGCTGTCGGAGCGCTTCCACAATCGCCTGTCGACGGCGCTGCCGATGCGCGAGCAGCACGCCCACACGACGACATGGCACCCCAACCAGCCGGCCGACGCGGTGGTCTTCGCGCAGAGCACCGAGGAGGTGGCGGACGTGGTGCGGCTGTGCGCCGCCCACCGCGTGCCGGTCATCCCCTTCGGCACCGGCACCTCGCTGGAAGGCGGGGTCAACGCGCCGAGCGGCGGCATCTGCATCGATCTCGCGCAGATGAACGCGGTGCTGGAGGTCAACGCGCAGGACCTCGACTGCCGGGTGCAGGCCGGCGTCACCCGCAAGCAGCTCAACCAGCATCTGCGTGACACCGGCCTGTTCTTCCCCATCGATCCGGGCGCCGACGCCAGCATCGGCGGGATGACGGCGACGCGGGCGTCGGGCACCAACGCGGTGCGCTACGGCACGATGCGCGAGAACGTGCTGGGGCTGACCGTGGTGCTCGCCGACGGGCGGGTCATCAGGACCGGCGGGCGGGCGCGCAAGAGCTCGGCGGGCTACGACCTGACGCGGCTGTTCGTCGGCAGCGAGGGGACGCTCGGCATCGTCACCGAGATCCAGCTCCGGCTCTCCGGCATCCCGGAGGCCATCGCCGGCGGCGTCTGCCCGTTCCCGAGCGTCGACGCCGCCTGCAACGCGGCGATCGCGACCATCCAGTGCGGCATCCCGGTGGCGCGCATGGAGCTGCTGGACGAATTGCAGGTGAAGGCGTCCAACGCGTATTCCGGCCTGTCGCTGCCCGAATCGCCGGCGCTGTTCCTCGAGTTCCACGGCTCAGAGGCGAGCGTGCGCGAGCAGTCGGAAACCTTCGGCGCCATCGCCGCCGATTGCGGCGGCGGCGATTTCATCTGGGAGACCGAGGCGGAGGCGCGCACCAGGCTCTGGCAGGCGCGCCACGACGCCTACTGGGCGTCGCTGCAGCTACGGCCGGGCGCGCGCGGTATCTCCACGGATGTCTGCGTACCGATCTCCAGGCTCGCCGACTGCGTCGGCGCGGCGCGCGAGGAAATCGAGCGGCGCGGCTTCATCGCGCCCATCGTCGGCCATGTCGGCGACGGCAACTTCCATATCCTGCCGTTGGTCGACATAGACGACCCGAAGGAGGTGGAGGCGGTCGAGGACTTCCTCGCCTGGCTGGTCGACCTAGCGCTGTCGATGGGCGGCACCTCGACCGGCGAGCACGGCGTCGGGCAGGGCAAGGTGAAATATCTGCGCAAGGAGCATGGCGGGGCCGTCGACGTGATGGCGGCGATCAAGCAGACGCTCGACCCCGACGACATCCTCAATCCGGGAAAGGTAGTGCCGCGGTGACGCATCGCTTCCGCGCAGCGGCGACGCGGAGGGGGGAGGAGTGAATTCCACGCTGCTCGGCCTTGCGATCGTGCTCGTGGTGGCGCTGTTCACCGCGCTGATCGCGCCGTTCCTGATCGACTGGTCGTCGTATCGCGGCTATGTCGAGCAGCGCGTCGGCGAGGTGCTCGGCCGGCAGGTGAGGATCGAGGGCGACCTCGAGGTCAGGCTGCTTCCGCAGCCGGTCATCCGGGCGAGCGATCTCAGGGCCGGCGACGGCGAGACGGCCGACGTGACGGTCGAGCGCATCGATCTCAATCTGTCGCTGGCGCCGCTGCTGCGCGGCTCCATCGAGATCCGTGACGCCAGGATCACCAGGCCGGTGGTCAATCTCTCGGTGGACGATAGCGGCCGGCTGACGCTCGGCATGGGCGGCGCCTTCCCGATGGACCCGGAATCGGTGTCGCTGGAGACCGTCGCGGTCGAGGGCGGGACGGTGCTGTTCGACAGCGGGCGCAGCGGCCGGCGGGTGCGCTTCGACAATCTGACCTTCACCGGCAGCGCCGGCTCCCTGCTCGGCCCGTTCAAGGCCGAGGGCAGCGTCGTCGAGGGCGGCCGGCTCTACACGCTGCGTTTCCAGACCGGGCGGATAACGGCGGACGGCAAGCTGCGCGCGAAGCTCGGCGTCATCCCCGCCGATGCGCCGCTCGCCTTCGATTCCGACGGCGTGCTGACGCTGGAGGAGGGGGTGCCGGAATTCGCCGGGCAGGTGCGGCTGGAGAAGCTGGCGCTGGCCGAGGGCGGGCAGGCGGCGGTCCCGGTCTGGCGCATCGACGCCACCGTCGCCGCCGACGGACGCAAGGTGGTGGCCGAGAAGCTCAAGCTCGCCTTCGGCGACCCCGCCGGCGGGGTGGTGCTGGAGGGCGACGGCGACCTGACGCTCGGCGAGAGGCCGGCGGCGAGCGCGCGCCTGTCGACGCGGCAGATCGATCTCGACAAGCAGCTCGGCGGCGGCGAGCCGCTCGATCTCAAGGCACTGCCGGAGCGTCTCGCGGCGCTGCTGCCGCCGGTCCCCTACGACTACGACGTCGCCGCCGAGATCGATATCGGCGGCATCGTCGCCGGCGGCGCGCTGTTCGAATCGCTGTCGACGGCGTTCTCGGCGGCCGACGAGGCGTGGAAGATCGGCCGCTTCGCCATGCGCGGCCCCGGCGATACCCGCATGGCGCTGTCGGGAACGCTGTCGGGCGGCGACGGCGCGCTCGCCTTCGAGGGGCCGGTGGCGCTGCGCAGCCGCAACGCCAGCACCTTCATGCTGGCGGTCAGCGGGCAGCCGGAGATTCCCGGCCTCGGGCGCATCAATGGCGGGGTCCAGGCCGACGCCGACGTGGTGCTTGGGCCGGAGAAACTCGCCCTCGACAGTTTCCGCCTCGCCCATCCCGGCGGACGGATCACCGGGACGGTGGCGCTCGAGCGCCCGGCGGACGCCCGCGCGCGCCTCGTGCTCGATCTCGACGCCGAGGCGCTCAACGCCGACGGGTTGGGCAACGTCGTGCGCGGGCTCGCCGGCGGCGACGCCGGGCTCGACATCGCGGCGCGGATCGAGGCCGACCGGCTGGTCTCCGGCGACACCACGATGGGCGGCATGTCGCTCGATGCGCGTTACGACGGCGACGGCTTCGAGCTCGACCGGCTGCTGATCGCCGACCTCGACGGCGCGCGGCTTTCCGGCGGCGGCCGGCTGAGCGGCCTCAAGAGCGCACCGGCGGGCTCGATCTCGCTCGACCTGTCGGCGCAGCGGCTTGGCGGCGTGGCGGCGCTGCTCTCCGCGTTCGGGCTCGGCGACGCCGCGGCGGCGATACGCGAGCGCCTGGAGGCGATGCTGCCGATCGAGGCGACGCTGGCGCTGGCCGGCACCGCTGAATCCGGCGCGACCCGGCTCACCTTCGACCTCGGCGCCGACGCCAATGGCGGGCGCATCGAGGCGAAGGGCGGCTTCGAGGGGGTTCCCGCCGACTGGCGGAACGGGCGGCTCGATCTCGACGCCGCCGCCGCCAATGAGGACGGGCGGCGCGTCCTCTCGCTCGCCGGCATCGCCTTCGCCGGCGCCGATGCCGGGCCGGGCACGGCGTCGCTTAAGGTCGACGGGATACCGGGGGCGAGTGCCGAAATCTCCGCGTCGCTGGACGCGGCGGGGCTCGCCGTCTCGCTCGACGGCAAGGCGCGCATCGCCGACGGCGCGGTCGAGTTCGACGGTGTCCGCTTCGAGGGCATCGCCGACGATCCGGTGCTGCTGGCCGCCGGCTTCGGCATCCCGGCGCCGGGCCTGCCGGGCGGCGGTGAGGCAAGGGCGCAGGCGACGCTTTCAGGCAATGCGCGACGGCTCGACTTCGCCGAATTGTCGGGAGACTGGCAGGAAAATGCCTTCACCGGGGCGCTGACGGTCGAACGCGGCGCGCGCGCAAAGGCCTCGGGGCGGCTGCAGTTCGACGAGGCGTCGTTTCCCGCCGTCGCTTCCCTCGCGCTCGGCTCGAAGGGGCTGGAGGGCGGCAATCCCTGGCCGGCTACCGTGCTGCCGCAGCAGATCGCCTTTCCCGCCGATCTCGACATCGAGATTTCCGCCGGCGGGCTGGAGCTGTTGCCGGGCGTGGACGCCGCCAATTCGAGCTTCACCGTCCAGCTCAAGGATGACGGGCTGGCGCTGACGCGGCTGCAGGCGGCGCTGTTCGGCGGCAGCCTCACCGGCCAGACGTCGCTGCGCCAGGGCGCCAACGGACTGACCTTCGACGTCAATCTGCAGCTCACCTCGGCGCGGCTGGAGGATTTCGCCTGGCGGCGCGCCGGCCGGCCGGTGGCGAGCGGCAGCGTCGACGCATCGATCGTCGCTGGCGGCACCGCGCGCAGCATCGCCGGCATGGTGGCCGGGCTCGGCGGCAGCGGCTCGTTCCGCATTCGCGACGGCCGCATCGAGGGTCTCAACCCTGCCGCCTTCGACGAGATCGTCACCGCCGCCGACGCCGGACTGAAACTGGACGAGGAGCGGGTGCGCGAGGTGTTCGGCGCGCATCTGGCGTCCGGCCCGCTGCGCTTTCAGGAAGCCGAGGGCGCGTTCTCGGTCTCCGGCGGCGTCATGCGCGCCGAGCGCATGACCATCGACGCGCAAGGCCTCTCGTCCTTCCTCACCGGGCGCGTCGACCTCAATTCGCTGAGCGTCGACGCCTCGATGCCGCTGTCGACGGCGAGCGAGGAGGACCGCGCCGAGGGCCGCCGGCGCGAGGCCGCGCTGGTGTTTTCCGGGCCGCTTGCCGATCCGCGCCGCGCGATCGACGTCTCGGCGCTGATGGGCTACCTGACGGTGCGCAATTTCGAGCAGGAGGTGGAGCGCCTCGAGCAGCTCCAGAACGACATCCTGGAGCGCCAGCGCTTCTCCCGCGAGCTGCTGAGGCTCGGGCAGGACAAGCGCCGCCGCGAGCAGGCCGCGGAGGCCCGGGCGGACGCCGAGCGCAAGGCGCGCGAGGACGCCGAGCGTCGCAAGCGGGAGGCCGAGGAGGCGGCCCGCCGGGCGCAGGAGGATGCCGAGCGCCGCGCCCGCGAGGAGGCGGAAAAGCTGATCAGGGACGCGCAGGAGCGCGCGGCGCGGGAGAAGGCGGCGCGGGAAAACGCCGCAAGTGGGGGCGCCAATGGCGCGCCGCCGGATTTCGCGACCGAGATGCAGCGCGCCATCGAGCAGGGCGAGGAACCGCGTCCGAACGCCAGCGCCACCGACCCGACCCTGCCGCCCCTGCCGCCGGCGGTCGACATCCCCTCGACCGGCGGCAACAGCGCCGGGGTGCCGGGCTCGCCCGGGGTCTCGCAGCCGCCGAGCGCGGTCGGCCCGCAACCGATCGCGCCGCAACCGCCGCCGCCCGACCCCTTCACCCAGCTCCAGCCGCAGCCGCCTGCCGAGCCGCCCGCCGCCAGCGCGCCGCCGGACCCGCCGCCGCCGCAACGCAACCGGCGCGGCGGCAGGCTGACGGTCGATCCGCTTCAGGGCGGGGGGATCAGGTAGCGCGCGTCCTGAGGTCGGCCAGAACGTAGAGGCGTATCGCCGACGACAGATTGGCCTCGCCGCGCGCCTTGTCGATGGCGGCGACGAGTTCCGACAGCGGCCTTCCGCTGCGCGTGGCCGCCTGTTGCAGGGCTTCCCAGAAGGGCTGCTCGAGCGAGATGCTGGTCGGGTGCCCGGCGATGGTGACGGAACGCTTCACCACGGGCCCGTAGGGCGCGCCGGGCAGGGCGTCAGTCATCGCGGGGCGTCAGTCATCGCCGCCGCCGTCGCCGGTTTCGCGGCGATGGCCTTCGAGGCGGGCTTGCGCGAGTTCGCGGAGCGTCTTCGCCTTCTTCTTCTCGGCCTTGCTCAGGCCGTGGGCGCGGCGGTTGGCGTCGGCGGCGGCCGCCTTCTCCTCGCGCGCCCGCTTCCTGCGAGCCTGGCGGAGATTGACGATCTCGGCCATGGCGCCGCTCAGGCAGGCCTGATCATCTTTTCGGGGCGGACGATGGCGTCGTATTCGGCCGCCGTCACCAGCCCGCTCTTCAGCGCTTCCTCGCGCAGCGTCGTGCCGTTCTTGTGCGCCGTCTTGGCGATGCGCGCGGCGTTGTCGTAGCCGATCTTCGGCGCCAGCGCCGTCACCAGCATCAGCGACTGCTCCATCAGCGAGGTGATGCGCTGGGTATTGGCCTCGATGCCGGCGACGCAGTTGTCGGCGAAGGAGACCATGGCGTCGGCGAGCAGGCGGATCGACTGCAGCACGTTGTAGATGATCACCGGCTTGAAGACGTTGAGCTCGAAATGGCCCTGGCTGGCGGCCACCGTCACCGTCGTCTCGTTGCCGAAGACCTGGGCGCAGACCATGGTCAGCGCCTCCGACTGGGTCGGGTTGACCTTGCCCGGCATGATCGAGGAGCCGGGCTCGTTTTCCGGCAGCACGAGCTCGCCGAGGCCGGAGCGGGGCCCCGAGCCGAGGAAGCGGATGTCGTTGGCGATCTTGAAGAGGTCGGTCGCCAGCGCGTTCAGGCTGCCGTGGAGATTGGCGAGCGCGCCGTGCGAGGCGAGCGCCTCGAACTTGTTGGGCGCGGTCTTGAAGGGCAGGCCGGTGATGCCGGAAACGCGGGCGGCGAAGCCCTGCGCGAAGCCCTTCGGCGCGTTGAGGCCGGTGCCGACCGCGGTGCCGCCCTGGGCCAGCAGATAGACGTCCTTCAGCGCCGCCTCGATGCGCTTGACGCCGTATTTCAGCGCCGCGACGTAGCCGGAGAACTCCTGGCCGAGGGTAAGCGGGGTCGCGTCCTGGGTGTGGGTGCGGCCGATCTTGATGATCTTCGCGAAGGCGCGCGACTTGTCGTCGAGGGCGCGGATCAGGTGGTCGGCGGCGGGGAGCAGCTCGGTGACGGCCTGCTCGGCGGCGGCGATGTGCATCGCCGTCGGGTAGGTGTCGTTGGACGACTGCGACATGTTGCAGTGGTCGTTGGGATGAACCGGGTTCTTGGAGCCCATCTCGCCGCCGAGGATCTCGATGGCGCGGTTGGAGATGACCTCGTTGGCGTTCATGTTCGACTGGGTGCCGGAACCGGTCTGCCAGACGACGAGCGGGAAGTGGCCGTCAAGCTTGCCCTCCATCACCTCGTCGGCGGCCTTGACGATGGCCTTGCCGATCTTCGGGTCGAGGCGCTTGAGCGCCATGTTGGTCTCGGCGGCGGCGCGCTTGACGATGCCGAGGGCGCGGATGACCGGGGCCGGCTGCTTCTCGATGCCGATCTTGAAATTGCCCAGCGAGCGCTGCGACTGCGCGCCCCAGTAGCGGTCCGCCGGAACCTTGATGGGACCGAAGGTATCGGTTTCGGTGCGCGTCTTGCTCATGTGGTCGCTCTCATATGGGGTCGCTGCCTCCCGGTGAAGTGCTTCAAGCCACAGGTCGAGCGCCTTGTAGCACTTGGCGGGCCGCAATCAATCTGGCAAGCGCCCGATTAGCGGGCGAGGGGAGCCTATTTGCGCCGGAAATTGTCGAGGCTGACGATCTTCTCGCCGTCGGCCTCGGCGGGCTCGGCCTGGCTGTCCTGGTCGTCGGCGGGTTCGGCCGCCACCGGGGTCGGCGTCGTGGCGTCGGCGGCTTCCGGGGCCTCTCCGTCGGCATCGCCGGTGGCGTTGGCGGGGTCGAACTGCAGGCCGAAGCTGACGCTCGGGTCGAAGAAGCCCTTGATGGAGGCGAAGGGAACGCGGAGGTTCTCGGCGACGCCGTTGAAGGACAGCGTGACCTCGAAATTCTCATCGTCGGCCTTGAGGTCCCAGAACTGGTGCTGGAGGACCACCGTCATCTCCTCCGGGTGCTGCTCGCGCAGCCGCTGCGACATGCGCACGCCGGGCGCGGTGGTGTCGAAATTGATGAAGAAGTGATGGTCGCCGGGAAGGCCGGCGCGCGCCGTGTCGGCCAGCACGCGCTTCACCATGCCGCGCAGCGCCTGCTGCGCGAGGATGTCGTAACGGATCAGATCCTTGGTCATGGTCGCGTTGGAATCCGTCTCCCCGGTGGAATTGACGCGCTCCAAGCAAACGCGCTCGACCGATTCCGGTCAAGCAGGCTGGGCGCGAAAGGGCGGGGGAAGTGGGGGCTTCTGTTGCCAGGTGCCCCCGAACCCCGCCTTACGGTGCTAACCGCAAGGGCTTGAATTTCGGTATTTCAGACTGCCTTACGCGGCCTGAGCAACCGGAGCATAGTTGTCATTCGCAACTACAGTTTTGGCCCGATAACGGCGGAACCATGCCGAGCGAAAGAGCAACCTTTACACCCTCGTCGATCCTGTTTCGCCCCCGCCGCAACCCGCTCGTGCGTCACGGATTGTGGTGGAGGCGCCGGGTACCGCCCCCGGGTCCGATAGGCTTATTACGAAGTCCGTTTATCGCCATAGCCGGCCGAAACCGGCAAAGGGGAATATAGGACCGGAGCGTGGCGAGGAAAAGGCACCGCGCGCATCAAACCGCAAAGGAAGGAAGCCCATGAGCATCGAATTCGTCGTTCCGCGGGGCATGGCGCGCCCGGCGTCGAACTATTCGCACGCCGCAATCGTCTCCGGCGGCAGGCTGGTGCTGCTGTCGGGCCAGGTCGGCGCGGGCGCCGACGGCGCCGTCCCGGAGGATTTCGCCGAACAGTGTCGCTTCGCCTGGCGCAATGTCGAGACGGCGCTCAAGGCGGCCGGGGCGGGCCTCTCCTCGATCGCGCGCGTCAACGCCTTCATCGTCCGGCGCGCGGACACCGCGACCTTCCGCGAGATCCGCGACGCCACGCTGCCGCACAGCCCTGCCTCCACCGTCGTCATCGCCGAGCTCCTCGATCCGCGCTGGCTGGTGGAAATCGAGGTGACGGCCGTCGTCTAGCGGGCCCCATGGTGGCGGCATTGACGCTTGGGAATGCGTTTCAACGGTGCTAGCTTTCCCGGCCGGCGCTGCCGCCGATCAGCCACAGGATGCGGAAGACGGGCGCCGAAACTCTGCGAGGCCACATCCGGAGGGCGCCAATGGCTGACAATTCGAAATATATCGCTGACATAAGGGCCTATGCCGGCAGCGTCGACGAGGACGCCGTGGCGGGGATCGTCCGTCACCTCGGCATCGCGCTGAGGCGGCGCGACTCTTCGCTGGTCGCCGGCACCGACCCCAAGGAGCTCGCCCGCGTGCGCGAGAGCTGGCTCAAGAAGAAGCTCGCGCTGAAGGAATCCGACGCCAGGCTCGACGCGGCGATCGCCGCGGTGATGGAGAAGATGAAGGGCGACACGACCAAGTCGCGCGTCACCGTCTACTATCTCCTGGCCGAGCATTTCAGGAAGCTGAACGCGCTCCATCCCGCGAAGAAATAGGTTTCGCCGACCCACCCCGAAGGCAGGCAGGCGCGGCGGCCCGATGGCCGGATCCCGCGCTTTTTCTTTGCGATCTTTCGGCCGGCGATGGGCATCGCGGCGCGGCGACGCTACATTGCGGGCGAAGCCGATTCTTGACGCCCGGAACCGGACCGGGCGCCGGACAGTTCGAACCCTCATGCGCCAGTATCTCGATCTTCTCGAACGCATCCTCGCCACCGGCACCGTGAAGGGCGACCGCACGGGCACAGGCACGATCAGCGTGTTCGGCCACCAGATGCGCTTCGATCTGGCGGAAGGTTTCCCGCTGCTGACGACCAAGAAGCTGCACCTGAAATCCATCGTCCACGAATTGCTGTGGTTCCTCGCCGGGGACACCAACATCGCCTACCTCCAGGAGCACGGGGTCCGGATCTGGGACGAGTGGGCGGACGAGAACGGCGATCTCGGCCCGGTCTACGGCCACCAGTGGCGCTCCTGGCCGGCGCGCGACGGCGGCGCCATCGACCAGATCGCCAATGTGGTCGAGCAGATCAGGCGCAATCCCGACAGCCGGCGGCTGATCGTCAGCGCGTGGAACCCGGCGGATGTCGACCGCATGGCGTTGCCGCCCTGCCACTGCCTGTTCCAGTTCTATGTCGCCGACGGGCGGCTTTCCTGCCAGCTCTACCAGCGTTCGGCCGACGTCTTCCTCGGCGTGCCCTTCAACATCGCCTCCTACGCGCTGCTGACCATGATGGTGGCGCAGGTGAGCGGGCTTAAGCCCGGCGACTTCGTGCACAGCTTCGGCGACGTGCATCTCTACCTGAACCATCGCGAGCAGGCCGAGCTGCAACTCTCGCGCGATCCGAAACCGCTGCCGGTGATGCGGATCAACCCCGCCGTCACCGACATCTTCGGCTTCGCCTATGACGATTTTGCCCTCAGCGACTACCACCCGCACCCGCACATCAAGGCCGAGGTCTCGGTGTGATCCGCGCGCCGAAGCCGCGCAATCCGGTTGCGCGGGCGCTGAACGCCAAGAGAGGCTCCGTCATCCCGGACAAGCGTTCGCCCGACAAGCGTGCTGAGGGGGGCGAGGACGACGAGCTGAGCGTGGTCTTCGTCGTCGCGGTGGCGAAGAACGGCGTCATCGGGGCCGAGGGCGGCCTTCCCTGGCACATCTCCTCGGATCTGAAGCGCTTCAAGGCGCTGACCATGGGCAAGCCGGTGGTGATGGGCCGCAAGACGTGGGAATCCATCGGCAGGCCGCTGCCGGGACGCGACAACATCGTGGTGACCCGCGATTCCGGCTACGAGGCGCGGGGCGCCGAGGTCGCGACCTCGGTGGAGGACGCGCTGGCGATCGCCGCGCGGCGGGCGCATGCGCGCGGCGCCGGCGAGATCGCGGTGATCGGCGGGGCGGAGATCTACGCCCAGTCGATGGCCTATGCCGACGTGATCGAGCTCACCGAGATCGACGCGGCGCCGGCGGGTGACGCCCGTTTCCCGGAGATCGACCCGGCATTGTGGGCGGAGACGGCGCGCGAGGCGGGCGAGCGGGGACCGCGCGACGACCACGACTTTTCATATGTCACGCTGGTGAGGCGATAGGCGCTTGCGGCGGCAGGCGCCGATTTGCCACATTGGCTCACGAATCCAATCCGAAAAACAGCCGATCCAATCCGAAAAACAGCCGATCAAGGAGGAATGACGATGGAAACGCGTGCCGCCGTCGCCGTCGCCGCAGGAAAGCCGCTGGAGGTGACGACGGTCTCCCTCGACGGGCCGAGGGAGGGCGAATGCCTCGTCGAGATCAAGGCGACGGGCATCTGCCACACCGACGAGTTCACGCTGTCGGGCGCCGATCCGGAGGGCATCTTCCCGGCCATTCTCGGCCATGAGGGCGCCGGCGTCGTCGTCGATGTCGGGCCGGGCGTGAAGAGCCTGAAGAAGGGCGATCACGTCATTCCGCTCTACACGCCGGAATGCCGCGAATGCGACTACTGCACCAGCGGCAAGACCAATCTGTGCCAGAAGATCCGCGTCACCCAGGGGCAGGGCGTGATGCCCGACGGCACCTCGCGCTTCTCGCGCGGCGGCGACAAGATCTTCCACTACATGGGCACCTCCACCTTCTCCAACTACACGGTGGTGCCGGAGATCGCGCTGGCCAAGGTCCGCGAGGACGCGCCCTTCGACAAGATCTGCTACATCGGCTGCGGCGTCACCACCGGCATCGGCGCGGTGATCAACACGGCCAAGGTGCAGCCCGGCGACAACGTCGTCGTCTTCGGCCTCGGCGGCATCGGCCTCAACGTCATCCAGGGGGCGCGCCTCGCCGGCGCCGACATGATCGTCGGCGTCGACCTCAATCCCGGCCGCAAGGAGATGGCCGAGAAGTTCGGGATGACGCATTTCGTCAACCCGAAGGAGGTCGAGGGCGATCTCGTCCCCTACCTCGTCGACCTGACGAAGGGCGGAGCCGACTATTCCTTCGAGTGCATCGGCAACGTCCAGGTGATGCGCCAGGCGCTGGAATGCTGCCACAAAGGCTGGGGCACCTCGGTCATCATCGGCGTCGCGCCGGCCCGCGCGGAGATCTCCACCCGCCCGTTCCAGCTCGTCACCGGGCGCAACTGGCGCGGCACCGCCTTCGGCGGCGCCAAGGGCCGCACCGACGTGCCGAAGATCGTCGACTGGTACATGGACGGGAAGATCAACATCGACGATCTGATCACCCACACCATGCCGCTCGAGGACATCAACAAGGGTTTCGACCTGATGCATGCCGGCAAGTCGATCCGCTCGGTCGTGGTCTACTGAGGTTTCGATCATCGCCAACGCATCCAATCCCGATCTCGTCGTCATCGGCGCGGGTGCGGCGGGCCTCGCCGCCGCCGCAACGGCGCGCGAACAGGGGCTCGACACGGTGCTCATCGAGGCGGCGGGGCGGGTCGGCGGCCGCGCATGGACGGACACCGAGACCTTCGGCGTGCCGTTCGATCGCGGCTGCCACTGGCTGCATTCGGCCTCGCGCAACCCCTTCACGGAGGAGGCCGAACGCCTCGGCCACCGCTTCACCCGCAAGTCGAGCGCGCCGGCGGCGACCTTCATCGGCGAGGGCTGGGCGGACGAGGCGGGACGCGAGGCGATCTGGGGCCGCCTGCAGGACGTCTTCGAGGCCATGCACGCCGCCGGGCAGCGCGGCCACGACGTCTCCGCGCGGACCTTCCTCGACCCGCAGGACCCGCTCTACCAGTTCCTCGAGCACTGGATCGCGCTCTTCACCGCCTCAGACGCCGCCGACGTCTCGGCGCTCGACTACGACCGCTATGCGGACACCTGGGAGAACTGGCCGGTCGACGAGGGCTACGGGGCGCTCGTCGCCAGGGTCTTCGGCGACCAGCAGGCGCGGCTGAACACGCCCGCCACCGCCATCGACTGGTCGGGCGAGGGGGTGCGGGTCGAGACGCCTGACGGCGCGATCCGGGCGCGGGCGGCGATCGTCACCGTGTCGACGGGGGTGCTCGCGGGCGGTGCGATCCGCTTCACGCCGGGCCTGCCGGACGCCTATGGCGAGGCTTTCGAGGCGCTGCCCGTCGGCTGCGCGGAGAAGGTGGTGCTCGCCTTCGACCGCGACGTCTTCGACGTGCCCGCGACCAGTTACGTGAACGTGCTCGATCTCGGCGACCCGGCCCGCCGGCCGATCAACTTCCTGCTGCGGCCGGGCGGCAGCAATCTCGCGGTCGGCACCTTCGCCGGCAGCTTCGCGAGGAACCTGCTGGCCGAGGGCGAGGCGGCGGTCGCGGATTTCGGTCTGGCGGCGCTGTGCGACGCCTATGGCAGCGGCATCCGCAGGCATCTGGTCAAGGCGGCGGCGACCGCCTGGGTCGCCGACCCGCTGATCGCCGGCGCCTATTCCATCGCCCGGCCGGGCAAGGCGGACTGCCGGCGGGTTCTCGCCGACCCTGTCGGCGGGCGCATTTTCTTCGCCGGCGAGGCGGTCTCGCAGGACGCCTTCTCGACCTGCCACGGCGCCCGCGCGACGGGCGAGGCGGCGGCGCGCGCGGTGGTCGCCGAGTTCGGCGCGCGCGGCGCTGCTTGATCGCCGGCAGCATACACCCCATGTCTCAACGTCAAGAACGGGAAAACGGGGGGAAATGCAGGATTTCCCTTCACATTGAAAGGCTTTCCGGCCTGACCTATAACCGCGACGGATTTTCGCGGAATCGCGTGTGACCGGTAGGGAGACCTCATGCCCTGGAGCAATCAGAGCGGTGGAAGAAACGGCGGCGGCCCGTGGGGCAGCCCGCCTCCGGGCGGCGGTGGCGGCGGGGGCGGATCGACGCCCGATCTCGAGGAGATCCTGCGCCGCAGCCAGGACCGACTGAAGAACATTCTGCCCGGTGGCGGAGGCGGCGGCGGTGGCGGCGGTATAGGCCGCCGCGGGATCGCGCTGCTTCTGATCGCGGTGGCCGCGGTATGGCTGCTCTCCGGCTTCTACCGGGTCGAGCCCGATGAGCAGGGCGTGGTGCTGCGCTTCGGCCAGTTCACCGAGCTGACCCAGCCGGGCCTCAACTACCATCTGCCCTATCCGGTGGAGTCGGCGCTGACGCCCAAGGTGACGCGCGTCAACCGCATCGACATCGGCATGGTCACCGGCGACAGCGGGCGGCGGGTCTCGACGCTGCGCGACGTGCCGGAGGAAAGCCTGATGCTGACCGGCGACGAGAACATCGTCGACGTCGATTTCTCGGTGTTCTGGGTGATCAAGAACGCCGGCGAATACCTGTTTAACATCCAGAACCCCGAATCGACCGTCAAAGCCGTGGCCGAGAGCGCGATGCGCGAGGTGGTCGGCACCAGCGACATCCAGCCGATCCTGACCCAGGCGCGGCAGAAGACCGAGCTCGAGGTGCAGAAGCTCATCCAGTCGACGCTCGACACCTACGGGGCCGGCATCGAGATCACCCAGGTCCAGCTCCAGAAGGTCGACCCGCCGGCGGCTGTCATCGACGCCTTCCGCGACGTGCAGGCGGCGCGCGCCGACCAGGAGCGCGCCCAGAACGAGGCGCAGAGCTACGCCAACCGCGTCGTGCCGGAGGCGCGAGGCGAGTCGGCGCGCATCATCCAGGGCGCCGAGGCCTATCGCGAGCGCGTCGTCGCCGAGGCGCGCGGCCAGGCCGATCGCTTCCTCAAGGTCTACGAGGAATATGTGAAGGCCCCCGGCGTGACCCGCGAACGCATGTTCCTTGAGACCATGGAGCGCGTGTTCGGCGGCATGGACAAGGTCATCATCGACGGCAAGAACGGTCAGGGCGTGGTGCCCTACCTGCCGCTCGACCAACTCAACCGAAGCGACAAGCAGACGGGAGCGCGCCAATGAGGAACGGGATCTTCGGCGGTATCGTCATCCTGCTGCTGGCGATCGCCTTCGTCGCCTACAGCTCGGTCTTCGTCGTCCACCAGACGCAGCAGGCGCTGGTCCTGCAGTTCGGCGAGCCGCGCCGGGTGGTCACCCAGGCGGGCCTGAACTTCAAGCTGCCCTTCGTCCAGAACGTGATCTATCTGGACAAGCGCATCCTCGACCTCGACAGCCCGGTGCAGGAGGTCATCGCCTCCGACCAGAAGCGGCTGGTTGTCGACGCCTTCGCGCGCTACCGGATCACCGATCCGCTGCGCTTCTTCCAGTCGGTCGGCACCGTCGACGTCGCCAATTCGCGGCTGGCGACGGTTCTCAACTCGTCGCTGCGCGGCGTGCTGGGCGACGCCACCTTCCAGTCGGTGGTGCGCGACGACCGTCCGGATCTGATGAGCCGCATCGGCCAGTCGATGAACCGCGAGGCCTCCAAGTTCGGCATCACCGTCGTCGACGTGCGCATCCGCCGCGCCGACCTGCCGGAAGCCAACAGCCAGGCGATCTACAGCCGGATGCAGACCGAGCGCCAGCGCGAGGCGGCGGAAATCCGCGCGCAGGGCGAGGAAGCCGCCCGCCGCATCCGCGCCCGCGCCGACCGCGACGTCACCGTCATCGTCGCCGAGGCGAACCAGAAGTCGGAGGAGATCCGCGGTGTCGGCGACGGCACGCGCAACCAGATCTTCGCCGAGGCCTATGGCCGCGATCCCGACTTCTTCTCGTTCTACCGCTCGATGATCGCCTACGAGGCCGGCCTCAAGGGATCCGACACCCGCATGGTGCTGTCGCCGGATTCGGAGTTCTTCCGTTACTTCGGCAATCCCAACCGGCCCGGGCCCGGGCCCGAGCGCGGGCAGCCGCAGTCCGGCGGCGGCGCTGAAGGGACGCAGACGCCCCCGGCGCAATGAGCGATTTCCTGGTCGCCATCGGCCTGGTGCTGGTCATCGAGGGTATCGTCTACGCCGCCTTTCCGGGGCTGCTGCGACGTATGCTCGAGATGATGGAGCAGTCGCCGGAACAGACGGTGCGCTTCGCCGGCCTTGCCAGCGCCGTATTGGGCATCACGATAGTGTGGCTGGTGCGCGGCTAGAAACACCACCGCCACCGCTCTATTCTCAACGCCGGAAGCCGGATCGGGGCCGTCCGGCGAAAATGGTCCAGCTTCAAGGGAGCTCACGACAATGCGTCAATTCCTTCCGTCCCTGCCCGGGGCGCGTCTCGTGGCCGCGATGGCCGTGCTGTTCGCCGGCCTCGCCGTCATGCCGCTGGCGACGGCGATCCCGGCCGCGGCGAAGGGACCGGAATCGCTGGCCGACCTGTCCGCCGGCCTGATCGACGCGGTGGTCAACATCTCGACCACGCAGACGGTCAGCCAGGGCGGGCGCGGCGGCGTCGAGATCCCCGAGCTGCCGGAAAACTCCCCGTTCAAGGAGTTCTTCGACGAGTTCTTCAAGAACCGCCAGGGCAAGGGCGCGCCGAGCCGGCCGCGCAAGGTCAATTCGCTGGGTTCGGGCTTCGTCATCGACCCCGACGGCATCGTCGTCACCAACAATCACGTGATCGCCGACGCCGACGAGATCGTCGTCAACTTCAACGACGGCTCGAAGCTTCCCGCCGAGGTGATCGGCCGCGACGACAAGACCGACGTGGCGCTGCTCAGGGTGAAGCCGACGAAGCCGCTCAAGGCGGTCAAGTTCGGCGATTCCACCGCGCTCAGGGTCGGCGACTGGGTGCTGGCGATCGGCAACCCGTTCGGCCTCGGCGGCACGGTGACGGCGGGCATCGTCTCGGCCGTCAACCGCGACATCTCGTCGGGCCCCTATGACAGCTTCATCCAGACCGACGCCTCCATCAACCGGGGCAATTCGGGCGGCCCGCTGTTCAACATGGACGGCGAGGTCATCGGCATCAACACGGCGATCATCTCGCCGTCGGGCGGCTCCATCGGCATCGGCTTCGCGGTGCCGGCCTCGGTCGCCGAACCGGTGGTGCGCCAGCTCGGCGAATTCGGTGAGACGCGGCGCGGCTGGCTCGGCGTCCGCATCGCCTCGGTCACCGACGAGATCGCCGAGAGCCTCGGCATGAAGGAGACCGCCGGCGCGCTGGTCGGCGACGTCACCGCCGACGGCCCGGCCGCCGACGGCGGCATCCAGCGCGGCGACGTCATCCTCGAGTTCGACGGCCGCAAGGTCGACGAGATGCGCGACCTTCCGCGCATGGTCGCCGACACCGAGGTCGGCAAGGCCGTCGACGTGGTGGTGCTGCGCAAGGGCGAGCGGGTGACGCTGAAGGTCACGCTCGGCCGGCTGGAGACCGCCAATGTCGACACCGACAGCGGCACCGACCAGCAGGACGAGGACGAACCGGCGAAGCCGGAGGCCACGAAGTCGCTGCTCGGGCTGACGCTGCGCGATCTCGACGACAAGGCGCGCGAGGAGTTCTCCATCGGCGAGGACGTCAAGGGCGTCGTCGTGGCCGGGGTCGAGGATTCCTCGGTCGCCGCCGAGAAGCAGGTGAAGGCCGGCGAGATCATCATCCAGGTAGGGCAGGAGCCGGTCGGCAGCGTAGAGGAGGTGACCACCCTCATCGAGGACCAGAAGGCCAAGGGCCGCAAGGTCGTGCTGCTGGCGCTGTCGAACAGCGACGGCGACACGCGCTTCGTGGTGTTGCCGGTCGAATAGGCCGCGCTTGACGAAAAGATCGGAAAGGCCGGTCCTTCGCGGGGCCGGCCTTTTCGCTTTCTACGGGCTGACGAAGGCGTCGCGGCTGTAGCCCTGGGCGTAGAGCAGGGCGGTGAGGTCGGCGTGGTCGAGCCGCGCGTCGGCGGCCTCCGCGACCACCGGCTTGGCGCGGAAGGCGACGCCGAGGCCGGCGCCGGCCAGCATCTCCAGATCATTGGCCCCGTCGCCGATGGCGAGCGTCGCGTCGCGCTCGACGCCCTGGACGGCGATCAGCTCCTCCAGCCGCGCGCGCTTCGCCTGCCTGCCGAGGATCGGCTCGCGGACGAGGCCGGCGAGCCGCCCGTCCTCGACCAGCAGTTCGTTGGCGCGCTCCTCGTCGAAGCCGATCATGGCTGCGACCGGACCGGTGAACAGGGTGAAGCCGCCGGAGACCAGCGCCGCATAGGCTCCGCTGGCGCGCATCGTCGCGACCAGCGTGCGGGCGCCCGGCGTCAATGTGATGCGGTTCTCGATCACCCGGTCGACCACCGAGGCGTCGAGCCCCTTCAGCAGCGCGACGCGCTCGCGCAGCGCCGGCTCGAAGGCGATCTCGCCGCGCATGGCGCGCTCGGTGATCGCCGCGATGCGGTCCTTGAGGCCGAGCTCGGCGGCCAGCTCGTCGATGCATTCCTGGCCGATCATGGTGGAATCCATGTCGGCGAGGAACAGCCGCTTGCGGCGCGTCCGCTGCGGCTCGACGATGCAATCGACCGCGAGCCCTTCGAGCGCCGCCGCGGCGTCGGTGCGCAGCCGCGCGAACGCCGCCGGGCCGCTTCCCGGAAATAGTATCTCGGCGGCTTCCGGCCCCAGCGGGCGCGGTTCTCCCGCGCCTTCCAGCGCGCGCAGCCTCGCCATGCCGAGATCGCGGCTTGGCGCATCGCCCTCGCGTGCTATCACGGTGACAGCCACCGGGCCCGGCCCGGCGAGCGTTGCGGCATCGATTGGCATGGTTGTCCGATCCGGATGAAGAAAGACGTGGTCCTTATCGCCGGGCCGACGGCCAGCGGCAAGTCGGCGGTCGCGACGGCGCTGGCCGGGCGCATCGGCGGCGTCGTGGTCAATGCCGATTCCATGCAGGTCTACCGCGAGCTGCGCATCCTGACGGCGCGGCCGGACGAGGCGGAATGCGCCCGCGTCCCGCATCTGCTCTACGGCCACGTGCCGGCGGCGGAGGCCTATTCGGCGGGGCGCTTCACCGCCGAGGCGGCAGTGGCGATTGAGCATGCACGGACGCAGGGCCGCGTCGCCGTGGTCGCCGGCGGGACGGGCCTCTATCTGCGCTCGCTGATCGAGCCGATGTCGCCGGTGCCGCCGGTGCCCGGCGCGGTGCGCGAGAAGGTTCGGGCGCGAATGGCAGCCTTCGGGCCTGCGGCGGCGCACGAGACGCTCGCCGATATCGACCCGGCGGCGGCCTCGCGGCTGCCGGCCGGCGACAGCCAGCGCATCGCGCGGGCGCTCGAGGTTTACGAGGCGACGGGCGTCTCGCTGTCGGAATGGCACCGGGCGCCCAAGCAGCCGCCGGTTCTGGCGGCGGAGCGGGTCGCCCGGCTGATCCTGTGGCCGGATCGCGAGGCGCTGCGCGAGCGGATCGCCGACCGCTTCCACGCGATGATCGAGGCCGGGGCGCTCGGCGAGGCGGCGGCCTACGGCAAGCTCCGGCTCTCCGACGAGCTGCCGGCGACGCGGGCGCACGGGCTGCGCGCGCTGATGCGGGTCGCCGAGGGAACGATGGGCCTCGACGAGGCGATCGCCGGGGCGATCGACGAGACGCGGCAATACGCCAAGCGGCAGTTCACCTGGTTCCGCCACCAGTTCGCCTACTGGCCGCGCGCCGACCCGGCGGCGGCGGACATCGCGGCGATGCTGGAAAGCAAGCTCAGCGGATGAAATGAAGCCGGTCGAAGCGGCGACGGAAGGCGGTCGTCGCGGCGGCGAGCTCGGCGGGCGGCTCGTTGGAGGTCAGCGCGCGGGCGATCAGTCGTGCGAGCTCCGGCATGTCGGCGGCTGTCATGCCAAAGCGGACGATCTCCGGTGTGCCGAGCCGCAGCCCGTTCATGTCGCCCGCCACCTCGGCGATGGGCAGGCCGATGCCGCAGGCGAGGATGTTGGCCTTGCGCAGCCGTTTCGACGCCGTCTGGCCGCCGCCGAAGGGTGCCGCCTGCACGGCGACCTGGTGCGACGTTGTATAGGCGCCGCCGGCGCGGTGGACGGGCAGGCCCTCGCCGGCCAGCGCCTCGGCCAGCGCCTGCGCCGTCTCGACCATGGTGCGCGCGTAGTCCTTCCCGTGGACGCGCCAGTCGAGCAGGGCGACGGCGAGGCTCGCCGTCTTGCCGCTGTCGAAATTGGCGGTGAGGCCGGGAAAGGCGATCTCCTCGAGCCGCCGCGCGAGGTCGGGCTCGTTGGTGACGATGAGGCCGGCGGGCGGCCCGCCGAGGCTCTTGTAGGTGCTCATGGTCATCGCGTGCGCGCCTTCCTCCAGCGGCTGCTGCCAGGCCCCGCCGGCGATCACGCCGCACAGATGGGCGGCGTCGAACA
>JBFWXZ010000007.1:0-39583 GCA_050186955.1 Flavobacteriaceae bacterium
GTTAGGAAATTTTTCATGCTTGCCACGCTTCGGCCGCTTGGGTAACCTTGTGGCCTCTGGCGGGCAAGGGGATCGGGAACGATGCTTCGTGAAGAGATCAGTGCCGCGCTGTCGGAGGCGACCAAATCGCAGAGCCGCCGGCGCATGTGTACGCTTCGCCTAATCACTGCAGCCATCAAGGACCGCGACATTGCGGCGCGCGGCGCCGGCAAGGACAAGGTCAGCGACGACGAAATCCGCCTGATGATGCAGAAGATGATCAAGCAGCGCGACGAATCGATCGAGCTGTACGAGAAGGGCGGCCGGCTCGACCTGGCCGAGCAGGAGCGCCAGGAAATCGGGATCATCCGCGATTTCCTGCCCAAGCAGATGAGCGATGCCGAGATCGCCAATGCCTGCGAGCACGTGGTGCGCGAGATCGGCGCCACGGGATTGCGCGACATGGGCAAGTGCATGGGCGTCATCAAGCAGCGCTACCCCGGCCAGATGGATTTCAGCCGGGCGAATCAGGTGATCAAGGAACTGATCGGCTAGCAATGGCCGGTGCAGGCGCCAGGGCGGCGCTCGCCTTCGCGGCGGGCGCCGCGGCTTTTTCCGGGCCGCTGCCGCTCGAGGCGCAGCCGGCGCCGACGTTCCGTGCGACCTGCGACGAACTGCCCGGCATGATCGAAGCGGCGGATTTCGACCCGCAAACCCTCTACACGATCGAGGTGGACGGGACGGTGGACGAGGTCCGCAAGGACGAGGCGCTGGTCTATGTCTTCCTGTGCGGCGCGGGCGATACGGCGGTGCTGTGCATCACCTATCACGGCAAGGAGATCGAGGCGGGCAGCCGGGTGGTCGTGGCCGGCGGCTATCGGGACGCGGGACCGGGGCAGGTCATCCTCGATCCGTGCCTGGCCCACGACCCGGCCTATTACGACCGCGGCGGCTAGCCGTCGCGGGCAGGTTGTGCACACTCGTCCACAGCCGTGACGCCCTGAATTCCTTCGCTGCCGCCGATGGCGGCTGTATGCTTGACGATCGAGCCCTCTGACCCGCGGCGGCCATGCGCTTTTCCCCTTCCTTTCTCGACGAGATACGCGCGCGCCTGCCGGTATCGCAGGTGGTCGGCCGCCGGGTGCGCCTGAAGCGGCGCGGCCGCGAGCATGTCGGGCTGTCGCCCTTCAACAAGGAGAAGACGCCGTCCTTCACGGTCAATGACCAGAAGGGCTTCTACCACTGCTTCTCCAGCGGCAAGCACGGCGACATCTTCTCCTTCGTCATGGAGACCGAGGGGCTGTCCTTCGCCGAGGCCGTGGAACGGCTGGCCGGCGAGGCGGGCCTGCAGATGCCGGCGCCCGATCCGCAGGCGGAGAAGCGGGAGAAGCAGCGCGCCGGCCTCTACGACATCGTCGAGATGGCAGCCACATGGTTCGAGCGGCAGCTTCAGTCGCAGGCGGGCGCGGCGGCGCGCGGCTATCTGGCGCGGCGCGGCGTCAGCGACCGCATGGTCTCGCGCTTCCGCATCGGCTACGCGCCGGGCGGGCGCGCCGCGCTCAAGGACTATCTCGCCTCGCGCGACGTGCCCGTCGACGACATGGTGCGCGCCGGGCTGCTGATCTCCGGCGAGGAGATCGCGACCCCCTTCGACCGCTTCCGCGACCGGCTGATGTTTCCGATCTCGGACCTGCGCGGGCGCATCGTCGCCTTCGGCGGGAGGGCGCTTTCGGCGGACGCGCAGGCCAAATATCTGAACTCGCCGGAAACCCCGCTCTTCCACAAGGGCGACCTGCTGTTCAACGCCCACGCGGCGCGGGTGGCCGCCCACGACAGGAACACGGTGATCGTCGCCGAGGGCTATCTCGACGTCGTCGCGCTGACCGCGGCGGGGCTGGAGAACGCCGTCGCCCCGCTGGGAACGGCGCTGACCGAGAACCAGCTGCAGATCCTGTGGCGGATGGTCGACGAGCCGGTGCTCTGCTTCGACGGCGACCGCGCCGGACTGAAGGCGGCATGGCGCTCGATCGACGTCGCGCTGCCGCTGCTCAAGCCCGGCAAGTCGCTGCGCTTCGCGCTGATGCCCGAGGGCCGCGATCCCGACGACATATTGCGCGAAAGCGGCGCCGAGGCGCTGCGGGCGACGCTGGAGAACCCGCGCGGCCTCGCCGACATGCTGTGGGGGCGCGAGAGCGAGGCGGGTCCGCTCGACACGCCGGAGCGGCGCGCCGCCTTCGAGGCGCGGCTCGGCGCCGCCGTCAGGCAGATTTCCGACGACACGGTGCGCCGCTACTACGGACAGGACATGCGCGAGCGCCTCAACGCGCTGGTGACGCCGCAGCAGGGGCCGCGCGGCGGCCGGCGGGAGACGCGGCGCGACGACTATCCGCGCTCGGGCTGGCGGATGCCCGACGGGCGGCGGCAGGTGCAGCGGGCGAGCGAGCGGCTGATCCGGCAGATCAGGGCGCGGGCGCTGCCGGGGCGCGAGGTGGCGCTGCTGATGACGGCGATCAACCATCCCTCGATCATCGCCGAGCGGGCGGAGGCGCTGGCCGGCATCGAGTTCACCGCGCCGGAGCTGGCGAGCGTCGCCCACCGGATGATCGATCTCGCCATGGAGGGCGCCGCCGACGACCCCGGCGCGGTGCGCGCGGCGATCATCCACGGCGGGCAGGAGCAGCTGCTGGCGCGGATGGACGCGGCGGCGGCTGCCGACTGGTTCAGCCTGCCGGACGCCGACGATTCCGACGCGCTGACGGGTTTCGACCACATGCTGGCCTTGCACCGCAAGCATGTCACGTTAAATAAGGAGCTCAGGCTGGCCGAAAGCGCGTTCCGCGACGATCCGAGCGAAGTCAATTGGGACCGGATCGTCGATCTGAAGAACGCGATCGCCGCAGCCGAAGGTTCGGAAGCCGAAATCGAGGGGTTCGGGGCGGCGTCGCGACGGCCCTCACGAACCCTTTGAGTCGCATGTCATTGGAATTCCGCGCGTTCTGGTTTATGGGAGCCGCGGGATTCTAGGTTAATCGCCGGTTAGGAGGCGCTGCCCTACAAAGGGTGGTCGGAAACGGGCGGAATTTACAGGACGCGGGTGACGCGGGAAGGCGTCTGCCCCATATACTGGCTGCCGCGACGCGGGGGAAGCGCGCGCGGGCCTGTTGTTCATGGAGACCTCATGGCGCAGAGCGCGAAAAAGGAAGAAGCCGTCACCGAAGCACCGAAGCCGGCATCCGACGGCCCGCTGCTCGACCTGTCCGATGCCGGCGTCAAGAAGATGATCAAGGCCGCGAAGAAGCGCGGCTTCGTCACCTATGACGAGCTCAACGAGGTCATGCAGTCGGAGGATGTCAGCTCCGAGCAGATCGAGGACACGCTGGCGATGCTCTCCGAGATGGGCATCACCGTCGTCGAGAGCGAGGAAGCCGAGGAGAAGGAAGAGGACAACGACAACGAGGAGGAGGGCGGCGAGCTCGCCGAGACCTCCAGCCGCACCGTCGCCAAGTCCGAGACCAAGTCCGAGCCGGCCGACCGCACCGACGACCCCGTGCGCATGTATCTGCGCGAGATGGGCTCCGTCGAGCTGCTGTCGCGCGAGGGCGAGATCGCCATCGCCAAGCGCATCGAGGCCGGCCGCGAGGCGATGATCGCCGGGCTTTGCGAGAGCCCGCTGACCTTCCAGGCCATCATCATCTGGCGCGACGAGCTGAACCTCGGCAACATCCTGCTGCGCGACGTCATCGACCTTGAGGCGACCTATGCCGGGCCCGACGCCAAGCAGGCGCCGACGGCGCCCGCCTCCGAGGGCGAGGCGGAAGAGGAGAAGGCCAAGCCGGCGCGCGGCGACGACGACGAGGAGGAAGGCGAGGGCGAGAAGAGCGGCGAGGACGGCGAGAGCGACGAGGACTTCGATGACGAGGCCAACCTTTCGCTGGCCGCGATGGAAGCCGAGCTGAAGCCGCAGGTTCTCGAGACCTTCGACGCGGTGGCCTCCAACTACAAGAAGTTGCGCCGCCTGCAGGACCAGCTCGTCGACAACCGGATGGAGGGCAACAAGGGCCTCTCCCCGGCGCAGGAGCGCAAATACAAGAAGCTCAAGGAAGAGATCATCGCGTCGGTGAAGTCGCTGTCGCTCAACCAGCACCGCATCGAGGCGCTGGTGGCGCAGCTCTACGACATCAACAAGAAGCTGATGGGCTACGAGGGCCGCCTGCTGCGGCTGGCGGAATCCTACGGCGTCGGCCGCGAGAGCTTCCTTGAGGAATATCAGGGCCACGAGCTCGACCCGAACTGGGTGCGGCGCATCGCCAATCTCAAGGCCAAGGGCTGGAAGGGCTTCGTCTCCGGCGAGCGCGACACCATCAAGGCGCTGCGCGGCGAGATCCAGAACCTCGCCTCCGAGACCGGGTTGGAGATCAGCGAATACCGCCGCATCGTGCATATGGTGCAGAAGGGCGAGCGCGAGGCGCGCATCGCCAAGAAGGAGATGGTGGAGGCCAATCTGCGCCTCGTCATCTCCATCGCCAAGAAATACACCAATCGCGGGCTGCAGTTCCTCGACCTGATCCAGGAAGGCAATATCGGCCTGATGAAGGCGGTCGACAAATTCGAGTACCGCCGCGGCTACAAGTTCTCCACCTACGCCACCTGGTGGATCAGGCAGGCGATCACCCGCAGCATCGCCGACCAGGCGCGCACCATCCGCATCCCGGTGCACATGATCGAGACGATCAACAAGATCGTCCGCACCTCGCGCCAGATGCTGCACGAGATCGGCCGCGAGCCGACCCCGGAGGAGCTGGCCGAGAAGCTCGCCATGCCGCTGGAGAAGGTGCGCAAGGTGCTGAAGATCGCCAAGGAGCCGATCAGCCTCGAGACGCCGATCGGCGACGAGGAGGACAGCCACCTCGGCGACTTCATCGAGGACAAGAACGCGATCCTGCCCATCGACGCGGCGATCCAGGCCAATCTGCGCGAGACGACGACGCGTGTGCTGGCGTCGCTGACGCCGCGCGAGGAGCGCGTTCTGCGCATGCGTTTCGGCATCGGCATGAACACCGACCACACGCTGGAGGAAGTCGGCCAGCAGTTCTCGGTGACGCGCGAGCGCATCCGCCAGATCGAGGCGAAGGCGCTGAGGAAGCTGAAGCATCCGAGCCGCTCGCGGAAGCTCAGGAGCTTCCTCGACAACTGAGGCTTCGCTTTTTGACGGATATGGAAGAGCCGCCCTTCGGGGCGGCTTTTCGCGTCTATGGTCGGCTCACCGCGGATGGCCACGACACATGCAGGATTGCCGCCCATCCTTCGAGACGGCCCTGCGGGCCTCCTCAGGATGAGGAGAGAGGCCGGCACGACCTTCCTCCTCGCTTCAGGCATCGAGCCATGGGTAGCCGCAAACTCCCGACCTCACCCTGAGGAGCGCTGAAAGCGCGTCTCGAAGGGTGGGAGGCACCGGAACGGCGGTTCCCGCATGGAAATGCCGCTCCATCGCCTATAGGCTGGGCGAGGTGAGAGGAGACGGCGATGTCATTCCTGAAGAAGCTTTTCGGCGGCGGCGAGGGCGGCAAGCCCGAGGCGCCGGCGGCCGAGATGGAGCACGAGGGCTACCGGATCGTCGCGACGCCGCAGAAGGAAGGCGAGCAGTTCCGCATCCACGGCACGATCAGCAAGGTGATCGGCGGCGAGACGAAGAGCCATACGCTGATCCGCGCCGATCTCTTTCCCTCCCGCGACGAGGCGGTGACCCACACCTTCCGCAAGGCGAAGCTGGTGATCTCCGAGCAGGGCGACGGCCTGTTCCGCTGAAGATGCGGGTGCCCTGAAGATGCAGGAGATCGCGGTCCTCGAGACGCGCGGCCCCGGGCTCTACGAATTCACCGACCGGGCGGCCGGTTTCGTTCGCCCCTGCGAGGGCGAGGGGCTGCTGACGCTGTTCGTGCGCCACACCTCGGCCTCGCTGCTGATCCAGGAGAACGCCGATCCCGACGTGCAGCGCGACCTCGGCGCCTTCTTCCGTCGCCTCGTGCCGGACGCCGACGATCCGTCGATGGACTGGCTCCGGCACCGCTCGGAGGGCCCCGACGACATGCCGGCGCATATCAAGGCGGCGCTCACCCAGGTCTCGCTGTCGATCCCCGTTTCGGGCGGGCGGATGCTGCTCGGCACCTGGCAGGGCATCTATCTGTTCGAGCACCGGGTGCGCCCGCACCGCCGCGAGATCGTCATGCACCTCTCGCCATAGGAGTCAGTGCGGGGGCTCGACGATCAGGGCGACGATACGGCGCACCAGCGGCAGCACGAAGAGCAGGGTCGGGTAGGCTATCGCCCAGGACAGCGCCCAGGCCCCCGGCCAGATATGCGGGAAGTCGGCGCTGAAGCCGATCGAGCGCAGCGTCGCGATGGCCGAGACGATGCAGGACATCAGCCCCGACAGCACCAGCGGCATGACCAGCCCGTGATAGCGGGCGGGCAGCCTGCGCCGCCCGCCCCCGGTTGCGTCCCCGGTCCCGGCAGCCTCAGGCACTGAGGAAATCCCGCTTGCCGATGGCGACGCCGGCGTGCCGCAGGATCATGTAGGCGGCGGCGGCGTGGAAGTAGAAGTTAGGCTGGAACCAGCCGGTCAGGTAGTCGCGGCCGGAGAAATGCATCTCGCCCTTGCCGACCCGGATGACCAGCTCGCGGCCCTCTGCGCCGGCGAACTGCTTCGGCTTCACCGACTTGACGAACTTCACGGTCTTGGCGATCCGCGCCTTGAGCTCCTTGATGGTCGTCTCGGTGTCCTCATATTTCGGCACCTCGACGCCGCCGAGCCGGGCGACGCACCCCTTCGCCTGATCGGTGGCGATCTGGATTTGCCGCTTGAGGTCGAACATGTCGGGCGCCAGTCGGTAGGCGAGGAGATCGGATTCCTTGATGCCGCGCGCCTTGGTGTGGGCGGCGGCCTTGTCGAGCAGCGACGAGAGCACGCCAAGGGTCTGCAGGATGCCGGGAACGGCAGCCTGGTCGATCGAATATGTCATGGGAGGATCACGCTCCGGTGGAGGTTGAACGCGAGGTCCATACTAGCGCGCCGGCGCGGCCTGCGTGAGGACAATCTTTCGGGGTGCGATCCATATTCAGGGCGCGACCAGCTCGACGCGCCGGTTGAGGGCGCGGCCGTCCTCGCCCGCATTGGAGGCGACCGGGGCGAGAAAGCCAACGCCGGCGGTGCGAAGCCTGTCCTTGTCTATCGTGTAGGACCTGACCAGCTCGGCGGCGACCGCCTCGGCGCGCCGCCGCGACAGGTCCATGTTGTAGTCGTAGGCGCCCTGGCTGTCGGTATGGCCGACGATGATCACCTTCAACTCCGGCGCGCCCGACAGGAGCTTGGCGATCTCGTCGAGGGTTGGCTTGCTTTCCGGCTTGAGCGTCGCCTTGTCGGTATCGAAATAGATGCCGTAGAGCGCGATGTGGCCGGCTTCGCCGAGGCCCTTGGCCATCTTCTCGGCGTCCACCATCCGGTTCTCCATCGCCCCCGACACGGCGAGGACGAGCTGGGCGTAGATCTCGTCATTGTTCTGGCTGACGAGGACGCTCGCCCAGCTCTCGGTGCCGCCGGAGACCTTCTTGCCGGCGAAATAGCGGAAGTTGAAGCCGTCGGCCCACATCTGCGGCAGCGGCAGCACGTCGACATGCTCGGGAAAGGGCAGTCCGCCGCATGCCTCGCTCTCGCAAGACAGCACCGTCTCGAAACCCTGCTCCTTCAGCCTGTTCTCGTAGTTGCGCATGACCTCGAGCATCGAGGGGCCGGGGCCCGTGCGGTAGGCGATGCGAGTGACCTTGCCCTCGATGGTCCTCGGGTCGACGGGCTGACCGTCCTTGAGCGGCGCGGCCTGGAAGCGGGCGGCGTCGAAATCCTTCGCCTCGTAGCCGCTGATGACGCTGCCAGCGAAACGGCCGATGCCCTCGATGTCGCTGGAGCCCGGGGCATCGCCGTCGAGGGCCGATGCCGGGGC
Organism: Flavobacteriaceae bacterium; assembly: GCA_050186955.1. Lineage (GTDB taxonomy): Bacteria > Pseudomonadota > Alphaproteobacteria > Rhizobiales > Tepidamorphaceae > JACKJP01. The sequence continues at coordinate 7,974 of JBFWXZ010000007.1, forward strand.
GGCGGCGAAGACGAGGAGGAAAGCGGCGAGAAGCGCCGCCAGCGTTGAATTGAGGGGCATGGGATGACCGCCTTTCGCGGGTGGGGGGCTTCATCGTGACCGAACGAAACGACGTCCTAGCGGATATATTTGAAGTTCCTGAGGGTGGTGCCGCTGCGGGTGCGTGGCAGGTCGTCGGGGGTCGGGACCTCCTGCCGGGCGGCGACGATATTGGCGACGGTGAAGACGCTTTCCGGCCCGTTCGGATTGGGGATGCCGACGATGCGGATATACATCTTGCCGGCATCGTCGGACTCCCACATGCCGACGACCTCGACGGCGGCGTAGCCGTTGATGTCGACCTTGCGGACATTGATGCGCTTGGAGCTCTTCGCGTTGGCGACGGCGCGGGTGAAGACGTTGTTGGCGAGCAGCTTGCCGGCGACCTGCAGGCGCTGGTCCTCCGGTCCCATCGGGATCGTCATCGGCACGAACTGGATGTTCTCGATGAGCTGCTTGTCCTCGGTGGCGAAGTTGATCTTGAGATAGGCCTCGCCGGGCTTGGGCGCTGGGTCCATGAGCTCGAGGACTTCCGGCGCGGTCGGCACCAGTATCTCGAAGGGCGACTTGATCTCGACGCCGTATTTCTTGCCGAACCTGTCGTCGATGATCAGGGTGGTGCCGATCACCAGCCCCTCGATGGAGAGCAGGTTGAACTTGACGGTGGCGGCGCCCGCCAGACCGGTGAGCATGGCCAGCAGGACGGCTGTGGTGGCAAGGATGCGCATGAGGATACTCCCGCAACGTCAGGATGGAAGAATGTGCCCGTGGCGCGGGGGGCGCAACCGGCGAATTGCGCGGCGGGCTTGCGCGGGAGTGGAATATGCGCTTCCTGCTGCCTTCGCGCATCTGACGAGGGGGCGGCGATGATCGACGGGACGAGCGAGAAGCCGCGCGGCAAGATGACCGTGCGCACCATCGCCATGCCGGCGGACACCAATGCCAATGGCGACATCTTCGGCGGCTGGGTGATGAGCCGGATGGACCAGGCGGGCGGCATCGCCGGCGTCGAGCGGGCGCTCGGGCGGGTGGTGACCGTCAAGGTCGACGCGATGACCTTCATCGCGCCGATGAAGGTCGGCGATGTCCTCGAGGTCTACACGGATGTGGAATCCATCGGCCGGACCTCGATGAAGATCCACATCGAGGCGTGGGCGCAGCGCTTCATGACCGGCAACCGCGACAAGGTCACCGACGGCACCTTCACCTTCGTCGCCGTCGACGACTACGGCAAGCCGAGGCCGATCCCGCCGCAGGACTGATTATTCGGTCGCGGCCTTCTCGTCCTCGGCGGACCGGCGGACGGGCGCGCCTTCGAGAATCACCCGGACGCGGCGCTCGCTCTTTGCGTCCTCTCCCTTGACGCCCTCGGCCTTGGCCGTGCGGTCGGGGGACTTCGCCTCGGCGTCGTCCTTCTTCGCGGCTGTATCGGCCGGTTTTGCCGCCGCCGGCGCCTCGGCTTCCTCAGGCTTCGGCGCGGCGGCTTCCGCCGGCTCGGCCTTTTCCGCCCCGGCGGGGACGGCGGTGCGCAGCTTCTCCCCGTCATCCGCCTTGTCCGGCGCGGGCGAGGACGCTTCGGTCTTCGGAGTCTCGGCTTTCGGGGCGTCGGTCTTCGGGGCTTCGGTTCTGGCGACCGGCTCAGCGCTGGCCGGCTCGATCGTGATCGCCGCGGCGGGCTTCTCATCCGCCGGCTTCGCGGGCTGCGGCGCGGCGGCCTTCTCGGTCACGGCGGGGGGCTCGGGCGCGGTCGGCGTCGTCGGCGCGGAGAGCTCGGCGGGGCGGCGCGCCGGCAGGGTGCGGATCGCCGCGACCTCCTTGCGAGCGGGCGCTTTCGGCGGAACCGGACGGGCGACGGCGGGCGGCTGCGGGCGCACCACGATATGGGCGGGCGGCAATTCGTGCGGCTGCGGGGGCGGCGGCGCGCTGGCGACCGGCGGATAGGCCGGCGCAGGCAGCGGCGCGTTCGGCACCGGCTCGCTGGGGATCGGCGCGATCACGGTGTCGGGATAGCGGTGCGGGGTGACGGCGGCGACGGCCGACTGGACGCCGTCGCTCGCGACCTCGCCGGCCCGGCGGGTGGATTCGACGGCGGCCTGACCGACGCCGCGGACGGCCCCGACGATGCCGGAGACGCCGTCGCGCGCCGCCTCGACGCTGGCGCCGATAATGCCGCGCGGCTCCTCATAGGCGGGCGGCACGCTCTCGGGCGGCGCGGGATAGGTCTGCGCGAAGGTGGGAAACGCCGCCAGCGCGGCGCATGCCGCAGCCAGGCCGATCGGACGATAGAAGCCGGTCATGGATTTTCCCCCTGCTATGGCGGGCGCTCGCGCCGTTCCAACGGTCATAGCTAACAGACCGTTATGGGCCTCAATCGGGAGAAATTGTGTCCATACCGGGATCGTGGACAGAAGAAAGCCCGCGCTCCGGCATGCGGAGCGCGGGCCATTCAGCTCGCTTGCGGGCGGTCGGGAGTCCGTTACTGGGCGCTCGCCACCGGGGCGATGAGCGGCGTGATGCGGCGCACCGCGACGCGGCGGTTGGCGCGCTCCGGCGCCTCCGTCTGCACCTTCAGATAGGCCTCGCCGTAGCCCTGCGTCACCAGGTTCTCCGGCGGCAGGCCGAAGACGTTGGTGAGGGCGGCGGCGACGGCCTCGGCCCGCGCGTCTGACAGCGCCAGATTGGCGTAGTCGGAACCGACTGCGTCGGTGTGGCCCTCGATGAGGAAGGTCTCGGCCGGGTTCTCGTCGAGGGTCTCCAGCATCGCGTTGGCCAGTTCCTCCAGCAGCGGGATCTGGTCCTCGCCCACCTCGGCGCTGCCGAACTCGAAGGTGATCATGTCGAGGTCGATGCGCGGCATGGTGTCGCGAAGCCGCGCCGAACGCTTCACGTCGTCGACCGAGTAGTAGCGGTCGATGGTGGCGATGGGCGGCTTCTCGAGGAACCGGTGGTAGTCCCGCCGGTCGGCGCGCCGGCCGTCGAGGATATACTCGTTAACCGGCACGGTGAGGCGCAGCGGCGGGAGATCGCGGCCCGGATCGTAGTATTCACGGGGCCGGTCCCAGTGGCGCTCGTCGACATAGACGAGCACGATCTCGCGGCCGTTGGGCTCGATGCGCGAGCGGCGGATGACGTCGCCGTAGCGGTTGCGGATCGTCACGATCTGCGTGCCGTCGCGGCGCACGGCGACCTCGCGGGTACGGCCGCGCGGCAGCTCCTCGACATAGTAGTCGCGAGCATCGTGCGCCCAGCGGGGACGCTCGTCGCGGGTCTCGACGCCGATGCGGCCATTGCCGAAGCGGATCACCACGCGGTCGCCGAACTTGCCGACGACCTCGTCGTCATTGTCGTGGCGGCGCTCCGGACGACGGTCGATCCGGCGGCCCTTCTCGGCGGTGGCGGATTCGATCTTCGCCGGGCGGCGTTCGGCCTGCGCGGCGGCGTCACTCTTGGGCGGCGGGGCCGCGGGCTGTTCGGCCTGCTGCTGCTGGCGCTGGTCACGCGGCTTGCGCTGCTTGTCGCCGGCCTGGCGCTCCTTGGCGGTCGGCTGGTCGCCGGTCTTGGCGCTGTCGAGCGCCGGGGCGGCGTTCTCCGGCAGCGGATTCTCCGCCTGCTGGGAGCCGTTCTGGGCGGCGGCGGGCTGCTCGGCCTGCTGACGATCCTTCCTCGGCTTGCGCTGGGGCTCCTCGGCCGCCTGCGCCGGCTGCTCGCCCTGCGTCGCCGCCGGCTCCTCCGCGGCCTGCTTCTTCTTCGGCCGGGGCGCCGGTTCCTCGGCGGCCTGGGCAGGCTGCTCCTGGGTCGCCTGCGGCGCGGCGGGCTGTTCGGCCGCCTGCTGCTTCTTCGGTTCCGCCGCGGGTTCCTCGGCGGCCTGCTGCGGCTTCTTCTTGCGCTGCGGTTCCTCGGCGGCCTGCTGTTTCTTCGGTTTCTTCACCGGCTCGGCAGCCTGCTCGGCGGGCTGCGGCGGCGCGGGCGGCTGCTCGGCCGCCTGATTCATCTGCTTCTTCTTCGGCTTCGGCTGCGCCTCGGCCGCGGGTTCAGCCGCCTGTTCGGGCGGCTGGCCGTCCTGTGCCTGGGCCTGCGCCTTGGCCTGCGCTTTGGCGGCGGCGCGTTCGGCCTGTTTCTTCGCCTTGGCCTCGGCGCGCGCCTTCGCCTTGGCGTCGGCGTCGGGCTTCACTTCCTCGGTCGTCGCCTGGGCGAGCCGGGTGGCGCCGGCGGCGTTGCCGGCCATGTTGGCGGAGATCGCGGGGGAGGTCGCGAGGACCGCCATCGCGGTGGTCACAAGCAGGTACCGTGTCGGGGTTTTCATGGATTTCCTCTTTTTCCTTGCAGAGCGCGCCCCCGCGCTGAATTCCGTGTCATTGAACCGCTTTCTCGTGGCGGCTTTCCGGTCGATTCATGGCCTAACGGAGGCAGAAGCGCCGGTCGCGGACGAAGGCCCGGCCTCGGCGGCCGGGCCCTCGAAACTCAAGCCTCGCGTGACCCTTACTGGGTCTGCGTCTGCGGCTGCGAGTCGGGCTGCGGGGCCGGAGCCTGCTCGCCCGTCGCCGGGGCATTCGCCGGCGGCTCGGACTGCTGGGCGGCCGGCGGGTTGTTGATGGTCACGTCGCTGCCCGTATTCATGTCGTCGCCGAACATGAACAGGCCGCCGGCGAGGACGACGACGATGGCGAGGCCGGCGATCAGCCAGCTGGCGCCCGAAGACGTCTCGCGATATTCGCGGACTTCCCGTTCCTTGTAGTTCGGCATCGGATCGTTGGGGTTCCTGTCAATCATCGGGTTTCTCCTTTCGACTTCCTCGACCATGGCCGATAGAACGCGAACGGCGCGGGATCGTTCCGGCGCCGGGCGAAGCCGTCTACTGGGTCGTCGTCGCGCCGCCCTGATTGGCGCCATTTTCGGCGGGCGGCTGGGTCGCGCCTTCAGGGGCAGCTTGGCTGCCGGCCTGCTCGCCGCCGCGGATCATGTCGGTTGCGCCCATGCTGTTGTTGATGTCGTCGCGGAAGAGCATGACGCCGCCGACGACGACCACCAGCGCGATCAGGCCGCCGATGAGCCAGCCGGTATTGGCCTTGCGGCCATGGAGTTCCGGCCCCGCGGGAGACTTGCGGACGGTGTTTTGCTTGTCTTCCATAATGTCGCTCCTTTCGGGTGCGTTTTCCCCTTTCGGGAGAACGCGCGGGGAGCGATGCCGGTTCCGCCGTTAGCGAAACCGTTACCCGGCGCGGCTATGGTGCCGGCACGAACGGGGAGGAAACCGATGATTTCAGCAAGGGCGAGGGCGGCGCTCGTCGCGGTATTGTGCGCGGCGTTGACGTCGGGCTGCGCGGCCGGGCTGGTCGTCGGGGCCGTCGGCACGACGGCCAAGGTCGGCGTCGGCGCGGTCAAGATGACGGCGAAGGCCGGCGGGGCCGCCGTCAGGGCGGTGACGCCCGGCGGCGAGGACGAGACCGAAGCGCAGCCGCAATAGGCCGCGTCAGTCCTCGGGCGGCAGGACGACCACCTCTGCCAGCACCGAATTGGCGATGAAGCAGAGATCGTGGCTCTTGTGGTGCAGCGCCTCGATCGCGCCCGCGTCCGGGACGTTGTCGCCGGAAAAGGCGATGTCGGGCCTGAGCTCCACCCTCGATATGAAGTGTCTGCCCGCCTCGTTGCGGGTCATGTGGCCGACGGCGTCGTCGCAATAGCGGTCGACGCGGTAGCCCTCGCGCGAGGCGAGGTCGAGGAAGAACAGCATGTGGCAGCTCGACAGCGCCGCCACGAAGGCCTCCTCGGGATCGATGCCCGCCGGGTCGGAGAGCGGCTCGCGCACGATGGACGGGGAGGGAGAACCCTTCACCACCGCGCCGCCGTCGAAATACCAGCTGTGGGCGCGGCTGTATTTGCGGTCGGTGAAAGGCTGGTCGCCGCGCTCCCAGAGGATCCTCGCGTCGTGCGTATGCGCCATGGCGTAACCTCTCGCGAAAGAATGTGCCGGGGCCGGGCACGTTTTCTCCATACAGCCGCGCCGCCCGCCGCGTCCATTGCCCGTGGCCGCCCCGTGTTCTATTTCGGCGTTTCGACAGAAGCGGAGGGAATGCGGATGAGCAGCGGTGAAAATGCGGTCGCGGAGGCGCAGGCGCTGATCGCGGACTATTTCGCGGCGTTCAACGACCGCGACATCACCGGCATGCTGTCGCTGCTGGACGACGATGTCGCGCACGACATCAACCAGGGCGGGCGCGAGATCGGCCGCGAGGCCTTCAAGCAGTTCCTGATCCACATGAACCGCTGCTACCGCGAGGAGGTCGGCGACCTCGTCATCATGGTCGACGGCGACGGCCTGCGGGCGGCCGCCGAATTCACCGTGCGCGGCACCTATGAGGCGAGTGACGAAGGGCTGCCGCCGGCGCGCGGCCAGACCTACTCGCTGCAGGCGGGAACCTTCTTCGCCATTGACGGCGGCAGGATCGCCCGCGTCACCACCTGCTACAATCTCAAGGACTGGATCGCGCAGGTGAGTTCGCAGGTGAGCTGAGGCCCGGCGGCGGAGCCGGTCAGCTCGTCAGCCGCAGGTGCTTGTTGATGATGTCGACCGCCAACCTTTCGAACAGGGTGGTCAGCTCGGTGGCGTTACTGATGCTCTTGTAGTTCGCCTGATCGGTGGCGCAGTCGCGAAGCAGGCTCTCGTTGCCGTCGATGACGCGCACCGTATAGATCTCGTCGATGCCGCTCGACTTGGCGCTGTTGCAGGCCAGCCGGGTCCGGTTGTCGATGGTGTTCTGGTTGTAGCTGAAGCGGCTCTCGGTGTTGTCGCCGTCGGTCAGCACGACCAGCACCTTGGTCGTCTCGGCGTCGCTGAAGGGCGCGCCCTGGGTCATCGGCTCGCTGTCCGACAGCAGATGCAGGCCCCAGGCGACGCCCAGCGTGACGTTGGTGTTGCCGTTGGCGTTCATGTCGTCGATGCGCTGGCGCAGCGTCGTGAAGTTGTTCGTGAGCGGCTCGATCCTGGCGATCGTGCAGCCGCTCGACATCCACCAGTAATAGGGCTCCCAACCGGTCGAGCCGTGCGGCTCGAACTTCTTCTGCTTGCTGGTCGGCGCGGCGTCGTTGGTGTCGTAAGGGTGGTTGCGGTCCCAGATGCAGCCGGTCCAGTTGTTGGGGTTGTTGCCGTCGAAATTCATCCACGAGGCGGTCTTGTAGGTCGCGGTGTCGAGCCGGACCATGGTGGTGAAGGGAACGAGGCCGATCTTCACCTCCTTGCCGGGGATCGAGGCGGCGGTCTCCATCATGTCGACGAAGTTGCGCGCCGCCTGGCGCAGCACGCCGATCTTGTTCTGCGACGACATCGAGCCGGTGTTGTCGAGCACCAGCACGACCTCCAGCTTGGCGTTGGGGGAGATGGCGTCGGCGTCGACGGCGATCGGCAGGTCGGGATAGCCGATCAGGCCGACGAAGCTGGTCGGCAGAAGGGCGCTCGCCTCGACGTGGTGCGACTGGCCCTGGTCGACGATGCTGAACTGGATATTGAGCCCCTGGGGGAGGTCCGACAAGTTGGCGTTGAACGAGGCCTGGGCGATCTGCTGGCGCTCGGCCCAGCTCTTGCCGTAGTTGCGGGTGGCGGCGAGCGCGGCGGCGTCGGCGGCGTTCTGGAGCTGGTTCTTGATCTGGTAGCCGCGCGAGAAGTCGATCGCCGAGCCGGCCATCGCCATTATCGGTACCAGCGCGATGCCGAATATCACCGCGACATTGCCGCCGCGATGCGAGAAAAGCCGTGCGATGCGCTTGAGAGTGCGCCTGAAAATCATTCCCTGGTCCCCCCGCTCTTTGGAAGCAGACTAGGGATGCGATTTTAAGAAAACCCTGCCCGGCAGCCTTAATTCGGTGTTAACGCAACGATCAGCTCGTCAGCCGCAGGTGCTTGTTGATGATGTCGACGGCGAGCTGCTTGAACAGGTTGGTGAGCTCGGTGGCGTTGCTGATGCTCTTGTAGTTCGCCGGATCGGTGGCGCAGTCGCGCAGCAGGCTCTCGTTACCCTCGATCACGCGCACCGTATAAATCTCGTCGATGCCGCTCGACTTGGCGCTGTTGCAGGCCAATCGGGTCCGGTTGTCGATGGTGTTCTGGTTGGTGCTGAAGCGGCTCTCGGTGTTGTCGCCGTCGGTCAGCACGACCAGCACCTTGGTCGTCTCGGCGTCGCTGAAGGGCGCGCCCTGGGTCATCGGCTCGCTGTCCGACAGCAGATGCAGGCCCCAGGCGACGCCCAGCGTGACGTTGGTGTTGCCGTTGGCGTTCATGTCGTCGATGCGCTGGCGCAGCGTCGTGAAGTTGTTCGTGAGCGGCTCGATCCTGGCGATCGTGCAGCCGCTCGACATCCACCAGTAATAGGGCTCCCAACCGGTCGAGCCGTGCGGCTCGAACTTCTTCTGCTTGCTGGTCGGCGCGGCGTCGTTGGTGTCGTAAGGGTGGTTGCGGTCCCAGATGCAGCCGGTCCAGTTGTTGGGGTTGTTGCCGTCGAAATTCATCCACGAGGCGGTCTTGTAGGTCGCGGTGTCGAGCCGGACCATGGTGGTGAAGGGAACGAGGCCGATCTTCACCTCCTTGCCGGGGATCGAGGCGGCGGTCTCCATCATGTCGACGAAGTTGCGCGCCGCCTGGCGCAGCACGCCGATCTTGTTCTGCGACGACATCGAGCCGGTGTTGTCGAGCACCAGCACGACCTCCAGCTTGGCGTTGGGGGAGATGGCGTCGGCGTCGACGGCGATCGGCAGGTCGGGATAGCCGATCAGGCCGACGAAGCTGGTCGGCAGAAGGGCGCTCGCCTCGACGTGGTGCGACTGGCCCTGGTCGACGATGCTGAACTGGATATTGAGCCCCTGGGGGAGGTCCGACAAGTTGGCGTTGAACGAGGCCTGGGCGATCTGCTGGCGCTCGGCCCAGCTCTTGCCGTAGTTGCGGGTGGCGGCGAGCGCGGCGGCGTCGGCGGCGTTCTGGAGCTGGTTCTTGATCTGGTAGCCGCGCGAGAAGTCGATCGCCGCGCCGGCGGTCGCGAAGATCGGGAGAATGGCCAGCCCGAAGATGATGGCGACGTTGCCCGTCGAGGCAGAAGTGAAGCGGCGCAGGCGCGTGAACCAGGAATGGAACGACATGGAGACCTCCATCGTGATGGAGGCAAATTACTCCTCGCGATTTAAGGAATCGCTGAGGAACACGATTAGCTGCCGCTTAATGCAATTGTCCATGTAACGGAGGCGAAACGATCACATCGTCAGCCGCAGGTGGCGGTTGATGATGTCGGCGGCGAGCTGCTGGAACAGCGCGTCGAGATCGCTGGCGCGCTGGATGTCGGTATACATCCAGGTGTCCGTGGCGCAGTTGCGCAGCAGCGAGGCGTTACCGTCGACGACGCGCACCGTGTAGACGAGGATGTCGTGCGACTTGACCTCGTTGCAGGCCTCCCGGGTGCGCGAGTCGATGGTGCTCTGGCGGGTCGAGAAGCGGCTCTCGGTGTTGTCGCCGTCGGTCAGCACGATCATGATCTTGGTGGTTTCGGCATCGCTCCACGGCACCGCCTCGGTGAAGGGCGTGGAGGCCGAGAGGAGGTGCAGGCCCCAGACGACGCCCAGCGTCACATTGGTGTTGCCGCTCGCCGTCATGTCGTCGACGGCGCTGCGCAGCGAAGAGAAGTTCTGGGTGAGCGGATGCACCCGCGCCATGCTGCAGCGCGACGAGCTGAAGCCGTTATCCGGGTCGGGATCGAACAGCGTCGACTGGTTGCCGGCCGTCGGGGTCGTGTCGTCGGTGTCGTAGGGCATCGCGCGGTCGTAGAAGCAGCCGCGCCAGTAGCTGGCGTAGCCGTTGGGCATGTCGATCCACGACGCGTAGCGATAGGTGCTGGGGTTGACGCGCACCATGGTGGTGAAGGGCACGAGGCCGAGCTTGATGGTCTTGCCGGGGATGAGCGACGCGCGCTCCATCATGTCGATGAAGTTGCGAGTCGAGGTGCGCAGGATGCCGATCTTGTTCTGCGACGACATCGAGCCGGTATTGTCGAGCACCAGCACCACCTCGATGGAGGCGATCGGCGTCAGCGCCTCGGCCTCGACGGCGATGTCGACCGTCTCGACGCCGACGAGACCCATGAAGTTCGTGTGCACCGTCGTCGAGGCGGTGACGCGGTGGCTCTGCCCCTGGTCGACGATGTTGAAGAGGATCGGCTGGTTGATGCCGATGTTCAGGACATTGGCGTTGAAGGAGTCCGTCGCGATCTGCTGGCGCACCGCCCAGGGCTTGCCGTAGTTGCGCGTCGCCGCCAGGGCGGCGGCGTCGGCGGCTGCCTGCAGGTGGTGGCGCACGTCATAGGCCTGGGAGAAGTCGATGGCGGCGCCGGTCATCCCGACGACGGGTATCAGCGCCGAGCCGAAGACGATGGCAATGTTGCCGGCGGCGTCCCGGCCGAACTGCCGGATTGCGGACAATGCTCTGCGAACGACTGACCACATGACCACTTCGATCCGTTCCTGGGGAAGGCGGGCTTGCAATGTGGCGCGACGGTAGCGGCAACAGATTGCCAGAGGGCTTTGAACGGCTAGAAAAACCCAGCCACGGCGTTCAGGAAGGATTCAGCATGCGGTACCAGGACCCACCCGGATTCGAGGTCGTCACCGGGCCGGCGATCGCCGCCGCAGCGGCAGAACTCGCCGCGCTCCGGATCGCCGTCTTCCGCGACTGGCCCTATCTCTATGACGGCGACGAGGCCTATGAGCGGAAGTATCTGGCGCGCTATGCCGGGACGCCGGGCGCGGTGGTCGTGCTGGCGCGCGACGGCGGTCGCATCGTCGGCGCGTCGACGGGCATGCCGCTGGCGGCGGAACTCGCCGAATTCCGCGCGCCCTTCGAGCGCGCCGGACTGGACCCTGCGAGCGTCTTCTATTTCGGCGAGTCGGTGCTGCTGCCGCCATGGCGCGGGCGCGGCGCCGGCCACGCCTTCTTCGACCTGCGCGAGGCGCATGCGCGCGCGTTGCCGGGGATCAAGACGGCGGCTTTCTGCGCGGTCGAGCGCGATGCCGGCGATCCGCGCCGGCCCGCCGGCTATCGCCCGCTGGATGCCTTCTGGCGCGGCCGCGGATACGAGCGGGCGGCGGGGATGACGACGACGTTCTCGTGGAGGGAGACGGGCGAGGCGGCGGAGAGCCCCAAGCGCATGCGGTTCTGGCTGAAGCGGCTGTGAGCCGAGCCGGCTACTGCACCAGCTCCCAGGTCACGGTGACGCTGACGGTGAGCTCGAGCTCGCCGGCCTCGACCGGCGCGGCGGCGGGGGAGGCCATCTCGCGGCGCATCATCATCGGCTGCGGCACCGGGCGGTAGCCGTCCTCGCTGATCGTCAGGACGCGGCCGAGCCGGGTGCCGGCGGCGGTCGAGTAGATCTCGGCGCGGCGGCGCGCGTCGGCGACGGCCTCGCGGCGCGCGTCGTCCAGCAGCTTGTCCTTCTCGGCGATGTCGAAGGCGATGCCGCCGACCTCGTTGGAGCCGACCGAGACGGCCTTGTCGAGCAGCGCGCCGAGCTTGCCGAGATCGCGAACGCGGACGGTCAGCGTGTTGGTGACGCGGTAGGACTCGATGCGCGGGGCGCGGGGCTGGCCGTTCTGCGCGTTGTGCGGGGTATAGACGGGGTCGACGCGGAAGCCGGAGGTCTGCAGGTCGCGCGGCTCGATGCCCTCGTCCTTCATCGCGGCGACCACCGCGGCCATCGCCTCGTTGTTGGCCTTCATGGCGTCGGCCGCGGTCTTGCCCTCGCTGACGACGCCGGTCGTGAAGGTCGCCGTGTCGGGCGCGGCGTGGGCGCTGGCGCTGCCGGTGATGGAGATCTGCGGATGCGGCATCGGGTGGGGCGGCTCCTGGGCGGCGGCGTTGCGGGCGGCGAGCGCGGCGGCGAGGGTGATCAGGGCGATCAGCCCCGTGCGGATGATGACCATGAGCGGCAAGATCGGGCTCCGGGTTCGGTTAAATCGTCGCGACGGGCTTGGGGGGCAAATGCGGCTGCATTGCGGCGGTTGCGCGAGCCGGCGGCGCACGGCTATACCGCTTGCCGTCGAGCCGGCTTATCTGGCGCCGGGCCCGTAGCTCAATGGTTAGAGCCGGCCGCTCATAACGGTCTGGTTGCAGGTTCGAGTCCTGCCGGGCCCACCAGCCATATCCGCGGCGTTTCCGGGCATTCAAGCACCGGGTTGGGAAGAAGCTGCGCGTATGCCTTGAACGACTCCCGGAATGACCAGTTCGGGTCAGTTCGGGATGGCCCTTCGTACTACAACCAGTGCGGATGAACGAGATGGATCGGGGAAAAAATGAGCGGAGCGGATTTCCGGAACGCCGCGAAGGCCTACCTTGCTCCCTCCGAGCGAATATAGCTGCGCAGGAATTCGCGTCCCAGCCTGTGGTGCTCGTTCTGCCAGTCCTCGGCGAGAACGTCCTGTCGAAAGATCGCGGATAGGGTGTAGCCGTTCGATCTGTGGAAATAGGCGATGCCGACCATCAGAATGTAGAGGTGAAGCGGGGGAATATCCTTGCGTATGGTGCCGTCCGCTTCCCCGCGCTTGAGCAGTTCGCCGATCTGATTGAGAACGGGCGAGGATACGTTGGGGATATTCACCGATCCCCTGATGAACTCACCGCGCATCAGGTTCTCGCCGGACATCAAGCTGACAGCCTCCGGGTGGCTGCCGAAATGCTCGTAGGTGAAGTCGAACATTCTCAGTATCGAATCGATCGGGCTTTCTGTTCCGACGCTGAATTTCATCTCCGCCTGACGAAGTTCGCCGAGGATCGCCTCTAGCACGGCGACGTACAACCCGGCCTTGTCGCCGAAATAATGGTAGAGCATGCGCTGGTTGAATCCGGCTTCGCGCGCGATGGTGTCGATGCGCGCGCCGGCAAATGTGTGCTTGGAAAACTGCTCCCGCGCGGCAGCCAATATGCGTTGCCGCGCCTCGACCGGATTCTTCGACCTGCCCGCCTTCTTTGGCCGCCGCTTGCTCATGGGCGTGTCCATGCGTTTCTCCCCGTCCCACTCGGAGCCGAATGTGCGCCTACACAGCATTTTCGCCGCACGCGATCAACACGCTTGACACGTAAGTAACTACATACATACACTTACTCTCGCAAGGTAAGTGAAAGAGGGGAATCGCCATGCGAGGGAGTTTGAGAGCTTTGATCGCCGGTGCCGCGTTGTCGGTTTTTGCGGCGAATGCCGGCGCCGATGACAGCAAGATCGGCTTCATCTATGTCGGGCCGGCGGCCGACTACGGCTACAACATGTCGATGGATCTGGGACGGCAGGGCATCGAGAAGGCGATGCCCGGGGTCGAGACGACGGTGTTCGAAGCGATCCCGGAATCCGCCGAGGTCTCGCGCGTTATGGAGCGGCTGGTGTTTTCCGGCCACGACATCATCTTCGCCACGAGCTATGGCTATCTCGACTACGTTCTCGAGGTCGCCAAAAAGAATCCCGACGTCACCTTCCTTCACGCGGGCGGCATGAAGAAGGCGCAGAATGTCGGCACCTACTGGGCCGATTCCGATGACGGCATGTATCTCGCCGGCATGGTCGCCGGGGCGATGAGCAAGGACGGCAAGCTCGGCTTCGTCGGCGCCTTCCAGATCCCGCAGCTCTTCCGTTCGATCAACGCCTTCACGCTCGGCGCCCAGGCGGTCAATCCCGCCGCCACGACGACCGTGGTGTGGACCGGCGGATGGTGGGAGCCGCAGAAGGAAGCCGAAGCGGTCAACGCCTTCGCCGACGCCGGGATAGATGTGATCGCCGAGCAGGTGGACAGCCCGATCACCATTGCCCAGACCGCGGAGAAGCGTGGGGTCTACGTCATCGGCAAGGACGTCAACGTCGAGGACCGGGCGCCGAAGGCGTGGCTGACCGGCGTCTCGTGGAATTGGGCGCCGATGATGGAGAAGCTGGTCGCCGAGATCCGGGCGGGCACATGGGAATCGTCCCATGTGCGCGGCAATCTCGCGAGCGGAGCCGCGGTGCTCGATCCCTTCGGCGACAGCGTTCCCGAAGCCGTGCGCGAGAAGGTTCTTGCCGCCAAGGAGGAGATCCTCGCCGGCAGGAAGGTGGTCTGGTCCGGGCCGCTGGCGAAGCAGGACGGGTCGGAGGCGGTTGCCGACGGAAAGGCCATGACCATCGAGGAAATCGAGGCCATGGATTTTCTGGTCAAGGGCGTGGTCGGATCAGCCAGCTGATTTTCAGGCTGCCGGCGGCGAGCGCCGGCAGCCGAATGCCTCAAGGGGGAAAGCCGACATGAGCGGAATGAACGCGAAGCTGCGCGCGGGGCGCCTGATGGGAGCGCGGAGCAACGAAGCCTGGACGGTGACGCGCGACACCGTCGACATGAGCAGGCCGGCGCTGCCGATGCGGCGGACGAAGATCGCCGCCGAGCCCCAGGATATCGTCGTCGATGCCAGCAAGACGGCGCTGCTGATCGTCGATATGCAGAACGACTTTTGCGCCCCCGGCGGGTGGATGGACGGGAAGGGCATCGACATAAGCCCGAACCGTAAGCCCATCGAGCCGCTGAAGGCGCTCACGAATGCCTTCCGCGCCGCCGACATCCCGATCGTCTGGGTGAACTGGGGAGTGCGCAGGGACCTGCTCAACATCTCGCCCTCGCTGCAGCACGCTCACAACGTCCATGGAGAGGCGGGCGGTCTCGCCGAACCGGTCGAGGGCTCCCGCTCGGAGGTCATCGCGGAGGGCAGTTGGGGTGCGCGGGTCGTCGATGAGATCGATCCGGGTGACGGTGACATCCAGATCGTCAAGCACCGCTTCAGCGCCTTCTGGGATACCGAGACCGATGCGGTCCTCCGCAACCTCGGCATCCGCACCCTGCTGATCGGCGGCGTCTGCACCGATCAGTGCGTCATGACCACGCTCGAGGACGCGAATTTCCTCGGCTACGACACCATCCTCGTCGAGGACTGCTGCGGGACGGTCTCGCCCGACTACTGCACGCAGGCGGTGATCTACAACGTCAAACTGCTGTTCGGCTTCGTGACGAACTCGGCCGATGTGATTTCCGGCATCGGGAGCGGCGCATGACGACGCTGACGGCAAGCCACCGGGCGGACGCGCGTCTTCGCGAGCTCGAGATCGAGCTCCCTCACGTTCCCCGCCCCATCGCGAGCTTCGTTCCCTGGCGGCGCGACGGGGACACGATCTATCTCGCAGGGCAGACCTGCGAATGGAACGGCTCGGTCGTGTTCAAAGGAAAGCTCGGCGCCGACTACGATCTGGAGACCGGGCAGAAGGCGGCGCGCATCTGCGCGCTCAACCTGATCGCCGCGCTCCGCGAAGCGCTTGGAGGGACGCTCGCCCCGGTGAGCGCGTGCCTGCGCCTCGGCGGCTTCGTGAATTGCGTGCCGGATTACGGGCACGTCCCGCATGTCATCAACGGTGCCTCGGATCTGATGATCGAGCTCTTCGGCCGGCAGGTCGGCGAGCACGCGCGCACCGCCATCGGCGTCGCCAATCTGCCGCAGGGCGCGGCGGTCGAGGTCGACGCCTGGTTCGCCGTGGGCTGACGCGATGAGCACCACGATTGCCAGACTGGAATCTGTGACGAAGAAGTTCGGGTCGTTCACGGCCTGCGACTCGATCACCCTTGACGTCAATGCGGGCGAGGTGCTGGCGCTGCTCGGGGAAAACGGCGCGGGCAAATCGACGCTGATGAAGGTGCTTTTCGGGGTTCACCAGCCCGATGGCGGCGAGGTGCTGATCGATGGCCGGCCCGCCGACATCGATGGTCCTGCCGACGCCATGGCCGCCGGAATCGGCATGGTCTTCCAGCAGTTCTCGCTGATCCCGGCGCTGTCGGTACGTGACAATCTGCTGATGGCCTGGCCGAGGACGCCCTACCTGATCGGGCGCGGGCGGCCCGGCGTCGACGCGGTGCTGGACAATCTGCGGCGGCTCGCGCCGTCGGTGGATCCCGACAAGCTGGTCGCCGACCTCGCCGTCGGAGAGCAGCAGCTCGTCGAACTGTGCAAGGTGCTCAATCTCGATGCGCGGATCGTCATACTCGACGAGCCGACCGCGGTGCTGACACCGAGCGAGGCGCGCAACCTGCACCGCTTCGTGCGCGAGCTGGCGCAGAGCGGGATCGCCGTCGTCCTGATCACCCACAAGCTCGCGGACGTCTCGGCCTGCGCCGACCGCATCGTTGTGATGCGGCGCGGCGCGGTCGTCGAGACGGCGAAGGCGGGCGAGAAGCCTCTGAACGATCTCGTCTCCTCGATGATGGGCGGCGGGAGCGACCGCGACCTCGCGCCGCCGCCGCGGCCCGAGAAGCGCGAGATCCGGCTGAAAATCAGCAAGGCCAGCGCCGCGCAGCCGGGAATCGCGATCAGCGGCATCGATCTGGAGATCGCGCGCGGCGAGATCGTCGGCGTGGCCGGCGTCACCGGCAACGGGCAGTCGCTTCTCGCCGAGGTCGTTACCGGCGTGCGGCCGTTGGACAGGGGGGATGTCGAGCTGGACGGCAAGAGCGTCGCCCGGCGCTCGCTGCGCGGGGCGCATTCCACCGCCATCGGTTACGTCCCTGAACAGCCGCGCGAGAACGGCGTCGTCGAGAGCCTCGACCTCACCGTCAATCTCGGGCTGCGAAAGGTGGCGCCGGTGAAAAGCCGTCCCGCCGGAAACGACCTGCCTTCGGTCGAGCGGCTGCTGGAAAGCTTCGACGTGCGCCCGCGCGAGCCGCGGCGCAAGGCCGGGACGCTTTCCGGCGGAAATCTGCAGAAGCTGGTCATCGCCCGAGAACTCGGCGCGCCGCGACCGGCGGTCCTTCTCGTCTACCCGACGATGGGGCTCGACCTGGCGGCGACGGCAGCCGTCTACCGCACGATGTTCGAGCAGGCGGCGGCCGGAAGCGCCGTGCTGTGGATATCGGAGGAACTCGACGATTTGATCACCGCTGCGCACCGCATCGTGGTCATGCGGGAAGGCAGCATCGTCGCCGACATCGCCAATGGTCCTGACGTATCCCGCGAGGCCATCGGCGCGCTCATGACAGGAATGGATAACTGATGGGCTCGATCAACAGAAACATGCTCGCGACCATGTCGATGACGAGCGCGGGCTTCGTCGTCGTCGCGCTCTTCTTCTTCCTGGCGATCGGACAGCCGCCGCTGAAGACGCTCGCGGACATGGTCCTGTTCGCGGTGGGCGATTCCTATTCGCTGTCGGAGACCTTGCTGAAGACGGCGCCGATCCTGCTGTGCGCGCTTGCCGCGGCGGTGCCCGGGCGGCTGGGCCTCATCTCCGTCGGCGCCGAAGGACAGCTCCATGTCGGCGCCATCTTCGGGACCGCCGTGGTGCTTGTCATGGGTGGGCTGAACGCATGGGCCCTGATCCCGCTGATGATCTTTGCCGCGGTTGCTGGGGGCGGTTTGTTCGGCTTCGTGCCCGGTTATCTCCGGGCGCGCCTGGAGATCAACGAGACGATCTCGACGCTGGTGCTGAACTATGTCGGCATCCTGTTGGTCAGCGCCCTCGTCTATGGCCCGTGGCGCGATCCGGTGAATCTCGGCTGGCCGGCGACGGCGCCCTTTCCGCCCTCGGCGGTGCTTCCGGCGCTGGGCGGCAGCCGCGTTCACCTCGGGCTGGTACTCGGCCTCATGCTCGCCGTCGCCCTGCATTTCGCCTTCACCCGGGGGCGCTGGGCGCTGTCGATCCGGGTGCTAGCGGGAAACCGCAAGGTCGGCGAGACCTATGGTCTCGACTACGGTCGACAGGTCGTGGCGCTGATGGCGCTCGGGGGCGCCATCGCCGGCATCGCCGGCATCGTGGAAGTCTCCGCCGTGCAGGGACGGCTGCAACCGGGAATATCTGTCGGCTACGGCCTCACGGGCTTCCTTGTCGCCTGGCTGTCGGGGCACCGCCCGCTGGTCATCGTGCCGGTGTCGGTCGTCGTCGCCGGGCTCATCTCGGCGGGCGACGCGCTGCAACTCTTTGCCAAGGTGCCTGCCGCCAGCGTCGTCATTCTCCAGGGATTGCTGTTCGCCACCGCGCTGGCTGTCCCGGGTCTTTGGAAGCGATTTGGGAAAAGTCATGGAAACTGAACTCGCAACCCTCCTCGGGGTCTGGGCGGCGGCGACGCTGCGTTCTGTCACTCCGCTGCTTCTGGCGACGCTGGGCGAGACGCTGACCCAGCGGGTAGGCGTCATCAATCTCGGCATCGAGGGCGAAATGCTGGTCGGCGCCTGCGTCGGTTTCGCCGTCGCCGCCGGATCGGGCGACGCGATACTCGGCCTCGCCGCCGGCACCGCCGCGGGTGTGATCCTGTCGCTGGTCCATGCGGCGCTGGTGCTCGGCGCCCGCGCGAACCAGATCGCCTCGGGGCTCGCGGTCTGGATGATCGGCCTCGGTGTCACCTCCTATGCCGGGCGCGCCTATGTCGGCCAGCAGGTGACGCCGCTCGGCACGCTGGGAACCCCGGCAACCGACGGCTGGCCGGTGATCGGCGTGTTCCTGTCGCAGACCACCGCCACCAGCTTCCTCGCCATAGCCATCGTCCTCTTCGCGACATGGTGGCTTGGCAACACCCGCACCGGCCTGGCCTGGCGGACCGTCGGCGAATCCGCGCGCGTCGCCGCTGAGAACGGTCTCAACCCCGGACGAATCCGGCTGTACGGCATCATGGTCGGCGGCGCATTGGCGGGTCTCGGCGGCGCGGTGCTGACCGTCGACTACACCCAGACCTGGGCGCAGGAGATCACGAAGGGCAGGGGGTTGATCGCTGTCGGGCTGGTCATCGTGGCCCGGTGGAAACCGAGCCTCGTGCTGCCGGTGTGCCTGCTGTTCGGCGTTTCCGAAGTCGCTGTTCTCAGGCTGCAGTCGACCGGGGTCGAGGTGTCCTCCTATCTGCTGGCGGCAACGCCCTATGCCTCGGTGATCCTGATCCTGATCGCGACCCATATCTTCGCAAGGCGCGCGCTGGTGATGCCGGCCGATCTTCGGGCGGTCTTTGCCTAGGGCCGCTTTGATCGGGTGAGGAAGCGAGAGCTCGGTATCCGGCTTGGGTCAGTGGCCGCAGACACTGCGCCTCTTTTTCGTCAACGGCCTGGGAGTTCCTAGGATGACAATCCTGCCGTATACCCCCCATCGACCGTATAGATCCCACCTGTGCAGAAGCTGCTGCGGTGGGACAGCAGGAAGGCAGCCATCTCCGCGATTTCCTGCGGCCGGCCTTCGCGCTTGAGAGGGATGCGGGCAATCTTGGCGCGATGCTCCGCCTGACCCGCTTCGCCCGCCGCTGCCAGTCTCACGCCCTCGGTATCGACGAGGCCGACACGGATGGCGTTGACGCGAATGCCCGCCGCCGCGAGTTCGATGGCCTGAACCCTGGCGAGTTGCTCCAGCGCTGCCTTGGAGGCGGCATAGGCGGCGTGGCCGGACCGAGCTATGGCCGCCGCTGTGGATGAAATGTGCACGATGCCCGCCGGCGCCCCGAGGTCGCGGTAGCGCACCGCGAGCTGGGTAATCAGCAGGGGCGCCCGCAGATTGACCGCGAAGGTTTCGTCCCACGCCGCGGCCTCCTGCTCCATTACCGGGCAGGGCACGACCAATGCCGCGCAATTGACCGCGCCGCGAAGGCCGGGCCCTTTTCTTGCCGCGAGAAACCGGTCGAGCGCCGCGATATCGGAGAGCGCTGCGAGGTCCAGAAGCTGCGGAACGATCGAGTTGCCATTGCCGCAAAGGTCGCGCTCGAGCTGTTCCAGTCCCGCGGCATCGCGGTCGACGGCGATGATTTCCGCGCCGGCGAGCGCCAGCCGGAGGCTGATCGCCCGGCCGATCCCCGATGCCGCCCCGGTGACGACGAAGGCCGCGCCGGCGAACTCGCGATCGGTTCCGTTCACCGCGCCGCGCCGTCGAAGACTTCGTGACGATCGAAGGAGTGGCGAAGCTCCAGATAGGACTGCTTGTCGAGCTTCGGCCCCGCCTCGGCAAGGACCGTTTTGGCTTCCGCCGCACCGTCATAGAGCAGGTCGATCGCCAGCATCGCCATGGATTTCGCCGGGTTGACGGCCGCCAGCACGTGATCGCGCACATAGTAGTCGCGGCTGTGCGGCGCGCCGACCGTGCCGCCGCTGCGCGGATGCACCACCGGCATCATCATGCTCAGGTCACCGACATCGGTCGAGCCGGTCTGATGGCGTGCCACCCCCATCCGGTCCTCGCCGACGACCCGTGCGCAGTTCTCGTATTGCAGGCGGATCAGCCGCTTGTCCGGGTTGTTCGGCATGTAGCCGGAGACCGTCTCGATCTCGACGCTGGCGCCGATCGCCATCGCGCCGGCGCGCATGCAGCGATCGACGAGGTCGCTCGCCTCGCGCATCGCTTCGACGGTGCGGGCGCGCACCATGGTTTCGATGCGCACGTCCGAGGGCACCGAGCTGGTGGCGTCGCCGCCCTTGGTGATGATCGGGCTGATGCGCACGAGGTCGCTTTCGACGAAGCGCTCACGCTGCGCGTCGATGGCCGATATCGCCAGCATCGCCGCCTTAAGCGCATTGACGCCCTTGTGCGCGAAGCTGCCGGCATGCGCCGCCACGCCGGTGAAGCGAATGCGCTTGACCAGCGCTCCATTGTGGGTGTCTCCGACGCTGGCGTGGCTGTCATCGAGGCCATGCGGCGTATGGGTGATCGTCACCATGTCGATATCGTCGAAGGCGCCGATGCGGATGAGCTCGGGCTTGCCGATCACGAAGCCGATCTCCTGCCGGTCGCGCAGGCCGAGACGCTCCTCGATCTGGATGCATTCTTCCGCCGGCACGGCGAAGAGGACGACGTCGCCGTCGAGATGGCGCATCACCGTCTGCAAGCCGAGGCCGGCTCCGATCATCGAGGCGATCTGCGCGTTGTGACCGCAACCATGGGCGGCGCCAGTTGCCGGGTTTGCGACCGGACTGTCCGGCGTGATGATGGAATCGAGCTCGCCGAGGATGCCGACCGTCGGGCCGGGACCGGCGCCCTTCAGCCGCGCCTTGACGCCGGTGCGGGCTAGGCCTTCCTCGAATGACAAGCCCATCTCGCGGAACTTGGCGGCGACCGCGCCTGCGGTGCGCTGCTCGAAGAATCCGGTCTCCGGATTGGCGAGAATGTCGGCACTGAGATCGATGATCTCCGCGCTGCGCCGGTCGATCTCCTCGCAGACGAGCCGCTTCAGGTCTTCCTTGGAAGGTTTCATGGCATGGACTCCGCGCCGGTCACGCGCTGAAGAAGCGCCGGCCGAGGTCGCCGTCGCGTTGCTCGGCGCTGCCGCTCGCCTCGTTGACGGCTCCGGCGAGACGCCCGCAGACCGCCTTGCCCGCCTTCATCACCATCGCCAGCTTGTCGCGCTGCCGCATGATGCCGACATCGGCGAAGGGATCTCCGTCGACCACGAGGACGTCGGACTGCATGCCCTTCCTGAGCGTGCCCTTGCGTTCGGCGACCCCGATGCAGCGAGCGGCGTCGCCGGTGCCCGCGACGAGCGCCTGCGTTGGCGTAAGCCCGGCCTCGACCAGCCTTTCCAGCTCGAGCGCGAAATCCAGGCCGTAGCCGCCGGCATCGGACCCCATGGCGATCGGGGCCCCCGCCTTCAGCGCCATGGCGACGCTCTTGCAGTGCAGCGCCTCGACGTCGCGGGCGCGCGCCTTCTTCCAGTCCGGCCCGTTCTCCGCATGCAGCCTGTAGGCGGCGAGCGTCGGGATGTACCAGATCTGCTTCTCCGCGAGCATGTCGGCGAGGCGCGGCGTCAGCTCCGCGCCGTGCTCCAGCGTGTCGACACCGGCCTCGATGGCGACGGCAACGCCGGGCCCGGACACCGCATGGCAGGCGATCGGCAGTTCCAGCGCGTGCGCCTCGTCCACCGCTGCCTCGGTCTCGGCGCGGTTGAACGCTGCCTTCCAAGGCGGGCACTTAGCCGAGCTGACCGCACCGGTCGTGCCGATCTTGATGACGTCGGCGCCGGCGCGGGCGCATTCGCGCACCCGCTGGCGCACCTCGTCGGGTCCGTCGCAGACCGGGTAGGGCGTGCCGGGGAAGGGCGGCGACTTGATGCCGTGCCTTGTCGTGCGGTCGAGGACGCTGCTGGTCGGCGTCAGAAAGGTGATGCTGGTCTGGATTTCCGGTCCCGGGACGAGACCGTCGCGCACGGCGTCGCGGAAGCCGGCGTCGAGGCCGCCAAGGTCTCGCGCCGTGGTGCATCCGCCGCGCAGCACGTAGTTCATGTTGTAGACGGTTTCCGAACACAGATAGGCGAGGCTGCTCGCCTGGTGTCCGATCAGGTCCATTCCCCACATCGCGAAGTGGATGTGAGTGTCGATGAGTCCGGGCATCACCGTCGATCCGGTGACGTCGATCTCCACGGCGTCGCCGATGTCGTTGCGGCTCGCAACCACGTCGAGGATCGTATCGTCCTCGATGAGGACGCAAGCCTCGCCGGGCTTGGTTTCGGCGGTGCCGTCAAATACCCGTCCGCCGACCAGTGCGATTCTCATTTCAAACTCTCCAGTTGTCGCCCGAAGGCGAAGTTCCCGCGCATAGGCGCATTTCGGTTGTCTAGCCGCCCCAGCTCGTCCAGCCGCCGTCCACATAGATCGTTTGCCCGGTCACGTAGGAGGCGGCCGGGGAGAGCAGGAAGTGGACGACGCCGGCGACTTCCTCGGGCGTTCCGAAGCGCTTCATCGGGGTGCGGGCCAGCACCATCTTCTCGTCGAGGAAGCCGAGCTTCAGGTTGCGTTCGATGAGCGGCGTGCGGATCGTCCCCGGCGCGACGCAATTGACCCGCACACCGGCTTCCGCCCATTCGCAGGCGAGTGCGCGGGTGAACGCCTCGACGCCGGATTTCGCCGCCGCGTAGACGGTGCGGCCGGGAAGCCCGACCTTGCCGGCGACGCTGCCGATGTTGACCATCGCGCCGCGTGCCTGCTTGAGCAGCCGGGAGGCGCGCACCGCAAGGTCGAAATGCGCTCTCAGATGAAGCGCAAAGTGGTCGTCCCAATCGCTGACGCTGATCTCCTCGACCGGTCGAGCCATGGTGAAGCCGGCATTGTTGATCAGCGCATCGAGGCGACCGAAGCGCCGCTCGACCGCCTCGATCATGCCGCGGGTCTGGTCCGGCTCGCGCACATCCGCGACGAGGGGCAGGATAGCCGCGCCGCTTTCGGCAAGCTCGCGCGCCTGCGCATCGAGCCGGCTTTCGATGTCCTCCCCGCTGGGAGGGCCGTTGATCACGACGTCATAGCCCTCGCCCGCCAGCTTCGCGGCGGTTGCCGCGCCGATGCCTGAGGCGGAGCCGGTGATCAGGACGACAGGTCTGGACATATCGGCTTCCGGGAAGGCGGCAGGCGCCGGGGAGGGCGGCGCCTGCCGGGCCGCGCTAGCGGGTGACGATGCGGTTCCAGCGCTCGACCCACTGCGGCATGTGTTCCACCACCTTGCCCCAGTCGGCCGTCGTGGCGATCGCCGGGTCGGGGACGAAGCGGCGGGCTTCCTCGGGAAGCTCGGCCTTGGCGTTGGTCGGCGTCAGCAGCGCGTTGGCGTGAAAGCTCGACTGCACTTCCTTCGACAGCACGAAGTTGACATAGGCCGCGGCGAGTTCCGGCACCTTGGTGCCCTTGACGACGCCGATGCCGTTGCCGAATACCTTCACCCCTTCCTCCGGATAGACGATGTCGACCGGCGCTCCGCTCTTCATCAGAGCTCCGGCGCGGTCCGGCGTCCACACGGCCGCCCACGCCTCACCCGAAGCCATGAGGCCGGAAATTTGCTGCTGCGAGCTCCAGTAGGTGAGGACGTTCGGACGCAGGCGCTCCAGTGCCTCGAACGCCGGATCGATATTATCGACGGAGCCGCCGTTGAGCTCCGCGAGATGGACGAGGAAGACGACGCCGGAGGTCGAGTTGGTGAGGTCGGGGAGCAGCAGCCGGCCCTTGTATTCGTCCTTATAGAGGTCCTTCCAGCTCTTCGGCGGGGTCGACAGCGCCTTGGTGTTGTAGGCGAAGACCTCGGAGCCGAAGAGGAATTCGGCATAGGGATCACCGGGATTGCGGGCCTGAGGCAGCAGTTCCTTCAGGTTTGGCACTGCCGCTTCGGTGAGCGGTTCGTAGAGACCGTCGGCAGCGAGCAGCACGGCACCGCTGTCGCCGAGCATGGCGACGTCCATCTGCGGGTTGTTGCGCGAGGCGCGCACCTTGGCGACGGTGTCCCCTGTAAGGCTCTCGACGATCGTCACCCGGGCGTTGAATTTCTTCTCGAAGGGGGCGACCACATACTCCTGCCAGGCCTTGCCGAAGGAGCCGCCATAGGCGTTGGCGACGAGCTGAGCGCCCTTGAAGTCCTGCATGGTGTCCTGCGCTGCGGCGCGGGCAATGCTCCCCAATCCGAAGGCCCCGGCGGCTCCGGCGGCGAAGCCGGCCTTGATCACGTCGCGTCTGTTAGGCTTTGAGGAAATAGTCATATCCCGTTCCCTTTCCCTGTTGGTGCACTAGACGACTCTGACTTTGCGGATGACCGTGACCACGGCGGCGGAGGTGACCAGCACCATCAGTGCGGCCACCGCCGCGACCAGCGGGTCGTTGTTGTATTGGACGTACTGGAAGATGAAGACGGGGAGGGTGACTCCCTGAACACCCGCCAGGAAGAGCGTCACGATCGCCTCGTCGAAGGAGACGAGGAATGAAAAGATGGCGCCCGCGAACATGCTGGAGCGGATGGTCGGAAGCGTCACTGTGAGGATGACCACCGCGGGCGAGGCACCGAGGCTGCGAGCCGAATCCTCGATCGCCGGGTCCATGGTCTCCAGCCCTGCCGTCACCGTGCGCACCACATAGGGCAAGGTGATGCAGATATGGGCGGCGACGATCGCGCTCACCGTGCCGATCATCCCGAAGCGGTTGAAGAAGATCAGCAGCGCGATGCCGAAGACGACGCCCGGCACCAGCAGTGGCGACAGCAGCAACAGCTTGAGGACGTCGATGCCCGGCAGCCTCGACCGCGTCAACGCCAGAGACGCCGCGGTGCCGATGATGGTCGAGACGATTGCGGTGATGACGGCGACGCGCAGGCTCAGCCACGCGGCGTCGAGGATGTCGCGATTGTGCCAGATCTCCCTGAACCAGCCCAGCGTGAAGCCCTGCGGGGGGAAGGTTACGAAGCGCGCCGGGTTGAATGCGGTGATGATGACGACGAGGATCGGCGCGACAAGGAAGAGGCAGATCAGACCCACGGCAAGCGCGAAGATCCAGCTTCCCGCATCAGCTCGGACGACGGCCGCCACGCTTTTTCGTCTTGCCGCTACCGTGCCCATCGAGAGCTCCACGCGACCAACCGTGCCTGGGCGAAGGCAAGCAGCAGCGTTACCGCCATGAGCAGGAAGGAAGTCGCCGAGGCGAAAGGCCAGTTGATGACGGTCAGCGCCTGCTCGAAGACGACCGTCGCCACCACCTTGACGCTGGCGCCGCCGATCAGCACCGGCGTTGCGAAGGCGCTGATGCTGAGCGAGAAGACGAGCACGGTGCCGGCGGCGATGCCAGGCAAGCTGAGCGGCAGGATGACGTCCATGAACATCCGCAAGCGGCTCGCGCCGAGATTGCGCGAGGCGTCCTCCAGCGTCGGGCTAATGCGCTGGATGGCCGCGGCCAGCGTCAGCACCATGAACGGCATCATCACCTGAACCAGGGCGATCACCGTGCCGGCGAAGGTGTACATGAGCCGCGGCCTCGGCAGGCCGAGCGCGGCGATCAGCGAGGGGATCGGGCCGCTCTCGCCGAGCAGGATCATCCAGCCGTAGGAGCGTACGATGACACTGGTCATCAGCGGCACCAGCACGATGACCGTCAGGAAGGCGCGCATGCCCGACCGTGCGCGAACGATCGCATAGGCCATCGGGAAGCCGATGACGAGCGACACCGCCGCGACCACCGCGCCGAGCGTCAGCGTCTTGCCGAGCGTCAGCCGGTAGAAGCTGTCGCCGACGAACTTGGCGTAGTTGTCGAGGGTGAAGCCGGGCTTCGGATCGCCATAGGCGACGAAGTGCTCGAAGCTGCGCATGAACATGTCGGCGAGCGGCAGCAGGAAGAACAGTGCCAGCACGGCGAGGCTCGGCGCCACCAGCAGCAGGTAGCGCCACGCGCCGGTGGAACGTTCACTCGCCTTCGCGCCGCTGGAGGTCATACCTTCCTCGCCGCGAGCGGGGACCATTCGAGATGCACGGTGTCGCCGAGGGCGAGCGGCGCCTCGTCGCCACCCCGGTTGGTATGCGCGGCGCGAAGCTCGAGCGTCGGAGAGAGGCGACATGTGAGCATGCTGAAGGCGCCTCGGTAGGTAACACCCGAAATCTGCGCCTCAAGTCCGTCGACCCCTCGTTTGGGCTTTCCGGGACTGACCGAGATCGCTTCCGGACGGATGCTGATCCTGGCCCGCTGACCGTTCTCCAGCCCCTCGGCGGCGACCGGCAGCCTGACCCCGCTCGCATGCACCAGATGCGCCTTGCCCCGCGCCAGCGCGACCGTGCCCTCGACGAGGTTCGCCTCGCCCATGAAATCGGCGACGAAGGGCGTCGCCGGCCGGCTGTAGACGATATCGGGACGATCGATCTGCTCGATCCGCCCGGCGCTCATCACGACGATGCGGTCGGAGAGGCTCAGCGCCTCGTCCTGGTCGTGGGTGACGAACACCGTGGTGATACTGGTCTTCGCCTGAAGCTCCTTGATCTCGTCTCGCATCTCGACGCGGAGTTTCGCGTCGAGGCTGCTCAGCGGTTCGTCGAGCAGCAGCAGCGACGGTTCGATGATGAGGGCGCGCGCCAGCGCCACGCGCTGCTGCTGGCCGCCGCTGAGCTGGGCGGGATAGCGCCCACCCATGTCGGGCAGCCGGACCAGCTTGAGCGCCTCGGCGACTCTTTCGGCGCGCTCGCGCGCGGCGACTCCGCGCCGCTTCAGCCCATAGGCGACGTTGTCGTTCACCGTCATGTGCGGGAACAGGCCGTAGTTCTGGAACACCATGCCCAGATTGCGCCGGTGAGCCGCGAGGTCGGTGATGTCGTTGCCGTCGACGAGAATGCGTCCGCTATCGGGTTGTTCGAAACCGGCGATCATTCGCAACGTGGTGCTCTTGCCGCAGCCGCTCGGGCCGAGCAGGGAAATGAGCTCTCCCTTGCGGATGCGCAGGGAGATGTCGCGCACGACCTGGACATCGCCGTAGGACTTGCACAGGCCGTCGAGTTCCAGCGCGACCTGCATTTTGCCGTGTTGCGATGCCGATGGCATTTCCCGCGAGATCCCCTGCTGCATGCTGCCACGAGCCAAGTCCCGCGTCGGTGGCGGGGAACGTTGCAAGGCTAGGTTAGCTGTCTGATATCTGTCAAGGAAGATAAATGGAAACTATTTGATTTGGCGGGCGCGCCGGTAATGCTATCCAGTGTGGATACCGCTATGCCGACGACTCGCAACGAGACCGGGAGGGATGTTTGTCTGTCGTGAATGATCTCGACGACCCCACCTACAGGGACGTTATGGATGTGGGGGTGGCCCAGTGGCGGCGCGAGCGCCCCGATCTCGACCCGTCGGCCAAGGCCATAACCGGACGCATCCTTCGGCTCCATGACGTGATTCTACGCGCCTTCAATGCGGCCTTCGCGGCGCATGGCCTCAAATATCCAAACTACGCCGTACTCGCCACGTTGCGCTCCGCCGGCGCGCCCTTTGAGCTAACGCCGTCGGCGCTGCAGAACACGATGGTGCTGACCTCAGGAGGCCTGTCGAAACTGCTCGGCAGGTTGGAGCGCAACGGACTCATTACCCGCAAGAGCGGTCCCAATGACGGTCGCACGGTAATCGTCCGGCTGACGGAGAAAGGCCGCAAGCTCGTGGACGGCGCGATGGCGACGCAGGCCAAGGTCGAGCATGAGCTGATCGCCAGTATCTCGCCGCAAGAACGCATCGTATTGCAATCGCTGTTGCGCCGCCTCGTCCTCACCAATGGGGGCCGTTTCATCGGTTAGTGATGTCAGGCGCATCCAGTGACGCCAGTGCGAGCGACGGGATGCGCGCGGCCTTTCCAACTCCGCTACTCAGAAATCCCGATAGCCAGTTCAACGGGGACGGTGGCACTGATCGAATTGGAGTAGGGGCATATGACATGCGCCTCGCGAACGAGATCCTCCGCGACCGCGCCGTCCACCCCGCCCAGAAGAATGTCGAGCTTCGCGGAAAGTACGTAACCTCCCTCTTCGCGCTGGCATAATCCGATATGGGCGGTCACCTCGTTCCGGGTGAGTGTCAGCTTTCGCTTTCTGGCGACGACATCGAGCGTGCTGGCGAAGCAGGCTCCGTAGCCGCAGGCAAAGAGCTGCTCGGGGTTGGTGCCGGCGGCTCCGTCGCCGCCCAGTTCGCGAGGGCGCACAAGTTTCACCTGAAGCGCGCTATCGTCGGTGCACGCGGTTCCGTTGCGGCCGCCCGAGGCGGTGGCTGTGGCGGTGTAGATCGTCTTCATCTCACGTCCTGAATCGGTCGACTTTTCAAATTTGTCAGATCGCGCGAGCGAGCGAGTGCCCGTCGTGAACCGCGTCCAGCAGTGCTCGTGGTGCGAGGGCGTTGCCGATGCAGCGGACTTGCTGGCCACGCGCTTCGAGGGCCGCTTGCAGCCGATGGTCGCCGGCTCCTCTCGATGCGATCAGGAAGCGGTTGAAATCGCCGAGAGTCACTGCGGTTCCGGCAAATTTGCTGCGGGCTTCGAGTTGCCGCCCGGCGATGCGCAAGGGCGCGAGGCCCGGACAGAGTTTCACGCCCAGTTTCGACAGCCGGTCAAGCGCCGTCATGCGGCTGTAGATGTTGATGTGCCACAGCGGCTCGTCGGGCTGGCTGACGACGGTCACCGCGGCACCGCATTGCGCGAGAGTCTCGGCCGCCGACAGCGTATCCCACGAACCCGAGACATCCAGGATGCAGACACGCGACCCGGCCCATGAGTCGCGGCTTTCCGCCAATGCCGTCTCAACCGACGCGGCCTCTTCTCCACCGGGCAGGGCGACAGGGGTGCGCAGGCTTCCTGTCGCGAGAACCACGACATCGGCGCCGAACGCGCATATCCCGTCGAGCCCGGCCTGTTTGTTCGTCTCGATGGACGCCGCCGTCTTTCGCAGCATTTGCTCCTGATAGTCCCGCATCTTGTGCAGGTCCGACCGTCCTGTAGCGGTGCCGGCGAGATTCAACAGGCCGCCCAACCGATCGCCGCGATCCCACAGGGTCACCTCGTGTCCCCGTTGTGCGGCAAGGCGGGCGGCCTCCATGCCTGCGGGCCCGCCGCCCACAACGAGAACCTTCCGGATGTTTGCGGCGCGCTCCGGCGTTTCGTCCCACAGGCCTTCCTTACCGACGCGGGCGTTCATCATGCATGCTATGGGGCGGTGCACGCCGATCTGGCCGATGCAGAAATTCGATGAGACGCAAGGCCGGATATCCGCATCCTCGCCACGCATCGTTTTGGCGATGATGTTCGGATCCGCCATGTGAGCGCGGTTCATCCCGATCATGTCGATGGCTCCGGTCGCCAGTCCCTCCTCCGCATCGGTCAAGTCGGTATAGCGGTTGACCGTCAGCAGCGGCAGGTCACCGATCGCCTCGCGCAGGGCGACGGTCTGCTCGAGGTAGGGATGGGAGGGGTAGCTCATGTCGGCCACGTGAAAGCCGATGCTTGGCCAGTGATATGCCGCAACCGACGCATTGACGAAGGCTATCCCGGGAATCGCGGTCGCGCGGCGCGCGATTTCCCGGTTTGCCCGTGCGTCGCAGCCGCCGTCCATCAAGTCATCGACGCTCATGCGGATGCCGAGCGGCACCCGGTCGCCAATCGTCTCGGCCAGCGCGCGCACGACCTCGAGCGGATAGCGAAGACGGTTCTCAAAACTGCCGCCGAACCCGTCGCTGCGGACATTGCAGGCAGGCGAGAGAAACTGGTGGAGGAGGTGCCCGTGGCCCAAGTGGACCTCTATTCCCTCGAAACCCGCCTCGATCGCCAGTTCCGCCGTCGCCAGGTAGCCTCGCAGGACCTCCTCCATTTCGCGATCGGTCATCTCATGAGGCACTTCACCGCTGGTGGTCCACGGAATCGCCGATGGAGCCCATGGCGGCAGCCTGTCGACGAAGTTGTCGCTATGGCGTCCCGTATGGGTGATCTGGACAAAGGCCCTCGCGCCCTCGTCCTTGATGGCCTGCGTTATCCTGCGCAATCCCGGCAGCGCCCGGGGATCTGTTCCCGAAAGGCCACCGGCTCTGCCGAGAGCAGTGCGATGCACCCGCAGGGGTTCGACGAAGATCAGCGCGACGCCACCCGCGGCCCTTTCGCGATGATAGGCGACGTGCCTTTCAGTCGGCAGGAAATCCTCGGCGAAATTGGTTGTGTGAGCAGGAATGAAAATCCGATTCCTGAACTCCACCGCGCCGATGTTGAAGGGCGAGAAGACCCTCGGATAGCGCGTAGTGGCTGCCGCGGTGTTTTCCATTGCCGCTACGAAATCCCCAGAAGACCGGGGTTTATCGTCCGCTTGGGGTCTGTCATGTCCTTGATGCCGCGAATGATCTGCCAGGCCGTCTGGCCGTCAAGCGCGTCGGCGAAGGGATAGGCCTTGGCCCACTGCACGTGAAGCGATCCCATGCTGCGGAACATGGCGGTGAGCCTGTAGCGGAAGTCGATTGCCGCCGCCGTCGCCTCGGGGTCCTCCTTGAAGCCCGCCGTCACCTCCCTGCGATCGGCGGGCGCGAAATGGCCGCGATACTCGCCGAGCGGACGCTTCCAGAACATCACCGGCTCGATGCCCCAGAAATGGCCGTGAAGCAGCGCGTTGCAGCCGAGCCTGATTCCGTGCCTTTTCAGGATGTGCCCGTTTTCCTCGACGAAGGCGTCGAAGGCCTTCATCACCTCGACGGCCTTGGAGGCGGGGAACTTGGCGTTGATCGGGAAATTGACCTCGCCCTCGGGGGTGACGACGAGCTCCCCGACATTGACGAAGGGGCCGTAGCGCAAGCCGAAGGGAATGGTGGTTGGCAGCAGGCGCCCGCCATGCTTGCGGGCGATCCGGTTCAACTCCTTCATCATCCGGTCGGCGGACTTCTGATCGGAGGCCTCGGAAATGTAGTACATCGCGTTGGGCAGGCCGGCGAGGAAGCCCAGCCCCTTGGGGTGCCAGGCCCGCAGCAGGTTTCTATAGGCCCGCAGCTTGTTCGGATTGTCGGCGAGGTATGCCTTGACCATGCGCTGCTGCTCGGCGCGCGGCGGCGAGGGCCTCTTGGCGTAGCGGTTCACGAAGTCGCCGTCGAAGGCGAAGCATTCGGTATGAAGACCGGTGCGGGCGAATTCGGCCTGGGTGGCGACGAAGCCCTCACGGGTCTCGAAGGTGGCGCAGCCGAACGCCATCTTCGGCCACGGCTCCAAGAGCAGCACGACCTTCGTCTTGATGCCGAAGGCGCCTGAATCGCACAGGAACATGCCCGTCAGGTCGGGGCCGAAATAGCGGTAGAAGGGCGCCGTGTTGCGCGCCGACCAGGAGCC